>CAMFDU010000024.1 GCA_945949175.1 Gulosibacter massiliensis | reverse complement strand
TGTGTTTCAACTCGAACGCCCGAAGCGTGAGGAAGACCAGGTCCGCCCACCGCGTCGATCACGGATTCGTAAATCCCTCGCCGAAGTTCGGTTTCAGCCTATCGGATAGGCTGGTAATTGATTTCCACGCGTTTTCTCTCTGGATGTCTCGAACGGAGTGTGAATGTCTCAGGCCAACATCGGTGTCGTCGGTCTCGCGGTCATGGGCTCGAATCTGGCCCGTAACCTCGCCAGTCGCGAGGGCAACCGCGTCGCGGTGTACAACCGGTCGTGGGACAAGACGGAACACCTCGTCGACGTTCACCCCGACGCAAACTTTGTGGCGGCGAAGACGATTCAGGAATTCGCCGCGTCCCTCTCGAAACCCCGCACCGCGATCATAATGGTCAAGGCGGGCGCTGGAACCGACGCGGTCATCGACCAACTGTGCGAGGTATTCGAGCCAGGCGACATCATCGTCGACGGCGGAAACGCGCTATTCACCGACACGATTCGTCGCGAAAAGGCGGTTCGCGAGACTGGAATAAACTTTGTTGGAGCCGGTATCTCGGGTGGCGAAGAAGGCGCCCTGCTGGGGCCATCCATTATGCCCGGCGGTTCGGCCGAGGCGTGGGAAACGCTCGGGCCAATCCTCAAGTCGATTGCAGCGGTCGTTGACGGCGAGCCCTGCGTCACTCACATCGGCACCGACGGCGCCGGTCACTTCGTCAAGATGATTCACAACGGCATCGAATACGCCGACATGCAATTGATCGCCGAGGCCTACGACCTCATCCGTCGCGGCACAGGCAAGTCCCCCGCGGAAATCGCTGACGTGTTCACCGAGTGGAACAAGGGCGAACTCGAGTCGTATCTGATCGAGATCACCGCCGAAGTTCTGCGCCAGGTCGACGCGTCCACCAGCAAGCCGCTCGTGGACGTCATCCTCGACGAGGCGGGGTCAAAGGGAACGGGCGTCTGGACCGTTCAGACCGCGCTGTCGCTCGGAACGCCCGTTTCTGGGATTGCCGAAGCCGTGTTCGCACGTGGGCTGTCGTCTCACGCCGAACAACGCTCGTTGGCGAAAGCTTTCCCAGGCCCCGACTCGTTCGCGGTGAAAGACGCCAATGCGTTCATCGAGGACGTCCGCCAAGCCCTCTACGCTTCCAAAATTGTGGCTTATTCGCAGGGTTTCGACGCGATTCGCGCCGGCGCAGCAGAGTACAACTGGAACATCAACCTCGGCGAGGTCGCCCGCATCTGGCGTGGCGGCTGCATCATTCGCGCCCAGTTCCTGAACCCCATCACCGAGGCCTACCGCGCGAACGAATCTCTCGCACTGTTGATGGCGGCGCCCTACTTTGCAAAGGCTGTCTCTGGTGCTCAGGCTGCGTGGCGCCGCGTCGTTATCGCCGCGACCGAGGCCGGAATCCCCGCCCCCGCATTCGCCTCGTCACTGTCTTACTACGACGGACTTCGTGCCGACCGCCTGCCCGCCGCCGTCATCCAAGGTCAGCGCGACTTCTTCGGAGCTCACACCTACAAGCGAATCGACAAGCCCGGCACGTTCCACACGCTGTGGTCGGGCGATCGCACAGAGGTCGGGGCGGAAGATACACACTGATTTCACGCTTTGTCCACCACCGCGACGAAACTCCTCCCACCATCACGAAATGCAAATGCAATTTCCCGCCGCCCGGAATCTTCTAAAGTAGTGGCATGAACGATTCGCTCCGCACACCCACCAAAAACGACGCCGTTCGATCGGCCGACACCGGCTCGGTGTTCCATTCGTGGTCGGCCCAGTCGACGCTCGCGCCGTTTGTTATCGCGGGCGGTAAGGGCTGCGAGGTGTGGGATTACGAGGGCAATAAGTACCTCGACTTCTCGAGCATGCTCGTCAACGTCAACATCGGACACCAGCACCCCAAGGTCGTCGAGGCGATCAAGGCGCAGGCTGATATCCTCACGACGGTCGCACCGGCTCACGCGAACAACATGCGGGCACTCGCGGCCCAAAAGATTCTCGACCACGCCCCCGCCAACTTCCACAAGGTGTTCTTCACCAACGGAGGCGCCGACGCGGTCGAAAACGCGGTTCGTATGGCACGGATTCACACGGGCCGCGACAAGGTCATCTCGTTCTACCGCTCGTATCACGGCAACACGGGGGCGGCCATCGTCGCGACGGGCGACTGGCGCCGCATCCCCAATGAATATGCTCGCGGTCACCTGCACCTCTTCGGCCCGTACCTTTACCGAACCGAATACTGGTCGACCACTCCTGAACAAGAATCCGAGCGCGCATTGCACCACCTCGAGCGCGTCATTCAAGCGCAGGGGTCGGAATCCATCGCGGCGTTCCTTTTCGAGACGGTTCCCGGCACCGCGGGAATCCTGACTCCCCCGCCCGGATTCCTCAAGGGCGTCCGAGCCCTCGCGGATAAGTACGGAATTGTCCTCATCCTCGACGAGGTCATGGCCGGCTTCGGCCGAACCGGTGAGTGGTTCGCGTTCGACGCCTTCGACGTCGTCCCCGACCTCGTTTCCTTTGCGAAGGGCGTCAACTCGGGCTACATCCCCGTCGGTGGGGTGCTGATCGCCGATCACATCGCGAAAACGTTTGACGACCGCGTCTTCCCCGGCGGTCTCACCTATTCGGGTCACCCGCTCGCGACCGCCAGCATCGTCGCCGCGATTACCGCGATGGAGGACGAAGGCATCATCGAGAACGCCCGTTCCATCGGTGCCAATGTTCTCGGCCCCGGACTTCGCGAACTGCAGACCAAACACGAGGTCATCGGAGAAGTCCGCGGTTCCGGAGTCTTCTGGGCCGTCGAGTTTGTCACCAATCGCGAAACACGCACTCCCGTTGATGCAGCGTGGATGGGGAAGCTTCGGACGGCTCTGTTCGCGGCCGGTCTCGTCCCATTCATGGCCGACAACCGTCTGCATGTCGTCCCGCCGTGTGTCATCACCGAGGAAGAGGCGCGTCGCGGGTTGGCAATTATCGATCAGGTTTTGGCTGAGCTGAAATAGTCGCTGCCCGTCGAACGGCACAATGGCAACTATGGAATCCTCCGCATTCAGCACGTTCCTCGCGTCGCGTCGCAGCACCCGCGACTTCGTGTCGAAGTCGGTTCCGCAGAAAGCTATCGACGCAATCCTCACGGACGCGATGACCGCCCCGAGCTGGTCGAACACCCGCCCGTACATGGTTGCGGTGGCGACGGGGGAGGTTCGGAATCGGATTTCGACCGAGTTGCAGCGCCGGTGGGACATCGCGTCAAAGGCGCTACGCGGTTCGTGGTGGGACAAGGTGAAGTTCTTCCTCAAGCGCGACGGTCTGCCAACAAGCGACTATCGGGTGTGGCGCCCGTATCCCGCCGACCTGAAACCACGCAGCAACAAGATCGGGCGTGACCTTTACACGCATCTCGGAGTTGCGCGGGGCGATAAAGTCGGTCGCGACGAGCAATGGGCGCGAAATTTCGACATGTTCGGTGCGCCCGTTGCAATCTTCGTCTTCACCCACAAAGGCTTGCCGACTTACGCAGTGTCCGATGCGGGCCTGTTCATGCAGAACCTGATCCTGTCCGCTCACGCCCGAGGCTTCGGCACCTGCGCCCAAGGAGCACTCGCGGTCTGGTCCGACCCGGTTCGGGCCGAATTCACCGTGCCGAAACAATACAAGTTGCTGTGCGGAATTGCTATGGGCTATCCCTCGAACGACAACGTCAACAGTTTCCGGGCCGAGCGACTGCCCATCGCCAGCATCACGATTCCTCTTGCGGACTGAGATTTTCGGTTTTTAGCGCGCCCCGAAAAACAAGAAGTCGAGTGTTACGCAGCCCCGTCGAACATTCCGGTGACCGAGCCCTCGCCGAAGACCTCGCGAATTGCCGTCGCGATGGTCGGGGCGATCGACAGGATTTCCAGCCGGTCCCAACGCTTTTCTTCGGGAATCGGCAGAGAGTCTGTCACGACAACCTTGTCGATGAAGTCGGACTGCAAGATTTCAGTCGCTGGGTCAGAGAACACTGCGTGTGTCGCGGCCACGACAACTCCCTTAGCGCCGGCGTTCTTGAGCGCCTCGGCAGCCTTGACGATTGTGCGACCCGTGTCGATGAGGTCATCGACAATGAGGCACACGCGGCCCTCGACCTCACCGACGATTTCGTGCACCGAGACCTGATTCGCGACCTTGGGGTCACGACGCTTGTGGATGAGCGCGAGAGGTGCGCCGAGCTTGTCGCTCCAAATGTCGGCAACACGAACGCGGCCCATGTCGGGGCTCACCACGGTCAGAGTGGACGAATCCAGTTGCGCGCGACAGTGTTCCAACAAGAGCGGCATCGCGAACAGGTGGTCAAACGGTCCGTCAAAGAATCCCTGAATCTGAGGAGCGTGAATGTCGACCGACATGATGCGGTCGGCTCCGGCGGTCTTGAATAGATCAGCGATGAGGCGCGCGGAAATCGGCTCACGCCCTCGGCTCTTCTTGTCCTGGCGGGCGTAGGGATAGAACGGCGCGACGACGGTAATGCGCTTGGCGCTCGCGCGCTTAAGAGCGTCGACCATGATGAGCTGTTCCATCAGCCATTCGTTGATGGGGTTACAGTGCGACTGAATAACGAACGCATCCGTTCCGCGCACGCTCTCGTCGAATCGCGCATAAATCTCGCCATTGGCAAAGGTTCTGGCGTCCGTGGGCAACAACGAGATTCCGAGCTCATCAGCAATGTCCTGTGAGAGTTGGGGGTGGGCTCGGCCCGAAATGAGAATGAGCTTTTTCTTGCCCGCCAACTCCATGTTGTTCATTGGACTACTCGCTTTCCTTTTTCGCGTGAGTCGCGGCCTCGGCGGACGCAGTGCCTGATCGATTGTTTTCGACCCAACCTTCGACGTTGCGCTGTTGCACAACCGTCATTCCCAGCGACCCCGCTGGGACGTTTCGTCGAACAACGGTTCCGGCGGCCGTGTAGGCGCCATCTGCAATCGTTACCGGAGCGACGAAGACATTGTGTGAACCGGTGCGAACGTGCGATCCGATAACCGTTGGGTGCTTGGCAACACCGTCATAGTTGGCGGTGATGGTTCCGGCACCGATGTTCGAATTGTCGCCGACCGTCGTATCGCCGATATACGACAAGTGCGGAACCTTGCTTCCGCGGCCGATTTGAGCGTTCTTGGTCTCGACAAACGCGCCGATCTTGCCGCCGTCACCGAGGACGGTTCCGGGACGCAGGTACGAAAACGGACCGACCGTGGCGTTCGCTTCGATGACCGCAAGCGTCGCATCGGTTCGAGTGACGGTCGCGTTTTCACCGATCTCGCAATCGCGCAGCGTCGTGTCGGGACCGATCGTCGCGCAACACGCGATGCTCGTCGCACCTTTGAGGAACGTGCCGGGCAAGATGTGGGCGTCGGGCTCGATGGACACACCGCGGTCGATCCAGGTTGTCGCCGGGTCGTCAATGCTGACACCGTTCAGTTGGTGTCCGCGCACAATCATTGCGTTGAGCCTGGCCTGCGCGTCCGACAATTGCGCGCGGTCGTTGACCCCCGCGACGACCCAGGCCTCGTAAACGGGGTTCGCGCCAACAGTAAGACTGTCGTTCACAAGCAGTTCGATGACATCCGTCAGGTATTTTTCACCCTGCGAATTTTTGGTGCCAACCTTGGTAAGCGAGGTCTTGAGCGCTGACGCCCGGAACACATAAGTTCCCGAATTGATTTCGGAAATTCCCAGTTCGTCTTCGGCGGCGTCTTTGTGTTCAACAATGCGACGGAATTCTCCGGCCTCATCACGCACGATTCGGCCATATCCCGACGGGTCGTCGACGAGCGCGGAGAGGACCGATGCGGCTCGTTCGCGTTGCCGATGTTCATCGATAAGGTCGGTCAGGGTCTCGGCATCCAGCAGCGGAACATCCCCCGATACGACAACGACGTCACCGTCAAAACTGTCTAAAGCCGCAAGCGCGAGCTCGACGGCTCGACCCGTTCCCGGAACCGCGTCTTGGTCGACGATGACAACACCATCGGACAATTCCGCGATCGCTCCAGCGACCGCGTCGCGCTCGTGACGCACAACCGCGACGGTGTGTGCGGGATGAAGAGCAGCGACTGCCGACAACACGTGACCGATCATCGGAACTCCCGCGATGGGGTGCAAAACCTTGGCCGTGGCGGATTTCATCCGCGTCCCCTCACCGGCGGCGAGAATCACCACGGCAAGAGAAGCATCGGTCATGAGACCATTCTGGCACTAGGCACTCGGCGTGTTCGCCGAAGCGCCGTACTCGGCAAAAATTTCGGGCAGAATGGGATTGCCCTTCGTGGCGGTCCGCCTTAGTGTAATGGCAGCACGGCATCCTTTGGAGATGTTCGGTCTAGGTTCGAATCCTGGAGGCGGAGCGAAATTTGTGTCCCTAAAAGTAGCGTGATGTTTACCCTCTGTTCATATCGGTCTTGTTCGATTGGCAACGTTGGAACAATTCAACGAAACCCAAATGAAAGGAAAATTGTGAAAGCAATTTCTCTCGCTGGATTCGCCGCTACCGCGGCAGTCGCAGCCCTCGTACTCACCGGTTGCGGTGGCCAAGATGTCGATACGACCAATGTCGTAGCCGACGGATCCTCGACCGTGGCCCCCCTCACCGAAGCTGCCGCTACTCTCTTCCGCGACGCTTCCCCCGAGATCAACGTCACCGTCGCAACCTCTGGTACAGGCGGCGGATTCGAAAAGTTCTGTGCGGGTGAAACCGACCTCTCGAACGCATCGCGTCCCATCAAGGAAGAAGAAGCCGCAATCTGCGCCGAAGCCGGTATCGAGTTCACCGAAATCATCGTCGCCAACGACGGCCTCGCCGTTGTCGTCCCCGTCGGCAACACCTTCGCACAGTGCCTCACTGTCGAACAGCTGAACACCATCTGGGGGCCCGACGCCGAAGGCACGATCACCTCGTGGAAGCAGGTTGACAAGTCATTCCCCGATGTTGAGCTCGCTCTGTTCGGCCCCGGAACCGACTCGGGAACGTTCGATTACTTCACCGATGAGATCAACGGTGAAGAAGGCGCAATCCGCACCGACTACAGCCCCTCGGAAGACGACAACGTCCTCGTCCAGGGAATCTCGGGTGCTGAAGGTGGCCTCGGCTTCTTCGGCCTCTCGTACGTCACTGCAAACGCTGACCTCGTACGCGCGGTCGACGTCGACGGTGGAGCAGGCTGTGTCGGAGCATCCGAAGCAACCGTCCAGGACGGCAGCTACACGCCCCTCGGACGCCCGCTCTTTGTCTACGTGAAGAACACCTCGTACATGGAAAAGCCTCAGGTCAAGAGCTTCGTTGACTTCTACATGGAAAACCAGGCCGAGGTTGCTGCTCTCGCAACGTTCATCCCGCTGACCGCCGACCAGGCTGCAGTTGCGGCTGAAGCGCTCGCGTCAATCGGCTAAGTAGCATCTAACACATGAGCACAATGTCAACCCCGGCTGGTTTGCCCGTTCGTGGCAACCCGTCGGGGTTGACATCTCTTAACACAAAGTCACGACCCGCGGAACGAGCGATTCTCGGAGCCTTCCGAATCGCTTCTCTCCTTACGGTGCTTATCACCGTAGCAATCCTCATCGCCCTGGCGGTTCCTTCCATCTCGTTCTTCGCGCAGATCCCCGTCTTTGACTTCCTCTTTGGAGATCGATGGGCGCCTCGGTTTGCGGACGCATCGTTCGGCGTCGTGCCACTCGTGACCGCCACCGCGTGGACTACTGTGATTGCGCTTGCCGTCGCAGTTCCGTTCGGGTTGGGTGCGGCGATTTACCTTTCAGAGTACGCTCACCCGCGCTCGCGCAGCGTGCTGAAACCGATTCTCGAAGTGCTGGCCGGCATTCCCACCGTCGTTTACGGCTACTTCGCCCTCATTTTCGTGCAGACCGTCGTATTCCGCGAATGGCTGCAACTGCCAACCGAATCGTTCAGTGTTCTCGCCGCCGGTGTCGTGATGGGCGTCATGATCATTCCCACAATCGCCTCCATCAGCGAAGACGCGATGAGCGCCGTCCCGGTCGCGATGCGACAAGGGTCGGCAGCGCTTGGCGCGAACAAGATGCAGACCACGATTCGGGTTGTGTTTCCCGCGGCGCTGTCCGGCATCATTGCCGCCGTCGTTCTCGGGGTTTCGCGGGCAATTGGTGAAACCATGATTGTCGCAATCGCCGCGGGACAACAGGCCCGAATAGTTGGCAACCCGCTCGAACAAGGCCAGACGATGACCGGATTCATCGCGAACGCCGCACTCGGCGATAGTCGAGTGGGATCTCTCGAATACGACACCCTCTATGCCGTCGGATTGTTGTTGTTTGCCATCACTCTGTTGATGAACTGGATTTCCATCGCACTCGTTCGTCGATTCCGAGAGGCGTACTGAGACCATGACATCACTTTCTCAGTCGAATTCACTACGAGGCCGAGTTCGCGGCGGCGACACTAGTCCGCTCTCGATGGCCTTCTTGTTCCTCCTATGGTTCAGCGTCTTTTTTGCTTTCCTGTTTCTCTTGACCCTCATCGTGACCACCTGGATAGACGGGGCTGAGAGGCTCGACTTGAGGATGTTCACCGAGTTCCCATCCTCGGCCCCCGAAGATGCTGGCGCGCGACCCGCGATTTTGGGATCGCTTATGGTCATCTCGGTCACCGCACTGTTTACCCTTCCGTTGGGAATCGCTGCCGGAATTCACCTGGAAGAGTTTGCGAACAGGCGAAACTGGTTCAACCGCGCCGTCGAACTCAACGTGCAAAACCTCGCAGCAGTTCCCTCGATTGTTTACGGACTGTTGACACTCGGTGCGTTGACCACAATGGGCGTACGTGACAAAAACATTGTGATTGCCGGCGCATTAGCGCTGAGTTTGCTTATCCTGCCCGTCGTCATCATTGTGACGCGCGAATCACTCCGTGCAGTTCCCCTCGAGATTCGCGAGGGCTCGTTGGCGCTCGGCGCTACCCCCCTGCAGACGCTCTTCCGCCAAACTTTGCCGTCTGCGGTTCCCGGAATCGCGACAGGGTCAATTTTGGCGCTCTCCCGCGCCCTCGGAGAGGCCGCTCCGCTTCTCATCCTCGGCGCGCTCGTGTTCGTCTCTTTCGACCCAAACGGATTGTTTTCAGGGTATACAACCCTGCCCATCCAGATCTTCAACTGGACTGGCCGACCCCAGGAAGAATTCCACGTACTTGCTGCCGCGACGTCCATCGTGCTCCTCGGGTTACTTCTCGCCATGAATTCCATCGCCATCACCATCCGCAATCGATTCCAGCAGCGCTGGTAAAGAAAGACACCATGGCCACGAACAACGACAACAAGTCAAACCAGGATTCTGGCGCGAAAAACAACGCCGAGGCGAAGGTCCGCATCGTTACAGCCGACCACGGTCCCGTCTCGGAGGTGGTGCTTCCCGCACTCGAATGTCAAGACGTCGACGTTTTCTATGGCAGTTTCCGCGCGGTTTCAGATGTCAACATGTCTTTTGGTACAAACGAAATCACCGCTCTCATTGGTCCTTCCGGATGTGGAAAGTCAACTCTGTTGCGATCGCTCAACCGCATGAACGACCTCGTTGATGGCGCTCGAGTGACCGGTTCCGTGACGTTCCACGGAGAAAACATTTACGCCCCCGAAGTCGACGCCATCGAAGTCCGACGCCGGATTGGGATGGTATTCCAAAAACCCAACCCATTCCCAAAGTCGATCTACGACAACGTGGCCTACGGCCCTCGTGTGATTGGCATGAAGCCGGCCAACATGGACGACCTGGTCGAAGAAGCACTGACCCAGGCCGCTCTGTGGGACGAAGTTAAAGACAAGCTGAAGCAGACCGCATTCGGTCTGTCGGGTGGACAGCAACAGCGGTTGTGTATCGCCCGAACCATCGCCGTCAAACCCGACATCATCCTCATGGACGAGCCCTGCTCGGCGCTTGACCCAATCGCCACCAAGCGCATCGAAGATTTGATGTTAGAACTGACAAAGGACTACACAATCGTCATCGTCACTCACAACATGCAACAGGCCGCTCGAGTGGCCGACCGCACTGCGTTCTTCACCGCGCTGCCCGACGAAACAACCGGAAATCGCACAGGCGTCCTGGTTGAATTCGACCGGACCTCGGACATCTTCACCAACCCCAAAGACGTTCGCACCGAAGACTACATCTCAGGGCGTTTCGGGTAGTCGCGACGAGCAACGCTCTAGACGTCACCGTCCGAGTTTGTCGGCCACATCCAGCCACCGAGACTCGAGTGCATCGAGGTTCGTGGTCGCACTTCCGAGTTCGCTGCTGATTCTGGCAAGACCCTCATAATCGCTTTGGTCGTGCGTCGCCAACTGCACGTGAATCTTTTCCATTGACGACTTGAGGTTCTGAATTTGCCGTTCAAGTGACTTGAATTCCTTGTCAAGCCCGTGTCGCTCGGCGCCGCTCAGGTTGGTCGACTTTGGGGCGGCCTTGGCCGGTGCCACTGACATCGGGGTGACAGGACGTGCATCCAAACGCAAGTATTCATCGACGCCACCGGGAAGATGGCGTAGGTGCTTTCCGATGACGGCATATTGCTGGTCGGTCACCCGCTCGAGCAGGTACCGGTCGTGCGAGACCACAATCAACGTTCCCGGCCACGAGTCAAGCACGTCCTCGAGCGCAGCAAGCATGTCGGTGTCGAGATCGTTCGTCGGTTCGTCAAGAAGCAACACGTTCGGTTCGTCGAGAAGGATGAGCAAAATCTGGAGGCGGCGCTTCTGTCCTCCCGAGAGGTCTTTGACCGGGGTTTGAATATGTGCACTCGAAAATCCGAGACGTTCCAGCAACTGGCCGGGAGTCAACTCGATTCCGCCCGCGTTGTAGGTCGTCTTGAACCCGGCGATCACCGCGCTCACCCGATCGTTCATGTATTTCTCGAGTCCCTCGAGACGCTGATCAAGTCGGCGCAGTTTGACCGTCTTCCCAGTTTTCACTCGACCGCTCGTGGGCTGCAGGCTATCGTCAATGAGCCCCAGGAGGGTCGATTTACCGGCACCGTTACGGCCCAAGATCCCGGTACGCTCGCCCGGTGCGATGCGCCACTCAACGTCCTTGAGAATGACGTTGTCGCCGAAAGCATATCCCGCGTCGAGCAGGTCAACCACGTCTTTACCGAGGCGTTGCGTCGCCAACTTAGACAGTTCGATGCGGTCGCGGGGTGGTGGCACATCCGCAATCAGCGCGGTCGCGGCATCGATACGGAATTTCGGTTTGGTCGTCCGAGCCGGGGCGCCACGACGCAACCACGCGAGTTCCTTCCGCAACAAGTTCTGACGGCGTTCCTCGCTCGACGCCGATTGTCGCTGGCGCTCGACACGTTGCAAAATGTAAGCCGCGTATCCACCCTCGAACTTGTCGACGATGCCGTCGTGGACCTCCCATGTGTCGGTTGAAATCGCGTCAAGGAACCACCGGTCGTGAGTGACGACAACAAGAGCGCCCGTGCCGGTGGGCCAGCGCCGAATCAGATGTTCGGCGAGCCAATTAACCCCTGACACATCGAGGTGGTTGGTTGGCTCGTCCAGAAGCAGAACGTCCCACTCGCCGACGAGAAGGCGGGCAAGGGCGACACGGCGACGCTGCCCTCCGGACAAATCGCCGATTCGGGCGTTGACATCGACGTCGCCCAGGAGTCCGGCGAGCACATCCCGTATCACGGGGGACGACGCCCACTCGTGCTCTGGGCCTTCCCCGACGACAACGTTCCCGACCGTGTCGTCATCGCCGAAGTGGTCATCTTGCGTCAACATGCCGACCTGAGTGCCACCGCGCATCGTGACCCGACCGGAATCCGGGGTCAACGAACCGCCAATGATTGACAAGAGCGTCGACTTACCGTCACCGTTCCGACCGACCACGCCGATGCGGTCGCCCGCGTGAATTCCGATCGTGAGGTTGTCCAACACGACCCGGTTCGGGTACTCGTGGGAAACGCTTTCTAATCCGACCAGGTTCACTTCGTCAGTTTAGACAGGTAAATGTTGCGAGAATGTAAGAATGACCCGACGAACCCTGATCGTTCTGACCTTTTCGCTTGCCGCGTTCTGGATAACCCTCGATCAACTCACCAAACTGTGGGCCGAAACTGTGCTTGTCGGACAACCACGAACGCCGATCCTCGGCGGTTGGTTCGGATTCGTCCTCGTCTACAACCCTGGAGCCGCCTTCGGCTTGGGAACGGGATTCATTTGGATCTTGACAGTTATCGCCGGCGTCACCGCCGTAGTGCTCGTCGTCGTCGCATTTCGCAGCCAAAATCTGTTGTGGTCACTGGCCGTTGGTTCGATGCTTGGAGGCGCCGTTTCGCACTTTTTTGATCGGTTGCTGCGCGGAGACACTCTCGGCTCAGGAAAAATCGTTGACTTTATTGACTACGGCGGATTCTTTGTCGGCAACGTCGCCGACATCGCTCTGGTCGGTGCCGCCATCGGTTCCGTGTTGCTCAGTTTCTTGGGGGTTCCGTTCAGCTCACCTGAGCGCCGACGGCCGGCGCCGTCACAGCGATAGCGTTACGGCCCTCTGCAACCAACGACGCCATGAGACCGGCGGCTGAATCTTCATCAGCAGCGAGAAGCGCGACCGTCGGACCACTTCCCGACACGATGCCCGCCAGCGCGCCGTGCGTTTCGCCAAACTCGAGAGTCTCGCCCAGATTGGGCATCAATTGCAACGCCGCCGCCTGAAGATCGTTTCGCAGATATTCGGCGAGGGCCATCGCGTCGCCCGACCGCAACGCCTGCAAAAGTTTCGGGTCGATAGCAGGGTCAACCGCGACCGTTTCAATCTCAATCGAATGCTCAGCGCGGTGACGGTCGAGTTGGCGGAACACCTCGGGTGTCGATAACCCCACCTCGTTCAGCACGAGCACCCAGTGGAACGCAGATTTTGCGAGAACCGGAGAAAGAATGTCCCCGCGACCCACGCCAAGCGCAGTTCCGCCGTGTAACGCGAAAGGGACGTCAGCGCCGAGGGTCGCAGCGATTTCAGCAAGTTTTGGCATTCCGAGATGGGTCCCCCACAGTGCGTCAACCGCTACCAGGGTTGCGGCGGCATCCGCCGAGCCACCTCCCATTCCACCGGCGATTGGAACGCGTTTGACGACCTGGATGTCGGCTCCGCCGGTGTATCCGGACACGGCGGCCACGGCTCGGGCCGCGCGGATCACGAGGTTCGATTCATCCACCGTCAGGTGGCTCGTGTCGATCGGGCCTGAGAAACGCACGGTGAAATCGTTGGATTCCGTTGCCGTGACTTCTTCGAAGAGCGAGACGGCTTGATAAATGGTCGCGACGTCGTGGAACCCGTCATCGCGCAGTGGCCCGACACAAAGGCACACGTTGATTTTGCCTGGCGCACTTGCCGTGACCGAACGAGTAACCACGCTGTTAAACCTAAGCCTTGCCGGGAACGGTGATGTGCACTTGTCCCAACGAGACGAACTGAGCGAGCGTAAGCTGCTCGCCCCGCGCACCCGAGTCAATGCCTGCCGCTTCGCACAGGTCGGCCGCAGCGGTCGTTGAGCCTTCAAGCGCGGATAACGCCTGCCGGAGAGTCTTGCGGCGCTGTCCGAACGCGGCATCCGCGATAGCGAAGGTGCGGCGTCGAAGCGGCTCGTCGCCAGGAGTCTCATGAGCCGTCATTCCGACGAGCACCGAGTCGACGTTGGGCTCTGGCCAGAACACGCGGCGGGACACGGTGCCTTCGACATTCCAGTCGCCCCACCACGCGGCCTTGACGCTTGGCACTCCGTACACTTTTGATCCGGGATCGGCCGCGATGCGGTGACCGACCTCGGCCTGTACCATGACGAGGACACGGCGGATTGTCGGAAACGTCTCGAGCAGATGAATAAGCACGGGCACCGAAACGTTGTACGGCAGGTTCGCGACAATCGCGGTCGGTGGGGCGGGCAGTTCCGTGACCGTGAGGGCATCCGCCTGGATGACGGTCAGCATGCCTGCGGAAACACCGTGCGTCTCAGCCGTCGCCGGCAATTCCGCGGCCAGCCTCGGGTCGATTTCGATCGCGATGACGGGGTGCGCCTGCTCGAGTAATCCGAGAGTCAGCGATCCGAGACCTGGGCCGATCTCGACCACCGATTCACCGTCGTGCAGCTTTGCTGCGGTGACAATCTTGCGAACCGTGTTCGCGTCATGAACAAAGTTCTGTCCCCATTTTTTCGTCGGCGACACATCGAGCCGCAGGGCGAGGGCGCGAATCTCGGTCGCCCCAAGAAGCGTCACCACGTTCCGTAAACCGTTTCGGTGTTACGGGCGATGTCGACGCCGAGTTCGTCCGCCGTCACGCCGAGGTGCTCCGCCATGAACCGCAGAGTCAACGGAACGAGGTACGACCCGTTGGGCCTCCCACGGAAAGGCATCGGGGTGAGGAACGGCGCATCCGTTTCGATCAACACGAGTTCCCGCGGCGCAACGGACAGCGCCGCGCGAATCCCCTTGGCGTTTCCGAACGTCACGGTTCCCGCGAATGACATGTACCACCCGTGGTCGGCACAAATCCGCGCTAGCTCTTCGTCACCCGAGAAACAATGGAATACGGTTTTCTCCGGAGCGCCGACGCGCAACAAGGTCTCGACGACGGCGCCGTGGGCATCGCGATCGTGAATCTGCAGAGCGAGACCGTTTGCCTTTGCAATGTCGATGTGAGCCTCGAACGAGTGCAATTGCGGCGCTCGACCGGGCTCGTCCGTGCGAAAGAAATCTAACCCAGTCTCGCCAATTGCACGGACGCGCTCGCGCCCAGCCAACTCGGCGATTCCGGCGATGTGTTCGTCGAGCACCCCGCGCTCGGCCAACCGTGGGGCTTCGTTCGGATGAATCGCAACGGCCGCGAGCACTCGTCGATCCTTTTCGGCGAGGTCGGCACTCCACCGTGACGTTTCGAGGTCGGTGCCAACCTGGACTACACCTTTGATTCCGACTTCGCCGGCACGGCGCAGGTTGTCCTCTGGTGAAAGCGGGTTTTCGCCATCGGCGATTTCGAGGTGCGTGTGGTTGTCGTAAACCGGAACCGTTAGAGGTTCAGGAAGTGGCGGGAACTCGAGGTCACGCTTGACGTCACCGTCGGTGTCCTTTCGCGCCCGCAGCGGTTCCGACACCGTTATTCCTCGATGCGGGGAAACAGCGAGTCGAGGCTCGAGACGCGGATTCCCGCAGGTGCAATCCCCCACTGCCCGGCGCGAGACAAGTGCTGGTCGGTTAATGCGCCGAGAGCTTCGCCGAGCCCTAACGCGTCCCACAACTTTTGGGTCGCTGTCGGCATAACGGGCGACAACCCAACGGCGATGGCGCGAAGTCCTTCGACCGCGGTGTACAACACCGTGTGCAGACGGTCGCGATTCGCGTCGTCTTTCGCGAGCACCCACGGCTCTTGTTCCGTGATGTACAGGTTCAGCGCGTCGACGATCGACCACACCGCGTTTATTGCATCGTGAATTGCGAGGCGGTCGATGGCTTTGTTCGCGGTCTCGAATGCTTTCGCCACGGTGTCGACGATGACGGCGTCAGCGTCGTTGAGTTCCGTGGCCGCCGGCACGACATCGTTGCAGTATCGGTTGACCATGGCGATGACGCGACTCGCCAGGTTTCCGAAACCATTCGCCAACTCGGCCTGGTATCGCGCAGCGAGGTCCTCCCATGAGAACGAGCCATCTTGCCCGAAGTTGATCGCGCTCATGAAGTAGTAGCGGAACGCATCGGCACCGAACACGTCAGTGATCTGATGTGGGGCGATTCCGGTCAGTTTCGACTTCGACATCTTTTCGCCACCGACGAGCAACCAACCGTGACCAAAGACGCGCCTCGGCGGCTGAAGTCCGGCGGCCATGAGCATCGCCGGCCAGATGACCGCGTGGAATCGGGCGATGTCTTTTCCGACGATGTGAATCGCGGGCCAGCGCTGCGCGAACTCGTCATCGTCTGAACCCCACCCCGTCGCTGAGATGTAGTTGAGCAAGGCGTCGAACCAAACGTAAACGACATGGCTGTCGTCCCACGGAATCTTGACGCCCCAGTCGAAAGTCGCACGTGAAATCGAGAGGTCGTCGAGTCCGCGTTTGACGAACGAGATGATTTCGTTGCGGACGCTCTCGGGTTGGATGAAGTCGGGCTGAGATTCGTACAGGTCGAGGAGCTTCTGTTGGAAGTCGCTCATGCGGAAAAAATAGTTCGATTCCTTGAGCGTTTCAATGGGACGCGTGTGAATCGCGCACACCTTTTCGCCGGGGAAATCGTCGCCACCATCAAGCAGGTCACCGGGCTGCTTGTATTCTTCACACCCGACACAGTAAAAACCCTCGTATTCGCCGGAATAGATGAACCCGTCGTCTTTGAGTTTCTGCAGGAATTTCGAGACCGCCACCTCGTGGCGCTCGTCAGTCGTGCGAATGAAGTCGTCGTTCTGAATCGTGATCGTGTCGAGCAGTGGCAACCACGCGTCAGCGACGAGTTTGTCGGCCCACTCCTTGGGCGTCACGCCGTTCGCGGTCGACGTGCGAAGAATCTTTTGGCCGTGCTCGTCGGTGCCGGTCAAAAGCCACGCGTTCTTGCCGTTCTGGCGATTCCAGCGCGCGAGGACGTCAGCAGCCACCTCCGTGTAGGCGTGTCCGATGTGGGGAACATCGTTGACATAGAAAATCGGGGTGGTGATGAAGTAGTTTTCGGCGCTCGACATATTCTGTCCAGTTTACGCGTCGCGCGAACGCGACAGCGCGGCTGAGTACAAGTCGCGGCCGGGGATTCCCGTGGCTTCGGCGACCGCACGGCTGGCTTCTTTGAGCCTTTCGCCCGAGGCAACCCGTGATACAACATCGGCAACCGCGTCCTCGAGCAACATCGGCACGACCTCGGCTCCCGCGACAAGAAAGACAATCTCTCCACGGTTCTCGCCTGCGAATCTTTCGGCGAGTTCGGCGAGTGTCCCCCGCACAACTTCTTCAAACATCTTGGAGAGTTCTCGAACCACGGTCGCGAGCCGATCCGGCCCAAACGCGTCGCGAGCAGCGACAAGAGTGTCAGCCAACCGGTGGGGCGACTCGTAAAAGATTAGCGTGCGAGGTTCGCGGGCCAGTTCCGCGAAATACTTGGCGTGTCCTTTTCGAGGCACAAATCCTTCGAACGCAAAACGGTCAGTGGGTAGCCCTGAGGCGGCGAGC
>CAMFDU010000023.1 GCA_945949175.1 Gulosibacter massiliensis | reverse complement strand
CGCGTCACAGGATTTGGAATCCTGCAACCGTACCTCGACGACCCTACTGTCGAAGAGATTTGGATTAACGACTCGCACGCAGTGTTCGTGGCGCGGTCGGGTCGTCACGAACGTATCCCCGCAGACCTGTCATCCGACGAAATGCGCACGCTCGTTGAACGAATGTTGCGCCGCAGCGGTCGCCGCGTTGACGTATCCCAGCCATTTGTCGATGCGTCTTTGCCGGATGGATCGCGTTTGCACGTGGTCATTCCGCCGATCACAAAGGAACACTGGAGCCTCAACATCCGAAAATTTCTGACGTCGGTTCGAACCCTGGATGACTTGGTTGCGCGTGGCACCATCACGACCGAGGCGAAAGAGATTCTTCAGACTGCGATGAATGCCGGCCGAACCATATTGGGGTCGGGCGCGACCCAGGCGGGAAAGACCACCATGGTGTGCGCGTTACTGGCGGAACTGGATTCAGCTGAACGAATTGTCACCGTTGAAGAAACGTTCGAAATTTCAACGCACCATCCGGACTCCGTCGGCATGCAATGCCGCGGTGCAAGCTTGGACGGCGTCGGTGAAGTAACCCTCCGGCGCCTCGTCAAGGAGGCGCTTCGGATGCGACCAACGCGCCTCGTCGTCGGAGAGGTTCGCGGTGACGAATCACTCGACCTACTCGTGGCCCTGAATTCAGGGATTCCTGGGCTGAGTACGATTCACGCGAACTCGGCCTCTGATGCCGTTCGCAAACTTGTGACATTGTGTCAACTCGCGGGCGGGGTGTCCGAGGCGTTTGTGACGTCAACAATTCTCGCGACCATCGACCTCGTGGTTCATTGCCGAATGGACGGTGATGGACAACGGCGAGTTGTGGACATTGCTCGGCCGATCGCGTCGGACGATTCTGGTGCACTGACGATGGAATCACTGTGGGCGTCGCAGTAATTGCCTGCGGAGTTCTCTTGGGCCTGGGAGTAGCTCTACTCGTGATTCCAGGGAGGTCGCGGCGGAGGTCGCGGATTCGCACCTGGTTCGACGAAGCAGGACTCGGCGGCGTATCTCTAGCGGTCATCGGTGTTGTCATGGCCACCGTCGCGGTTATTGCTGGCGCGCTCGCAGCGACAGTTGTTCCGCTTCCGAGTATCGCCCCGCTCGGTTTTGTTATGGGCTGCGGGATTCCCATCATCGCCTTAGCAAGCGCGCGCGATCGGCGTCGACAACGCGCGCGGGCACTGTGGCCCGACGTGATTGATTCGATTCGGGTCGCGCTTCGCTCTGGGTCGACTCTGACGGATGCGGTAACAGCCGCGGCCACCATCATCCCGAGGGAGTGGCGCACCGCATGGACGGATCTGGAATCAAACCTTCGGCGTGGCAGCGATGTTGACTCGGCGATGCGTCGATTGCAACGCTCACTCGCCGATCCGATTGCCGACCGCGTAGTCGAGTCGATCGTGGTCGCACGCGAATACGGGGGAACCGCGCTTCCTGTGGTGTTGGCGGAACTCGGTCGTTCGGTTCGCAGGGAATCGGCGATGCGGCACGAGGCCCAATCACGACAGTCGTGGGTGCGGCACGCGGCGACACTCGGTGTAGTGTCCCCTTGGATTGTGCTGGCGCTCTTGGCCAGCAGGCCCGAAAACAGAGAGACGTACTCGACGGTAGCGGGAACACTGCTGATTGTGGTGTCCGCGGGGGTCACCGCGGTTGCATATTTCGTCATGCGTGCGTTGGGGTCGATGCGCGAACCAGCTCGTTGGCTAATTGGGGCTCTCGGTGATTGAGATTGCACTGGGTGCTTTGCTCGGCCTCGGCCTGTTCGTAATGGTCGCTGGTTCGTCTGCTTCCCGCCTCGCTGTCCAGCTCGCTCCTCATATCCGAGACATCTCCACTGCCCGACAACCGACACGCGAGCGGGATGGAGCGCTGCGTTCCCTTGGACTCGTGCTTCGCATCCCCACATCGTTCATCAGTGAGATTGCTGCGAGGCGACGCCGCACAAGCGCGATTTCCGACGATCTCCCCGGCGCGCTAGACCTCATCGGGCTCTGTGTCTCTGCCGGCATGTCAGTGCCCACCGCGCTCGAGCGAATCGCCAGCAGCGGGGTCGGTGACCTCTCTGATGAATGCCGAGTGATTGTTGCGGAAATCGGATTGGGCATCTCGGTCTCTGACGCACTTCACTCAAGCGACGTTCGTGTGGCCCATCCGGGTTGGTCCCGTTTGATTGACCACCTCATGACGGCTCGACAATACGGGACGCCCCTCACCGAGATCATTCGCGCGTTGGCCGATGACGAACAGCAGGCGGCGGACCGCCGACTGCTCGAATCCGCAAGCGCTAAAGAGACACTCATGATGTTCCCGCTCGTCTTCGCCATCCTTCCCGTGACCGTCGTCATGGCGGTCTTCCCTGGGCTCACAGCTCTCGGGTCCATCGCTCTGTGAGGAACAGAGGATTTAACGCAATACTGTGGGTGTCGGAAGGGACATCATGAGACTTCGCCTCACCATCGCGTTGGTTATTCAAATCGTCGCCATCTTGTTCAGCCTCAGGGGATGGATCGATGCACTTCAAGGTGGCATTGCCGTCGTGATAGTTCTGCTCTTTACCGTTGCCGCGCGCCTCGTTGGCCGGGTTGCCATCCCGAAACTGACCTGGATTTCTCTGACCGCAGCCATCGTCTGCAGCGTCGCGACCGTCTCACTTCTCGTGTATGCCTACGACCCGATGGCGTCCGACAGTCAATTCGCGGAGTCGCAATTCAGTTCGACAATTTCAGGACTCAACATCGCCTTCCGTGTCACCGCGGTTGCGGTCATCGCGGGGACGGTCTTTTATGCGATTCGCATCCTAGATGAACGCAAAAAGTCCTCGCGCTACTGAGTTCAGGGGATAAGTTTCGTCGCCAGACCGCGTGTGCTCCGAGATGGGGCATGGCACACTTCCCTCATAATTCTGCTGACCGCGGCGACGTCCCGGGGATTGATTTCATAATCGATGTACAGAACACGCAGCGCTGCGACCAAACAATTCATCCCAGTCAATAATGTTGGCGCGAGCACACGCCACAAGGTTGAGATTGGCCTACGCGAGTTCCTGTTGCCCTGTATCACCCGCGCGGCGAGAGCGCCTACGCCTGAGCAAAATTGTCAGTGTCACAGCAGATAGGACCACAACAACCCCGGCTGCAATTCCCATCATCGTTAGGGAGGACAGTCCAGACTGCAAGGCCCCAACAATCACTACCCCGTTGTCGGAGGCGATGATTTCGACTTCCGATCCCGCTTCAATTAAGCCACTGATTGAGCGGGCTTGGTAGAGCACGCCACCTACCGCAATCTGACCAGTCTCAGGAGTGATGGACGTCGTGGCAATTCCTACAAGGTCGACATCAACCTCCAATGGGCCTGAGGAGATCTGTTCGCTGTCTGGGGCTGCATCAGGGGCGTCCTCAACCGGTTCAGTTTCCGCTGTATTTTCGGATTCCTCGACGGGCTTCTCCGCGCTAGGTTCGGTTTCTGGCAGAGCCTGGGGTGGTCCTGGATCGGTGTCCACTAGAGCGTTCATGTCCATCACCGAACCCCAAGCACCCACCCACTGGATTCTTGTGGGGCTCACTTGGTCACCGTTGGTTGACACGACGGTTCCAGTGTGAGAGAGCGTAAATCGGACGTCTGCCAGCGACTGAAACTCGGCGCTGAGGTCTCCCACCAGGGAATAGCGGCCTTCGAACCGCATATTGTCTCCGTCCTCCGAGAAGCGGAGGAAGTCGCCATTTGCTTGGGTCACAGACCAATTGAGGGCGTCCGCGTTCTCTTTGGAGAACCGATAGCCATTCCAGGGGCCCCTCGCATAATTCGAGCGATCAAATCCTCTACCGGGGAAGCTGTCCGCTACTATTTCGCGCGCCCCGGACGCCTCGCCGAAGACGACATCATCGTGAACTGCGCCAACGATTTGAATATCAAGCTCTTGGTATTCGTTCACATCAAGATCGGCATCCACAAGCAGGCAACCCGAGAGACCCAGCACGGTCGCGATGCCCAACGCAATGAAAGGAGCGCGTAGCTGCCAAGACATTTCTATCCCCCGCCCTGATTGATCCAGACTTCAATGGAAAACATGGTAACTCGTCTGCAAAAAAAATGTAAGAGGTGAATCCGTCCGCACTGGGCGCTCATGGGAATAAGCGCATGACACATGAACGCTCCCCATTGGTCGGTGTAACCGACTCGACACGGAACATCCGAAACACTTCGTTGAGAGCCCGAACCAAATCGTCAACGACGGCACGGGGTAGTCCGCTGAGGTCGTCGCTCAACCACTCGAGCCACGTGCGGCGCACCTGACGCAAGTCCGAACCGCTTTACATTTTTTCGGCATTGGACAGGGGAAGTCCCATGGTTCGAGCAAACATAGTCCACACTTAATGGATGAAGTTGAGCGCTGAGATGAGATTATGCCTTGACCAGTCGGTTCTTTGCTGGGTCGCAACGGCCGATGACTGCGGGCGGCCCAATGTCAGTCCAAAGGAGGTTTTCGCCTCTGACCTCACCCGAATTCTCATCGCTCACATTGCCTCTCCCAAGACGGTACGTAACATCGAGTTTAATTCTCAAGTAATGGTGTCTGTAGTGGATGTCTTCGCTCAACAGGGTTGGCAGTTCGCTGGAGAAGCTTCATTGGTTTGGGCTGATTCATCCGAATTTGATGAGGTGGCTAGTTCGCTAAACGCCATTACTGACGGTCTTTATCCGATGAAGGCTGTCCTCGTTGTTGACGTTCAGGAAGCAAAGCGAATCGTTGCCCCCTCTTCCTGGTTGTTCCCCGATAAACCAACAGACCTTGTCCGAAAGCAAGTGCTGTCGCGGTATGGGGTTGAAGAACTTTCGGTTGAGAAGATGCGACGCCAGTCGCCGTGACCGCATAACTAGAAGTGTTGTCAAAACCTGAATTCGACCCAACTGTTGGACCCTTGTTTCACGGCTGGGGATAGTTTTCGAGGCTAACTCGACAGACCTTCTAGTCTCCTTTTCGAGGGCTAACCCCGAGGAAAGGAGCAAGCTATGCAAATCGAATGGAGTCGTCACCTCACGAGGGTGCAGCGAGGCGAAAGAGGTGACGTTCCGGGTTGGGTCCTCATCACTCTGATGACGGCGGGGCTTGTCGTCGTAATGTGGGCGATGGCCGGTCCAGCCCTGGGTGACGTCTTCAACAACGCCATCGATCGCGTCTTGTCGATATGACTCGTGGGCTCGAACGCGGCAGCGCCCCGGTCGAGTTCGTGATGGTCGGAGTCTTGCTCGTTGTGGTTGCGTTGACCGTCGTGCAAATCGCATTTGTCGCTCACATCCGAGCGGTAGCGATTGATTCCGCGATTGCTGGCGCAGCCCACGCCGCCCTCGCGGATACCGCTGATTCGGAGGGCGTGGTTCGGGCAACCGAGCTCGTGACGAGCGGCGTCGCGGCGTCGTTGGTTCAATCGGTGACTGTCGCGCCGGGTGAATTGAATGGAATGCCAATCGTCTCGATCACGATTGAACTCGGTGTTCCGATGATTGGACCCTGGTTGATCCTTGCCGAGACCGACGTCACAGGACGTGCTTTTCGCGAGGCGCTTTAAACGAATGAGACCCCGCCGGAGCGGGGCCTCACCGTTGTGCGATTGATTAGTTGCCCGCGCGCATCTTCTTCGCGACCTCGATGGCGTCCGAATACGGAGCCTTCGAACGAAGGTAAGGACGAGCGATAAGCAGGTACAACAGTCCTGGTACGAACACCGCAACAACACCGATGATCGAGATGTTGTCGATGAACCAGTCACCGCTGGCTCCGGGCTGGAGCAACCAGAGGATGGCCCAGACACCGTAGGCGAGCGCGGCGATGTTGACGAGGATTCCGAGCGAGCCGAGGCTCCACGGTCCGGCGGGCTTCCAACCACGGAATCGCTGGATCAGCGATGCGAGGACGACCGACTGGAACGCGATGTAGATGCCGAGAACGGCGAAGGCCGTGATCGGTACCAGCGACGCGGGGTTGGCGTAGATGACGACACAGAGCAACATCGGGATGATGCTCGCAACGAGCAACGCGTTCGTCGGAATCTTGCTGCGGTCCGAGATCTTGCCCAACCATCCGCTGGCAGGAAGCATCTTGTCGCGTGCGAACGAGTGCAACAAGCGGCTTGCCGCAGCCTGAAGGCTCAAGCAGCACGAGATAAACGCAACGACGGCCACGACGAGGAACAGGCGAGCGCCAGTTTCTCCGAGGACGTCCTTGAGGATAGTTCCGATGGGGTCGGCGTTCTCACCCGCCGCGGTAGCGGCGAGCAGTTCGGGCGATGCGGCGAGGACGTAACCCGCGAACGACGCGAGTGCCGAAACGCCACCGACGAGAATCGTGAGAATCATGGCCTTCGGGACCTCGCGAGCAGCGTTGCCTACTTCTTCGGCGACATCACCACAGGCTTCGAAACCGTAGAACATGAACAGACCGACGAGGGCGGCACCCATGAAGGCGGTTCCATAATCAGCCGATGCAAAGCCTTCGGTGAAGATGCTGAACTCGTTCTGGCGTGCGAACAGAAGCAGGTAAAGACCCAGTCCGACCACACCGACCAGTTCCGCACCGAGTCCGATGACAGCGATTCGAGCAAGAGTTTTGGTTCCGCCGAGGTTGATGAGGAGCGCAACCACCAGCAGGCTGATCGCAAGAATCAGCGTCAGTTCGGGGGTGACTTCAGTTATGCCAAGTACCGTGGCGAGGAAGCCCGTTCCATACTGTGCGACCGAAGCGATCGTCACGAGCATCGCCCAGACATACACCCATGCGGTGAGCCACGCGGTTCGACGCCCAGCAAGGCGGCGCATCCACGGATAAATTCCACCGGCGATGGGGAATTGCGAAACGACTTCACCCATGACGAGGGCGACGAGCATTTGTCCACCACCGACGATGAGAATCCAGAAGATGGATCCGGGTCCGCCGGTCATGAGTCCGAGACCGAACAGTGCATAGATTGCGACGAGCGGCGACAGGTAAGTGAACCCGAGCGCGAGAGCGCTCCATACGCTCATGGAGCGGTTGTACGACCCTTCGTATCCGAGGGCGCTGAGTTGCGCCTTATCGGATTGGGCCTTGTCTGACGTAGCCATTGTGACCTTTCGATTTGGTGAATATCGTGAGGTGCTCCCGGCATTGGTCGCACCTCGTTGTGCTGGGGCAAACATAGCGCGTTTTTTTCTGCAGTGATAGATGATTTACGCCACAATATTTTTCCCTAAATCATTCATCATTGCAGTATTTAGAATTTGGTCATAGAATTCACCTCAACATCCATTCGCCATCGAGTCGCACGAACAATGAGGTTCACCTGATGCCAACTGAAGTCGCTGTACCGTATCTGGACATTTCGGATCCGTCATTTGCGATGCATTCCGAGGCAGTTCACAACGCCCGCGAACAGCATTGGTATGCCAAAACAAACTACGGGTTCGCGATACTGCGGCACGAATATGTGAGCATCCTTCTCAAGGACACCCGCTTAAGCCAGGGCAGCGGTAAATGGCCGGACCACAACGGTGTTCATTCGGGGTTGTTCCACGATTGGTGGACCAAGTGCCTCTTGGTACTCGAAGGCGACGACCACCACCGAATTCGACGCATGCTCAACCCGGCATTTTCATTCCGTCACATCGAGGCGTACGTCCCGCGCTTTGAAAAGCTTGCGGCCGAACTCGTCGACGGGTTTATCGACAAAGGCGCGTTCGAATATGTCAACGACTTCGCGGAACCTTACGCAACCCGTGTTCTCTGCATATTGACCGGAATCCCAGAGACCGAATGGCCCACCATCGCCCGCATCTCTAGTTCGATCGGCCTGGCCCTGGGAATCACCATCAAGGAAGATTTGCCGGAGATAGAGGCGGCGCTCGCCGAACTCTACGGGTATTCCGAGACGCTCATCGCCGATCGCCAAGCACATCCGCGCGACGATCTCGTGACGCGTCTGGTTGAAGCGAACCGAGACGGTGACAGCCTGAGTGACGATGAACTTCGCAACGCTCTGTGCCTTCTGATCTTTGGCGGGATGGACACGACCCGCAATCAACTAGGGCTTGGGATACAGACAATGATGCGAAACCCTGACCAATGGGAGCTGCTCGCGAAACACCCGGAACTGGCTCGCAATGCGGTGGAGGAAGTCATGCGATCTAACCCGACGACCACATGGGTGACGCGCGAAGCTGTCGTCGATTTCGATTATGAAGACCTTCATGCGCCCGCCGGATCGACCGTTCACTTCTTCACCCAGGTAAGCGGGAACGACCCAGCGGCGTACCCCAACCCTGGGATTGACATCACCATTGAACGAGCGCCGCACTACGGGTTTGGTGGGGGAATGCATCACTGCCTCGGGCACTTCGTTGCTCGAATGGACATGGCGATTGCATTCCGAACACTGTCCCAACGAATGACCAACATTCGCCTCAACGGGCAGGATGAATGGATGCCCGATTCGGGCAACACTGGACCGGTACATCTTCCACTCGCGTTCGACAAGCGATAACCTCAAACGACACCAAGGAGAACACCATGCACGTTTCTGTAGACCGCGCCAAGTGCGACAACCACGGTCAGTGCACCTTTTCGGCACCGACCGTTTTCCGTTTGGATGACAAGGGAGTTCTGGAATTCGACGAGAACCCCGATGACTCGTTGCGCGCGGACGTCGACGAGGCGGCCGACGTGTGCCCCATGCAAGCCATCCTGGTCACAGACTGACCCCGATTTATCCCACCGAAAACAAGGACAAAGGAGTCCCACCAATGGTTGACCAACTCGGAACGAGTGCCCTGACGGACAACGACGCGTTCTCTCGCCATCAGGCGTCGAACATGCGTCCCGACGTCATCAAAGACCTCGAACAACAAATTTCCGCGGCCGGCGTCGAATTCATCTATTACATGTTGCCGACAATCGGCGCAAAGGTTGTCGCCAAAATGGTGCCCGCGCGGCATCTGCGCCGAAACCTCGAGAAGGGCATCGCTCTGCACCGCACGGCCGTCGCCGACCTGCAGTCGACTCGCGAGGGTGAACTGATTGGTGGCGGAATCGGTGCGCGAGAGATGATCGCCCTTCCCGACCCATCGACCTTCGTGGTGCTGCCGTGGGACACGTCGGTAGCCCGTATGCTGTGCCTCGCCTACGAACCGATGCACTTCGCCGAGGTTGGCGGGCGTCCGCTACAAACCGACTCCCGCGGTTTGCTCATCCGCGCACACCATGATTTCACCGCCCGCACCGGGTACGAGGTTCGCAGTGGTACCGAGCCCGAAATGATGTGGACCGGACCGGGCCTCGAGGTCATCAAGAAGGAAGGTTCGAGCCCTGCTTACCAGGTGGAAAACCTAGAGCGTATGCGACCAATCTTTAAGCAGGTTGTGCGTTACGCGCAAGCATTCGGACTGGACATGATTGAAGGCGACTACGAGGATGACGGACAGTTGGAACTCAACTGGATGTACGACCGGGTTGAACTCACATCAGACCGTCTCGTCACGTACCGCCAGATCTGTAAGCAGGTAGCGCGCGAGCAGGGCGTCACGGCGTCGTTCATGCCCAAGCCGTTCAACGGACTTATGGGTAATGGGTGCCACCACAACCTGTCGTTGTGGAAAGACGGCGCAAACGCGTGTGTCGAACCCGGCAACACCCAGATCCACTTGTCGGAAGTCGGCCGCTGGGCGGTCGGCGGAATGCTGACCCACGCGGCGGACTCGACCGTGATCATGGCGAGCACCGTCAACTCGTACAAGCGTTTTTGGGATGCCGGTCAGTTTGCGCCGAGCTCGCCCTCGTGGGGCCTCGATTCCCGCGCGGGGATGATTCGGATTTCGTCAATCGGCCGGATGGAATACCGTCAGCCCGACTCGAGCGTGAATCCTTATCTGTCCCACACGGCGCTCCTCGCGTCGATTGAGGACGGTTTGGAACGGAAGATCAATTCGGGGGATCCCCTCACGGATGAGAAGGCAAAGGTCGTGAAGTTTGACCTGATGCCGATGACACTAGGAGACGCCATCGTGGAATTCGAAGGAAGTGCCCTTTTGAAGAAAGCATTCCCCGCAGAGTTGCGGGATGTTTTCATCGACCTGAAGAAAGACGAATGGGCCCGTTATTGCGGGGTCATCACCGAATGGGAATTCGCACAGTATTGGGAGACCCTGCCGTGAGCCGCGTTCTTCGTCTTGCGTGCATCGACGCCGACGCCCCGCCTCTGTTTGACCTCAGCCCCGACGGGATTCACCGCACGGGATACGAACCTGCCGCTGCTGACCTCGTCGCGAGCGTGATGGGCCGCGAGGTTGAATGGGTCATCACCGCGTGGGACAACATGATTCCGATGGTTCAAAACGGCGAAGTCGACGCGGTCTGGTGCGGACAGGGCATGATTCCCGAGCGCATCGCACTCGTCGATTTCACCCAGCCCTACGCGATCTTCAACGAGACGG
The DNA here is from genome assembly GCA_945949175.1 of Gulosibacter massiliensis. Lineage (GTDB taxonomy): Bacteria > Actinomycetota > Actinomycetes > Actinomycetales > Microbacteriaceae > MWH-TA3. The sequence continues at coordinate 7,480 of CAMFDU010000023.1, read as the reverse complement.
TGTTGGTCCGGGCCGACGACCCCGCCCGGTCGAACACCGAGATGAACGGCTACAAGGTGGGTGCGATTGCGGGAAGCGCCAACCTCAAAGTCGCACAGACAATCGTCGGCGCCGAGATTGTCGAATTCACCGGTGCGTCGGTGTTCGAGGACATGATTGCGGCACTGCGAACAGGAGCCGTGGACGCGTTCGTCGATGACGATGTCGTCATGATTCCGTTGGCCGATAACGATCCAGATTTCGTCGTGGCTTTCACTGCCGAAACCCGAAACCCTTGGGGTATCGGGGTCCAGAAGGGCAATGCGGAGCTGTTGGGGCAACTCAATAGCGCGCTCGACACCGTCATCGCAGACGGTCGACTCGCAACGGTGTGGAGCACCTGGATGCCGGATTTGGCTTTCCCTCTGGCAAAATAGAGCCCATGAGCCACAACATCACCCCGAGCGACGTCATGCCCGAGGGCAACGCGACGATGCCGAGCGATGCACCGACCGTTGCGGTCGTGGTGTCACTCAACATTCCCGAAATGACAGACGAAGTAGCGGGGCTCGTCGCTCGCTTCACTCGTGTCGCTCTGACCGAACTGAACGACGTCGGAGCAAAGGTCGTGCTGTTGGATTCGAGCAAGTCGCCGCTCGACCCGGCCGCAATCGCCGACTTGGCTGACGGAGTGCTGTTCCTCGGTGGCGGAGACGTCGATGCACGAATTTACGGTCACACCGACCCGGTGAACCACGAGTATGGTGTCGACCGCGCGGCGGACGACTATTGCATCGACATCATCAACGCCACAATTGAGCGTGACGCCCCAATGCTCTGCATTTGTCGCGGTTCGCAGTTGCTGAATGTTGCACTCGGCGGCGACCTCATTCCGGACATCGAGAACTACCACCCCCATCGTGGCGGTTCAGGCGACCCGATGTTCAAAGACGAACCCGTCATACTCGAACAGGGAAGCAAGATTCGCGAAATTCTTGGTCATGACCGAGTTGCGGTTCGATCTGGGCACCACCAAGCCGTCAATCGAGTGGCCGAGGGACTTGTCGTCAGCGCGCGTGCCGAGGACGGAATCGTCGAGGGAACGGAAATGCCGTCGGCACGATGGGTCGTCGGAGTCCAGTGGCACCCCGAGGACGACGATGGTTCAGCGTCCGACCGTCGGGCCCTGTTTCAGTCGTTCGTAGACCAAACGAAACTCGTTCGGATCGCGCGCTAGCGCAGCAGAGTTCGTGGGGCTGCCACGAGTTGCAAGCCGAGAGCAGGTCCCGGAACATCAAGTCGAATCGAGTCTTGTGGCAATGACCCGACACGATTTCCCACGAGAAAGCGGCCCGAGTTACCAACAATGATTCGATCAAATTTCGACACGAGCGCGGCGTCAGCGGGAATTTTTCGCACAATTGGCATGACGATGGACTCTAATTCTCGAACCTCCGTGTCACACCCGGCCGTACCAATCAACACGCCATCCAGTGACAGCGGAACCATGCTGGTCAGAATGTACTTGTCCATCCCTGCGTAGTCGAGGTATGGACCCTGGATTGCCGGGTTTCCGGTCGAGACAACCTCGGCGAACCATTCATAGGTCGCAAAATCATAGAAACCAGGGTCGTCGGGTGACAGGTTGAACACGATTCGTTGGGTTGAACCCAACTCGCCTCGCCGCCACCATTCGACGGCTCCGACATCATTTTCCAGCATTTCTGGACCGAGGACTATTCCCGCCGCCGCGGGAATTTCGTGACGTCGAAGGAAGGTTGCGGCGGCAGGTTGAATAGCGCGCAGATTGCGTTCCGTCAAACCGGCTTTCGTGCCGCGCGAATCACGAAGTGCACCTTCGCATGCCGATGCCATGCTGTGCAGGTCGCCGTAAAGCGAACTAAACCAGTCCCCAATCGCGTGCCGTGCGTCGTCCAGGGACCCTCGAATCTCATTCATTAGCTGACCCCATGGGGTAAAGAGCATCGAGCCGAGCGGCAACAAGTCGATAAAAATCGCGTGAGGTGTGTTCCCGAACAGCGCGTTCAGCGGCGGCTAGGTTGCCCTCGCGCAGAGCCGCCACGATTGCCACATGATCGTTCATCGTCCATTCCCGGTCGGACTCGACATCGAGAACAGCCCAGACAATTTCAATCGACTCAGTCAACAATCGCATCTGTGTTGCCAAGAGACGTTCGGATTGCGCGAGCACCGCAAGTTCGGTGTGGAATCTGCTATCGGCGCGGATACAGGACTCGGCAGTTGTCGCTTCGCCCATGGTCCGAGCGATTCGTTCAAGGCGGTCGATGTCATGGGGGAAAGCACGATCGATTATGAGCCTCACGGCGGCGAATGCGGTTGCCAGAAGTTCGTCTTCCATATCCCGTAATTCCGCCATGGACAAATTCAGCAACCTCTCGTGCAGCGCATCGATATTTGGGTGGGGCGAGCTGATGATGAAGGTTCCGCCACTTCGCCCGCGCCGAGTTTCGATGATTCCCTGGTCTCGTAACGTCTGGAGCGCGTCGCGGACGGTGGCGGTAGCGACACCGAACATGACCGTCAACTGATTTTCGACAGGGAGTTGCTCACCCCGCCGGAGAAGTCCGAGAGAGATCGCGGTTGAAAGCCGGTCGACAATCGCCTCAGCCCGCAGGACATCCGGGAGCGGACGAAAAACCTGCGAGTGAACACCACTCAGAACACCCACGGGACCTCCCATCGTTTTGACACTGTGAATCACGATACTGTGAATCGTTTAGGGATAAACGATTTTTTGCCCGCCGATGAACGACAATGAATACATGCCTTATGCCGTAACCAATCCCGCTACTGGAATCGTCGAACGCGAATTCCCCAGTGCAACCCCTACCGACATCGCCGATGCAATCTCACGAGCCGATGCGGCCCACGAGGCGTGGAGCACACGACCCCTCCACGAAAGAGCCACCGTGCTTCAGCGGGTTGCGGATTTGTATCGCGAGCGCACAAATCAACTCGCGGACATCATCGCGCGCGAGATGGGAAAGCCGGTACGCCAAGGCCGTGGCGAAGCCGGTTTTGTCGGGGACATCTACGAGTTCTACGCCACGAAAGGTCCCGGGTTTCTCGAAGATCAGGACATGCACCCCGCGTCGGGTGGACACGCGATTGTCCGCTCGCAATCGCTAGGAGTGTTACTCGGAATCATGCCGTGGAATTACCCTTACTATCAGGTCGCGCGTTTCGCCGGCCCGAACCTGCTCCTTGGCAACACCGTGATCCTTAAGCACGCAAGTAACTGCCCAGAATCAGCGCTCGCGCAAGAGCAGATTTTTCGAGACGCGGGATTGCCGGACGGCGCCTACATTAACTTGTTCGTCGAAAGCCGTGACATCGAGACGATCATCACTGACCCACGGGTTCAGGGTGTCTCTCTGACGGGAAGCGAGAAGGCTGGAGCCGCCGTAGCTCAAGCGGCCGGCCGAGCTCTCAAGAAGGTTGTGCTCGAGTTGGGCGGAAGCGATCCGTTTATCGTCCTTGATGATGTCAACCTTGACGAGACTATCGCCGCGGCTGCCTCCGGGCGCATGAGCAATGCTGGTCAAGCGTGTACCGCCGCAAAGCGTTTCATCGTTGTCGATTCCGTTTACGATCGATTCGTCGAGGGCTTCGCGGCTCAATTGCAGACTTACACCGTGGGCGACCCTCTTGATTCCGATACGAAACTGGGGCCGCTGTCGTCTCTCGGCGCTGTCGAAGACTTGATCGGGCAGGTGGACGACGCTGTCGCCAATGGCGCCACTCTCGTGATGGGTGGCCATCGGGTCGGGGATGTTGGGTCGTTCATGGCGCCGACGCTTCTGACCAACGTCACACCCGCGGCCCGCGCATTCAGCGAAGAACTGTTTGGGCCCGTCGCCGTCGTCTACAGGGTTGCGGACAAGGACGAGGCAATCGCGTTAGCGAACGGTTCCGAGTTTGGACTGTCCGGCGCTGTTTTTGGGTCTAACCCTGACGACACACGATACGTCGCCGATCGACTCGAATCGGGCATGGTCTATATCAACGAGAACACTGACTCACATGTCGACCTGCCGTTCGGCGGAATCAAGAAATCTGGTTTCGGTCGCGAACTGGGACACTTCGGGCTCGATGAATTCGTCAATAAGAAGCTGATTCGAACCGCCGCCCACTAAACCTGTGGACAGCGATAGCGCCACTCTCGCTATCGCGAAAAACTGCGTGCATGAGCACGTTGTCCGAGCGAGGTAGCGCCAGCATTGAATTCATTGTCGCGTCGGTCGCCCTTCTCGTTCCGCTCGTGGCACTGACGGTCACTACAAGCCACGTTGCGTCTGCAACCTTTGCGGCAACAGCTGCCGCGCGGCACGGTGTTCGAGCCTTTACGAGCGCTGAATCGACCAACGTCGGGCTAGAACGCGTTCGCGCCATCACAATATTGGTTGCCGGTGATCACGGTGTGCACGATGCCACCCCGAATTGGGAACTCGATTGCTCTAGGAGGAATTGTCTGCGTCGGGGGTCGCTCGTCGAATTGACCGTGCACCTTGATGTGCCGTTACGTTTCATTCCGGCCCTGCCCGGAATTGACATCGCGCCGCGAGTCACAGTGTCCAGAAGCGCAACGGCACGCGTCTCGCTAACGTCGGTAAATCGATGAGTGAGCGCGGTTCCCTCTTGCCCATGGCCGCCGGGTTGGTGGCACTGTGCGGCGTGGCGGTTGTGGGAATAATCGATTCGACTGATTTGGCGTTGGCGCGAACAAGTTTGCAATCGACCGCTGACATGGCGGCACTGGTCGGCGCTGAATCATTCGATCCGCTCACCGCGAAATTCGATGGAACGTCGTTGGTAGTCCGGTTAACGAATCCCCAGGTTCGTCGTGCTGTGCGCGCTTTTGTCGCTGAGTCGCAGGACGGAATTAGACTCATCGCTGCATCGACGCCCGACTCGGTGACCGCCCGAGTCACGGTTCGCTGCACGTGGACTCCACCCATCGGCAACCAGTTCTTTCCGGTTCGAATTCAGATCGAGGCGTCCGCGTCCGCGCGGCCAAACATCGGGGTGCGAAGCGACGAACGGTAGTCTGGCACTCTCATGATTTCGTTGGACGTTTCCGACCGCATCGCGGCACTTCGCTCGTCGTTCGCGGACATTGTCAGTGTCGTGGATTTGCCCGAACTGTCGAAACGCATCGCGGAGCTTTCTGAGAAGGCCGGCGCGACCGACCTTTGGGATGACCAGGCCTCGGCACAGGCCGTGACCAGCGCTCTGTCGCACGCTCAGACCCAGCGCGACCTAGTGAACGATGTACAGCAACGCCTGGACGATCTCGATGTACTTCTCGACATGGCGAAAGAAGCTGGCGACGACGATTCGGCAACTGAGGTACTCAATGAACTGTCGGCCCTTGAGTCGGTAATCGGAACGTTAGAGGTTCAGACACTTCTCGACGGCGAATACGACCCGTTGGCGGCAATTGTCACGATTAGATCTGGTGCGGGTGGTGTCGATGCGGCGGATTTCGCCGAGATGCTCCTGCGGATGTATTTGCGCTGGGCCGAACAACACAAGTACGCAGTCCGAGTGCTGGACACGTCGTACGCGGAAGAGGCGGGAATCAAGAGCGCGACATTCGAAGTTGACGCCCCATTCGCGTTTGGCACGCTGTCGGTCGAGGCGGGGACCCACCGACTTGTCCGAATGAGTCCGTTCAACTCTGCTGGCAAACGCCAAACGTCATTTGCCGCGGTCGAGGTTGTGCCCCTGTTGGCGGCGACCGAAGTGATTGACATTCCCGACTCGGACATTCGTGTCGACGTTTTCCGATCCTCGGGCCCAGGTGGTCAGTCGGTCAACACGACCGACTCGGCGGTTCGAATCACGCACCTTCCCACGGGAACTGTGGTGTCGTGTCAGAACGAAAAGAGTCAAATCCAAAACCGCGCCGCGGCCCTCCGAGTTTTGCAGAGCCGCCTGCTGCTTATTCAAAAAGAAGAAGAAGCAAAAAAGAAGAAAGAACTCGCGGGTGTCATCACCGCGTCGTGGGGAGACCAAATGCGTTCGTATGTTCTTGCGCCGTATCAAATGGTCAAAGACCTGCGGACCAACCACGAAGTCAACAGTCCGCAAGCGGTATTCGATGGCGATCTCGACGGGTTTATCGCGGCGGGAATTCGCCACCGTAAACAGAAGACGCACTAGTTGGGTGAGTGTCGCTCCACGCTCGCTGAAAGCCCGCGCTTAGGCTGAAACAGATGATTCGTTTCGATGGTGTGTCAAAGGTCTACAAGTCGGGCAACCGACCAGCCTTGCACGACGCGACCCTTGAGGTGAAGCCTGGGGAGTTCGTTTTCCTCGTTGGAGCTTCGGGAAGCGGCAAGTCGTCGTTTTTGCGTCTCATCCTGCGCGAGGAACGTTCGTCGACCGGACTCATCCATGTGCTCGGCCAAGATCTCGGACGTCTGTCAAACCGCAAAGTGCCCTCGTACCGTCGCAACCTGGGGGTGGTCTTCCAGGACTTCCGCCTTCTGCCGACGAAGACCGTGTTCGACAACGTTGCGTTCGCACTTCGTGTTCTCGGCAAGAGCGAGGCTTACATTCACGACGCTGTCCCTGAGGTTCTTGGACTCGTCGGTTTAGGGAACAAGGAAAACCGACTTCCGCACGAGCTGTCCGGCGGTGAACAGCAGCGTGTCGCGATCGCCCGGGCGGTGGTCAACAAACCCGCAATCCTGTTGGCTGATGAACCGACCGGAAACCTTGATCCCGCGACCTCTGCGGGAATCATGGACGTGTTACGCAACATCAATGCCGCCGGAACGACTGTTCTCATGGCCACCCACGACACCGCGATTGTGAATGACATGAAGCGCCGGGTCGTTGAACTGAGTGACGGGCGCATCGTCCGTGACGAGGCGGGTGGTCAATACCAAACGCGCACTCACGCTGTTGTTGCCGATGATTCGTTCCCCACCCGCGCAGACTCGCAACCCATCGCAATCGAACCGATTGACTTTGACCCGATTCCGGCATTTGACCCCATGACGCCGACGAGCGAAGCAGTCGACCTTAGCTACCTCGATCGACTCGAGGAAGACCCGCTATGAAAATGAGTTTCGTCTTCATCGAGGCGTGGAATGGAGTTCGTCGAAACATCTCGATGGTCGTATCGGTCATCTTGGTGACACTCGTCTCACTGACGTTCGTTGGGTCGGCCGCATTATTGCAACTGCAAATCGGCAACATGAAGTCGTACTGGTATGACAAGGCACAGGTTGCCGTGTATTTGTGCACACAGTATTCAACGCTCGGCGCGTGCGACCAACAAGAGGCGAGCGCTGACCAGATTGCTGCAGTCCAGGCGCAATTGGATTCGGATACCCTTACTCCGTATATCGAAAAGTGGTATTTCGAAAGCCACGACGACGCCTACAAAAACTTCACCCAGCAATTCAAGGGAAGCCCTGTCGTTGACCTCGTCACCCCAGATCTGTTG
>CAMFDU010000022.1 GCA_945949175.1 Gulosibacter massiliensis | reverse complement strand
GTTGCGGTAAAGGACGTGCTGTGCACGCTCGACATGCCGTCGACCGCGGGGTCCAGGATTCTTGAGGGCTGGGTCCCGCCGTATGACGCAACACCGGTTGCCCGACTGCGCGCCGCACGCATGCCACTCCTCGGCAAGACGAACATGGACGAATTCGCGATGGGGTCTTCGACCGAACATTCGGCATATGGAATCACACGAAACTCGTGGGACAGAACCCGCATCCCTGGTGGCTCAGGTGGTGGCTCGGCATCGGCCGTCGGCGCTTTCCAGGCGTCCCTCGCGCTCGGTTCCGACACGGGTGGTTCAATCCGCCAGCCCGCTGCGTTCACGGGAACGGTCGGCATGAAACCGACCTATGGCGGCGTAAGCCGATATGGGGCAATCGCTCTCGCTTCGTCGCTCGATCAGATTGGTCCGGTCACCCGCACGGTTCTCGATGCCGGTTTGCTTCACGACATTATCGGCGGATTTGATCACCACGACTCGACCAGCATCTCGGACGAATGGCCGTCCTTTGCTGATGCCGCTCGCCGAGGAGCTCGGGGAGAATCGCTCAAAGGACTGCGGGTTGGAGTTGTCAAAGAGCTGGACCAGCCCGGCTTTCAGCCCGGTGTTACCGCCCGTTTCCATGAGACTCTTACGATGCTCGCGGCGGAGGGTGCGGAAGTTGTCGATGTTAGCGCCCCGAATTTCGAATACGCGGTCGCCGCCTACTACTTGATTCTGACCGCCGAGGCGTCTAGCAACCTCGCAAAGTTCGACTCGGTTCGATTCGGCCTGCGCGTGACCCCGAGCGGAACCCCGACGGTCGAGGACGTGATGTCCGCGACTCGTGAAGTTGGTTTCGGGGCAGAGGCAAAGCGCCGGATCATTCTTGGCACATATGCTCTGTCGGCCGGTTACTACGACGCGTATTACGGTTCGGCGCAGAAAGTGCGTACGCTCATCCAACGCGATTTTGCAGCGGCGTTCGCACAGGTCGATGTTCTCGTGTCGCCGACCGCACCAACTACTGCATGGAGACTGGGGGAAAACCTCGACGACCCGCTTGCGATGTGGCTAAGCGACATCACGACGATTCCCGTCAACATGGCGGGCATCCCCGGAATCTCGATTCCTATCGGATTGGCGGATGAAGACCAACTTCCGGTCGGACTGCAGATCATGGCCCCCGCGCGCGACGACGCGCGACTTTATGAGGTCGGCGCGGCCATCGAAGCATTGCTCGATGCGAAGCGCGGATCGCCGTTCTCGGCACTCACGCCGGACTACGTTGGAGGCGTGAACTGATGACCAAGGATGCACTGATGGACTTCGACAAGGCCTTGGAAAAATTTGAACCGGTGATTGGCCTCGAGGTTCACGTCGAGTTGTCGACAAAGACCAAGATGTTTTCGAGCGCTTCCAATGTGTTCGGGGCTGGCCCGAACACTGCGGTGACTCCCGTCTGCCTTGGACTCCCCGGAAGCCTGCCGGTTGTCAACAAGGAAGCGGTTCGGTACTCGATTTCGCTGGGACTTGCGCTCGGTTGTGAGATTGCCGAAACCTGCCGATTCGCCCGCAAGAACTATTTCTACCCTGACCTCGCCAAGAATTACCAGATTTCACAATTCGACGAACCGATCGCGTTTGAGGGGTCTCTTGAGGTCGAACTCGACAACGGAGACATTGTGACGATTCCGATCGAGCGCGCGCACATGGAGGAAGACGCCGGAAAGTTGACGCACGTTGGTGGCGCGACGGGACGTATTCAGGGTGCCGAGTATTCACTAGTCGACTACAACCGGGCCGGTGTTCCACTCGTCGAAATCGTGACAAAGCCGATTTATGGGACAGAGGCGCGAGCCGGCGAAGTTGCGCGTGCATACGTGTCGACTATTCGAGATATCGTTCGCGGTCTCGGTATTTCTGAGGCCCGCATGGAGAGAGGCAACCTGCGCTGTGACGCGAATGTTTCGTTGCGGCCGCGCGGTGACGAAAAGCTTGGCACGCGAACCGAAACAAAGAACGTCAACTCGCTTCGATCGATTGAACGCGCAATCCGCTATGAGATTCAGCGTCAGGCGGCCCTCCTTGACAAGGGGACCGCAATAATCCAAGAGACGCGCCACTGGCACGAGGACACCGGCACCACGTCGCCTGGGCGACCCAAGAGCGATGCCGATGACTACCGATATTTCCCCGAGCCCGACTTGCTTCCGATTCGGCCCTCTCGCGAACTGGTTGACGAGTTGCGCGCGGCGCTGCCTGAACCGCCAGCCGCACAGCGCCGCAGACTAAAGGCCGAGTGGGGTTTTAGCGACGTCGATTTCCAGTCCATTGTGAACGCAGGTCTTCTTGTCGAGGTCCGAGAAACGGTCGACGCGGGAGCGAACCCGCAGTCAGCCCGTAAGTGGTGGATGGGTGAACTGAGTCGGACCGCGAATGAGATGAACGTTGAACCTTCGTCGCTCGTTACGCCGAGTCAAGTTGCAGAGCTCCAATCGGCCGTTGATGCGGGAACAATTAATGACAAACTGGCGCGTGAAGCGCTCGCCGGGTTGATTGCCAATGAAGGAACCGTCGCTGAGATTATTGAGAAGCGCGGACTGACGGTTGTGTCCGACGACGGCGCTCTCATTGCCGCAATCGACGCCGCGCTCGCCAGTCAGCCTGATGTCTTAGAAAAGATCGCGGCGGGCAAGGTCGAAGCAGCAGGAGCAATCATCGGCGCGGTCATGAAAGCGATGGGTGGAAAGGCGGACGCGGCACGCGTTCGTGAGCTCATCATCGAACGGGCTTCTGCCTAACCGGATTACACTAGGAGCATTATGAACATCTTTTTGAACATTCTCACTGGCGTAATCTTCCTCGGGTCATTCCCCGTGATGTCGTTCGCGTTCCAGGTTCCGGGCTACGAAGCACTAATCTTCGGGGCCGGAGTTCTGATGGCGGTCTTTGCATGGATGATTCCGTTGTACATCGTTCCCCGTCTTTCGAAGTAGGTGTTAAAAGAACTACGGCGCCTCTCGTGAGAGAAGCGCCGTAGCGTAAGTCGAGACTTAGAGGGGGCGAATGTGTGCCGCCTGAGGGCCCTTGTCGCCCTGTGCTACCTCGAATTCGACCTTCTGGTTCTCAGCGAGACTCTTGAAACCATCGGTCTCGATCGAGCTGAAGTGTGCGAAGAGGTCGGGACCGCCCTCATCGGGGGTGATGAAACCATAACCCTTTTCGTTGTTAAACCATTTCACGACGCCTGTGGCCATGATGCTGCGCTCCTTGCTGTTTGATGGGTCGTACTTCGCCCACCAAGGTCACCATCCCTGTGTCCCAGAACTGCCTGAGAGTGATGTGTGACTCATTTGACACTAGCGCAGATTTATTGAATCTCACACAAGATTAAGAACATTTGTCGTTTGCCCCCGAAACGTTTTTGCGCTTGAGACACGGTCACGCCGATCGGGGATGGTGTGCCGACCGATAGACTTTCGTAACGACCGTTCGCGAAAGGACATCGTGAAGAGCGTTTCCATCGTCATTCCCGCTTATAACGAGGAAGAAACGATTCTGCCGTGCCTCGAGGCGTGCATCGCTCAGACCGTTCCGGCACACGAAATCATCGTCGTCAACAACAAGTCCACGGACAAAACGGTCGCCATAGTTCGCGAGGTGCAATCGCTCTATCCTGACGCGCCCATCATTTTGATCGAGCAAGCAGATTCGCAGGGAATCACGCCGACGCGCAACAAGGGTTTTGATACGGCCACAGGAGACATTATTGGGCGTATTGACTCAGATTCGATTGTGGAACCGAATTGGGTCGAGGAAACTACCAAAGCCTTTGCGGATCCGACCGTAGATGCCATTACGGGCCCCGTGATCTATTACGAACTGCCGTTCCGCCGTTTTGGCCGAATTGCGGATGACACGATGCGCAAAGCAATGTTCAAACTCGTGCGGGACTACAAGTTTCTGTTTGGGTCGAACATGGGAATGACCCGCGCGGCGTGGCTCACCGTTCGTGATGAAACGTGTGCCGACGAAGAGGACCTGATGCACGAGGACTTAGATCTCGCCGTCCACGTTCACCGGGCCGGACTAAAAATCGTTTACGCTCCGCGCGTCATTGCGGGAATGTCGCTGCGTCGGATGGATGACAGCCCGTCGGATATGGTGTCGTACCTCATGCGATTTGATCGGACCTACAACCACCACGGCATTCCCGACCGCAGACTGCGTGTCCCCGCGGCGGCGTTCATGGCGGTTTACCCCATTGTCAAGACAATGCACTGGGGCAAACGAATCAGCCGGGCGATTCGAAAGTCCTAGATCGATTTAATCTCGGGTGCGGGGCTTCTTCGCCGCGAGCGACTTCGTCCTCGACTTTCGCGGGGCAGATTTCGGTGCAATCGAATCACGCAGGTTAACCGGTGGCGTTCCGTGATTGACGCGTTTCGCTTCACGATTCTTGTAGGTGATGTTAAGCGCTTCTACGATCACCGAGAACGCCATCGGGCCATAGATGAAGGCCTTGTCGATTTCAGTGCCAAAGCCCTCGGCGATGAGAGCCGCACCGATGAGGACGAGGAACGCAAGCGCCAGCATTTTGACGGTGGGGTGTTTGTCAACGAAGTCGCCGACGACGCCGGCCGCAACCAGCATGACGATAGACGAGATGACGACGGCGATGATCATAACGGCGAGGCTGTCGGTCATGCCGACCGCGGTGATGATTCCGTCAATCGAGAAAATGACGTCAAGAATCAGGATCTGGCCGATGATGGCTGCGAATGCTCGCGAACCGCTCTTTTGTGCATTTCCAGAACCCTCGGTGCCTTCAAGCTTGTCGTGAATCTCAGTGGTTGATTTGTAAATCAGGAACGCGCCACCTGCGATCAAAATCAGGTCGCGGCCAGAGAATCCGAAGTCACCGACATGAAAGATGTCGGTTTCCAATTGAATAATCCAGAAGGCGAGAAACAGCATCGCCACGCGCGTTAACAGAGCCATGCTCAGCCCCACGAACTGGGCGCGTTTCCGAAGCTCTCTCGGAAGGTTCGCCGCAAGAATTGCGATAAAGATGATGTTGTCAATTCCTAGAACGATTTCTAAAACAGTCAACGTGGCTAGGGAAACCCACATCCCAGGGTCCGAGAGAAATTCGAGCATGGACTCACTCTAATTCAGCACGATATGATGATGAACATCACGGGAGCTCGAAAGGGCTGAGAGGAAGCAAACGCTTCGACCGTCATACCAGTCGGGTAATGCCGGCTTGGGAAGACAGTTTCACCCCGTGCACACGACAGAAAGTGCACCACCATGAGTTATACCTTTAGTGCCTGGAGAACCGTCGACCTCATCGTCGCCGCGGTTTTGGCTGTTGCATCGGGTGTGATTTTCGTCGCGTGGAACGCGGCGTATGCGCCATTGTCGTTGACCCTCGCGGGGTTCACACCAGGGTTTGTCGGGATCCTCGGCGGCGTTTGGCTTATCGGGGGACTGCTGGTGGCGTTGGTTGTGCGACGACCGGGTGCCGCCATCCTTGGTGAAGTAATTGCCGCGTCCGTTTCGGCGATTATAGGAAATCAGTGGGGTTTCACCGTTCTGATTTTGGGATTCGCCCAGGGGCTGGCAATGGAGCTCGGTTTCCGGCTCATGCGTCGCAACAAGGTGGACTTTTTTGTCGCTGCAATGGCGGGCGCTTTCGGAGGATTGGTTCAGGGAACACTTGAATATGTCTACTGGTACCCCGGGACGAGTCCCGAATTCGCCATGGTGTTTATCGCGTCTGCGACCGCGTCTGGAGCTATTCTCGGTGCTGGACTCTGTGTTTTGCTCGTGCGTGCGCTGACAAAAACCGGCATCCTCGCGACGTTCGGACGGTGAGATGTCCCGCAGTCTCGTGTCATTCAAATCGTGGTCATTGGCCTTCAACGGTTCTGACTTCGAGACGCTTCGCAAGATCTCATTGAAAATCGCCCCCGGCGAGAGAGTGTTGATAACTGGTCCGAGCGGTGGTGGCAAATCCACTCTGGTCCGTGCCATTGCTGGATTGGTTGATGCCTCTACTGTGCAAGAGTATGGGGCTCGAGCGAACCGAGCGAAATCGGTGGCGTATGTCGGCCAGGAACCGGATGAACAAATTCTCTTCCCCACAATTCGGGACGAGGTTGCATTTGTCGCCGAGACCGCTGTGTCCGATCCGTCGGAAGTCGAGGGTCGAATTCGAGAAGCGCTCGACTCGGCAGGAGTGACCAACCCAATCGAATCCTCTACCGGGCACTTGTCGGGCGGCGAGAAACAGCGCGTCGCTATTGCGACGGCCATGGCATCGCGTCCCGATCTGCTGGTGTTAGACGAACCGACCGCTAGCCTCGATGGAATTTCGATGGAAACAGTTCGCGATGCGGTTCATCGCGTCATCACGGATTCTGATTCGGCGCTGGTCATCGTCGAGCATCGCATCAAACTTTGGCGAAAGCTAGTTGATCGAATAATTGTGGTCGCAGATGGGCGTATTGCCCTGGACGGGCCTCTCGATGAAGTTTTGGCTACGCAACGAGGTGCGCTCGTTGCCCTCGGGGTCTGGGTTCCCGGTCATTCGCGTGCCACCAAACCCAAGGCGCGTCAGCGCGGTGCCCAGACCGTTCTCACGACGCGAAAGCTCGTCGTGTGTCGCGCTGAGGGTGCCAAATCCTTTCGGCTGCCGGCGTTAAACCTGCGCGAAGGGGAGGCCGTGGCGATCACGGGACTCAACGGGGCGGGAAAGACCACTGCACTCAGGGTGCTCGGCGGATTGATCGCCCCGCACGGTGGAACTGTGGAATACCGTGATCAAAGCGTGGAGCCACATCGACTTCCCGCTCGCACTCTCGTGACCTTTGCGTCGTCGGTCCTCCAGAACCCGTCGTACGGGTTCGGAAACGGAACGGTGGGTGATGAAGCACCCGCTCACGAACGCGCTGCGGTTGGTTTACGAGGCATGGACCGTCGTCACCCGCAGAGTTTGAGTGGTGGAGAGCGCCGCCGACTGGCAATCGCGGCTGCGTTATCGCGTGAACCTCAAATTCTGCTATTGGATGAACCATCATTCGGCCAAGACGCACACTCGTGGCATGACCTTCTCGACCGCCTTCGGGATTACCTCGATGAGGGTGGTTCGATTGTGCTCGCGTCCCATGATCAATTACTCGTGCGCTCGCTCGCGCATCGAGTCATCCACTTAGGTGAGACCCTGTGACCGCTCGCCGCCCACACTCGCTGGCACTCATCGTTGCCAGCGCTGTTCCCGCGTTCGCACTCATATGGAGTGTCGACCCGTGGATGCCCGTCATCTTGGGGCTGCCGTTGCTCGTGTTTATCTCGACCACGACATCGAGCGTCATCAAATTGCCGTCCAAAACATCACTGGCTGTCTTGGCCGCTGCTATTGGGACGGTGGGGATCGCGTCCCTACTGTATGGAAAGCATCGAGGGGCCACTCTTTTCGAGTGGGGGCTGATGCAGATCAGCGAAGGGTCAATCGCCGCCTCTAGCGCCGCGATGTTGCGAATCCTTGCGATTGCACTTCCCGCCCTTCTTGTCGCCGGGGCAATATCTGCTCACGAAGTGTTGGCAAGTTGTGCGGTGAAGCGAATCCTGCCGGACCGCGTAGCGTTGGCGACACTGATTGCCTTGAGGCTGATTCCCGTGATCTCATCTGACCTCGACGAAACTCGTCAAGCTCGCCGGGCAAACGGTCGTGCCCCGACACCGTTTGCCGTCACCTTGACGACTTTGGTGATTGCGATTCGCCGAGCTGTTCGCATGAGCGACGTTGCCGAAATTCGGGGGTTTTCTCGATTAAATCGAACCTGGAGTGTTTATCGACCCCTGGGCATCCGCGATTGGATTCTGATTGCTGGCTCTGTCGTTATCGGATTGTCGGCAATGATTGTGGTTGGGTATCTCGGGGCGTGGAACAGTGCCATCGCCTAGACCGCACATCATCCTGATAGACGGCAAAAGTGGTGTGGGCAAAACGCGTCTTGCGGTCCGTGTCGCCGGCACGCTCGACGCGACACTGGTCCACCTCGACGATGCGTATCACGGTTGGGGCGGTCTGGCGACTGGTCGCGATGCGGTGAACGAAACCGTGTTGGCGCCTCTCGCGCGGGGCTTATCCGGCCGATTCCGTGCATGGGATTGGGTCGGTGATGGAGCGGGTGAAATAGTCGACGTCCGTCCTGCGGATGTGGTGGTTGTCGAAGGTTGTGGCGTTAGCACACAGCAGTCGCGAGCACTCGCATCGACAGTGTTGTGGGTGGAGTGTGACGAGGCTGTCCGAATGTCACGGCTGTTCGATCGTGACCAGGACGCTTTCGTTGACCATTACGACTCATGGGAGGCGCAGGTGAACGACCACATTGCGCAAAACGACCCGATTGGAACGGCGACAGTCGTCGTGCGAACCTGATTCCGGGGAGTTACGGTGGGTGGCTAACGGGGCTCGAACCCGCGACCTTCAGGACCACAACCAGACGCTCTGCCAACTGAGCTATAGCCACCATGTGCGCCGAAACGCAACCGTTCCATTATGCCAGTAATTCTGCCCAGGCATCAGTGGCGGACTTCTTGGCTGCATCGAGCTTGTCCGCGGGAATGGAATCCATGTTGAACAGCAGTTCGCGGTAAAACGCGAGTTCGCGAATTGACTCGATCGCGTCCGCAAGCGCGCGATGATTGCCGACTTTTTCGGGGGCTGCGTCGACGACGTAGGGGAACCATCGAAACAGGACTTCTTTGATGGTAGAGGTGTCGACATTTCGATAGTGCACCCAGTCTTCGACCGACGGCATGTATTTCGCCAAGAAACGACGATCCATGTGAATCGTGTTACCGCCCATTTGTGCGGTTTGACGAACGGGCACGTGTTGTTTGATGTAATCGAGGACCTGTTTTTCCGCCTGGGACACAGACACCCCGTCCTTGATCAAGGGCAACAGGCCGCTCTTGTCGTGCATGTTTCGAACGAAACTGCCCATGTTCGCCATGGCGGCGTCGGTCGGTTTGATGACGAGTTGAAGCCCTTTGTCTTGGGGAACGAGGTTGCCATCGGTCACAATGACACCGATTTCGACAATCTCGTCATCGCGCTTGCCCGCTTCGGTGGTGTTAATGTTCAGACCCGTCATTTCGAGGTCGAGCCACACAATGAAGCGCTGGTCATTGAGAAAGTCGTTCGTTGCCATTTGTTCAGCCTACCCAAGGCCTCCCCGTCGAATCAGGCCAGATCGAATTGTCCGCCCTCGAGTTGCCCCTGTTGGCGGTACAGGTCGAGCTTGGCACGCGTGTCCTGAATATCGAGGTTCCGCATCGCGAGTTGACCGATGCGATCGGCGGGGCCGAACTCTTCATCGCCGGTGCGTTCCATCGAGAGCTTCTCGGGGTGATAGCTGAAGCCGTCGCCCTTGGTGTTCACGATGGTGTAATCGTCTCCACGGCGAAGTCGCAGCGTGACCGACCCGTTGACGGCAGAGGCAACCCACTTAGTCATTGATTCGCGCACCATGAGAGTCTGCGGGTCGAGCCAGCGACCTTCGTATAACAAGCGACCCATCCGGCGACCTTCGGTGGCGTATGCAGTCATGGTGTCTTCGTTGTGGATGGCCGACAGAAGACGTTCGTAGGCGATGTGCAACAACGCCATGCCTGGCGCTTCGTAGATGCCGCGGCTCTTTGCCTCGATAATGCGGTTCTCGATTTGGTCGGACATCCCGAGTCCGTGTCGACCGCCGATTTCGTTGGCTGCCATTATCACGCCGACGGCGTCGCTCGAGAAGTCCTTGCCATTGATCGCGACGGGACGACCCTGGCGGAAGGTGATGGTGACATCTTCAGGGGCAATCACGACAGATGAATCCCAGAATTTGACACCCATAATCGGCTCGACGGTTTCGTATGACGTGTCGAGGTGTTCGAGGGTTTTTGCCTCGTGGGTTGCGCCGAGCATGTTCGCGTCGGTCGAATAGGCCTTTTCGTGCGAAGCGCGATAGTGAAGCCCTCGGGCTGTCAACCAGTCTGACATTTCACGACGACCCCCAAGCTCGCTGACGAAGTCCGCGTCCAACCACGGCTTGTAGATCCGCAGGTTGGGGTTCGCGAGCAGCCCGTAGCGGTAGAAACGTTCAATGTCGTTTCCCTTGTAGGTGCTGCCGTCTCCCCAGATTTCGACTCCGTCGTCGTGCATCGCGCGAACCAACAGTGTGCCGGTGACAACGCGACCAAGGGGAGTGGTGTTGAAGTAAGTCTTTCCGCCAGTGCGAATGTGAAACGCGCCACACGCGACAGCGGCGAGTCCCTCTTCGGCGAGCGACGGCCGACAATCGATTAGTCGCCCAAGCTCAGCGCCATATGCCATCGCACGGTCGGGGATTGAGTCGATGTCGTCCTCGTCGTATTGGCCGAGGTTTGCGGTGTAGGCGAAAGGGACAGCCCCTTTCTCGCGCATCCATGCGACGGCAACCGAGGTGTCGAGCCCTCCAGAGAACGCAATGCCGACTTTCTCGCCGATTGGAAGAGACTCGAGGACCTTTGTCATGTGTTTAGCCTAGGCACTCTATCGAAACATCGAGCGCGTACTAGCGTGCGCTCAACCCTTGGCGATCAGCAAATACGGCTAGCGCGATGCGCGCCGGCGTGCGATGAACAATCCCGCACCACCCAGAATCGCCCCAACGCCTAACGCCGACAACAATGTGACTGTCTCGCCATCCAATCCACTGAAGGCTAGCGCGGATACGGTCGGGGAATCGTCTGTTGGGTTCGACTCGCTCGATCCGGCTGAGAATCTCACAGAACCCTTAAGGACGGCGGCTTGTTCGATGCAGACGTTGAATTCGTCAGTCGGAGTGTAAGAAACGGAGTCGCCAGGATCTGAATCTGCAAGAAAGACGCCTTCTTCCGTGTCATACGAAACGTAATAGCGTCCTTCTGACGAACGGCCGTAAAGAAGACCGGCCGACGACCACTGATCTGCGTCACGGAAGGCCGGATCATCTGAGCCAATCCACGTCGACGTGTCGCTGTCGTATCGCAGTTCGCCTCCATCGGCGTCAATAAGTTTTAGCGCCCACGGAAAGTTCCTGTCACGACTCTTGACCAAGGCGAGGCGGTTGCTGCCGAGAGGTTCGTTTGCCCCCGACGCATCGCTGTAAGGATCACCGAGGCCGGATATGGTGAACTCTTCAAACACGCCCTCTTCTGTACACGACGGTAAAGCGGGCGACGCATTGCCACTGACGGCAAATCCGTCATCAAACGACGCCGCTGTGGCGGAAAGAGGTGCAGCAAATCCGAAGGATACGACAAGTGCTGCCGTGCCGAGTATCTGAACGCGTTTTTTCATCGAAGGGGGACTTCCTTTTCGGGGGCAAGAAATACTCTTGCAGTTTAGCAAATGAATTAGATTTTGCTAGTAATTTCGATAGAATGGTGTGCAACGCTTTCGGCTACAGTCGACGATGAAAAATCCCCTTCGAATGAGGTCCAACATGTTTTCGCGAAACCCGTTCAATCCCATCAGCTCTCAGAAGACTGGGCGGCTCATGATGATGCGGTCTGCGTTTACCGTGGTGGCAGCTTTGGTCGCAACGTTGTTCGTCGGCGGTCCCGCTTCGTGGGCAAGCATGTCATTGTCATACGACTTCAACACCCCCGGTGAGGTCGATGCCAACTTCAACAAGTACGTTGCCAGTGGCTCGATTACCCAAGCAAATTCCGGCGGCATTGGCGGCTCGGGCGCGTTAAACCTCACGACGGCCAACGCCGTTTATGCAACCAAGAAAGCCTTCAGTATCGGGCCGGTGGGCAGCACCTACGTGTTCACGGCGTTTATGCAGAGTGTCGGCAATAGCGGATATAGCGGCATGGGATTCACCGCAACAGAGCCCTCCGCAGCGACTGCCGTGAGCTCTCCTGTATACCGCCCAAACGATGCGCTCGGAATGTCGGTTCACGGCGGTGGATTCCTATTTCATGACGGTGTTACCAATGCCAGCGGAAGCTGGAATCAAACGGGAACTGTTTCGGGCGTTTCCACGGTTACGCCAGCGCCCTTTCTCGACCTTCTCAACAACGGTTCGGCCGTCGATTGGTACAAAGTAGTTCTCACGGCAGAACGGGACTCTGCCACCACCTTCGACATGAACATGAAAGTCTTCCCGACAGACGTAAATGGAAACACTCTCGATACCAACGGGAACGCGTCGACGTCCCCGTCAGCAGAATTCACTTTCAACGACCGAACGGCGACCGATCTCATCAACGCCCCGGTGATTTATGCCTATTTTAATTTCTCGGGAACGCGTGTTTACAATTACGACAATTTTTCTGTGAATCTTGGTGGCGGTGCGTCGGTCATCGACCCCGGATTCCCAGTGGTTTTGACAAGTGGAGTGACTGCTACGGGCGGAACGCTTTCGTTTGACGGCGATGTCACGTCTGACGGTGGCGAAGCGATTACCGAACGTGGGTTCGTCTACGATTCCAGCACGGGACCCACAACTAGTGATTCGACAGTCACCGAAACGGGAACAACTGGAGCATATTCCAAGGATGCGACGGGTGTCGCGGACGGAACGTGGTACGTGCGTGCCTACGCCACCAACGCGAACGGAACAAGTTACGGCGCGGAATACCAAATCACTGTTGCGGGTGGTGCCGGCACGGGAACGGTTCCCGACGCCGTCGTTGACGACGGCGGTGGTGGGGGCGGTAGTGACTCAATCTCCCTCTACCTCTCGCCCCCTCTTGTTCAGGGCTCAGGAATTGACTCTGTAGACAAGTTGACCGAGAACTTTGATGGTTTGGAGGGCAGTCCCACATCAGTTGACGTGGCTTGCCCTACGTCCCTTGCGATCGGCACGCTCAGCATCGCGCCCTCGACGGCCGCATGCCAATATCGACTTCCAGGGATTTATGGCGGCGCCGCTTCGACAACTTCGAGTCCGTTTTTTGGGGGCGATGGATCCAATTACTTTGGTACCTATAGCTCGAGCGACGCGGCGCTTACCTTTACCCTTCCCGCTGGTGGCGTGAAGTACGTCGGGTTCTGGTGGTCGGGTGGTAACAAGGGAAACGTTGTGACCTTTTACGACGGCGCCACCGAAATTGCGAGCTTTAACACTCTCGCCCTGGAGGAACTATTGGGCGATGCGCCACCAAGCTCTTGGCCTTCGGGCAATGGGTCGGTGACGTCCACGGGAGGAACCGCCTATCCGAAAGGACACTACTTTGGCAATCCACGCGGTTATGCAGAGAATCCGCCTCTGTCCCAGTCGGTGGCTCTTACACAGGGGGGAGCTGGCCCCTATACCGAGCACCGAGGTGTCTTATATGCGTACTTTAACCTCTTCTTCACCGGAGATGTGACTGCAACCTCCGTGAAATTTAGCGGGAACGGGTTTGAATTCGACAACCTCACGGTGTCATCAAGTGAAGTAACGCCAACCGATGATTTGGTCTTGGTATTGGAAAACATTTACGAGGATGATGACGGCGGTGGTGGGGGCGGAAGCCCGGCAGATCCGCCGACCGACATCACGGTAACTCCTGGGAACGGCACAGCTACAGTTGGGTGGACGCCCGCATCTGGTGGCTCGGGAGGTACGGCAACCTCGTATACCGTGACGGACGAGACCGGACTGCACTCGTGCACCGTCGCCGCACCGGCGACGAGCTGCGAGGTTTCGGGACTGGATAACGGGTATCCCTATGTATTTAGTGTTGTGGCCACGAATGCTGCCGGTGATTCGGCGGACTCGTCGCGAACACCAGCGGTAATTCCAACGGCGCCGTATTCGGGAAACACGCTCACGATTTACTTCACGTCAATTTCACCGAAGTTGAGTACGTTCAATCAATCCCTCATCGAGGACTTTATTTCGGAAAACAGTTTCAGGTCGGTGAAATGCACGGGTTCCACGCAGGGTCTTGAAACAATCGTCTGGTTGGCGAAGTTCCGTTCGGCCAATGCGTGCAACTATGCAAAGACGATCAAGAAGGTCAAAACGTCCGCGGCGGTTTCGAAGAACAAGGGCATTCGCCCACCGCTTCGATCTGTCGTACTGGTCGGAAGATAGTGTCTGTAGGGGTGCGGTCACCATACGTGGCCGCGCCCCTTCACAGCTCGACGAACCGGGTCATCACATTTTCCGCCTGATAAACTCCGAGTGGGCTGAAACTCTAGCCCGACGCCCTCGTAGCTCAGCGGATAGAGCAGGAGCCTTCTAATCTCTTGGCCGCAGGTTCGACTCCTGCCGAGGGCACCCTAGGCTTCGGGATAACATCGACCCGAGCCACGGATCCGAATGACCGGTAGAGAGGTAGACGCCTATTTCTAGCAAAAGCGCCCAGAGTGTGAATCCGTCGCGACGTTCCGGGCCCCTGAGTCGCGCATCACGGTTTTTCTATGAAAAGTCAAACCTAGTCACGGGGTTGCTGGCCACTTCTGTTTTTACCGGGTATCTAGCCTTGGTCCTGACTGGCAGGGGGACGACTTTTGCGGTGGCTGATAGCAGCGTTAGGTCGCTCGGAACGTCGTTGGGCTTTGGCCAGGCTGAGATTGTTGCTTTCCTTGCTGAACGTTCCGATCAGATGATTCTTGCCTATATCGAATTCAATCAGGTTTGGGACACTCTCTTTGGCCTGATCTACGGGGCTATGTACGTTGTGTGGGTTTCGGTGTTGTATAACCCATATTCGCAAAAAGTTGGGATTCTGAACCTGCTTCCATTCGGTCAGGTTTTCTTCGATTGGATAGAGAACTTCGCCTTATCCGCGTTGTCTAGCCAGTACCTTGCCGACGGCACGATTTCGTCGTCGATCGCTTTACTTGCCTCAACCTCCTCCGCAATAAAGTGGGGATTTTCACTACTGGTCTATGCCTTAATTCTGGTTGGGATTGTCATGCGCATAGCAAGGGCTGTAAAGCTGCGAAGCCAGCGCTAGAAGGGAGTTGTCCCCGAGCTTTGGCCTTACAGTCTCTCGGTCGCAGGGTCGATTCCTGCCGAGTGCACGGGTGAATTCCCGGTCACGTTTCTTTCGACGCTAGGTGATTACACGAACACTCCAATGGCAGCAAAACCTCGAAATTTTACAAAACCGTGACGCCCAGAACCCTGTTTTCAATCGAATCGTATTGACTGCGGTCAGTATGCTAACGTCTTACAAGAAGTCGCGCGGATTGGGGCTTCGAGAGACAATGAAGTCCTTCAACTGACTAGGTGTTATTGTGACCAAAAGTTCTGAACATGGCGCTTCCGCCGTAAGTTTGAAGAAGTTGAACAAATCCTTTGGCGATGTCGCCGCGGTCGCCAACCTTGACCTTGATATACCCCACGGAGAGTTCTTTTCCATGCTGGGCCCGTCTGGGTCGGGAAAAACCACCGTTCTTCGACTAATCGCCGGTTTCGAAACAGCTTCCAGCGGCCACGTTTTCCTCGAAGGCTCAGATGTCACCGAGCTTGCCCCGTTTGACCGCGATGTCAACACCGTCTTTCAGGACTACGCGCTGTTTCCTCACATGTCCATCCAGCTCAACGTTGAATACGGGCTTCGCGCCAGAAAGATTCCGCAGGCAGATCGAACAAAGCTCGCCGCCGACGCAATTGAGTCGGTAAAGCTGAGCCACCTAGCAGACCGCTTGCCGCACCAGTTATCGGGCGGTCAGAGGCAACGTATCGCGCTAGCACGAGCATTGGTGCTTCGCCCCAAGGTGCTTTTGTTGGATGAGCCGCTCGGTGCACTTGATAAGCAGCTTCGTGAAGAAATGCAGGTCGAGCTCAAGAGAATCCAGCGCGAGGCAGGAATCACCTTTGTTTTTGTCACTCACGACCAAGAAGAAGCCATGCGAATGAGCGATCGAATTGCCGTGTTCAACCAGGGAAAGATCGAGCAGATTGGAACGCCGCGCGAGGTGTATGAGAACCCTTCGTCTGCGTTCGTCGCAAGCTTTTTGGGGGTTTCGAACCTGATTTCGGGACCATCCGCCAAAGCATTGCTTGGTTCAGAGCAGCTGGTCAATGTCCGGCCTGAACGAATCAGGCTCCTGAAGGAAAATGCGAAAGTTTCTGCCGGCGACATCGGAGTCAAGGCAACCATCACCGATGTTGCCTACACCGGGGCAAACACGTTGTATGTATTGGAAGCGAGTGGCGGCCTTCGATTGATCGCCACCAGATTGAATGAAGAGTTACCGGGACAAGATGTAGATCTTGAAGCGGGTGACAGGGTATTGGCCTCGTTCCGTAAGGAGCATGTTTCCAAGATCCCTTCCAATCAATGAGAGGAAGCAAATGAAAAGAAGCAAACTAGCACTTCCTGTGCTACTCGCAGCTAGCGCCTTGGTGCTTTCCGGCTGTGCAACTGCCCCAAGTGGGGAACTGACCATTACGGTTCCCGACGTGCCCATGAAGACCGAACTCGGTGCATTCGAGGGTGAACTGAACATCGTCAACTGGTCGGGCTTCGTCGACCCCAAGTGGGTTGACCCGTTCACTGCCGAGACCGGTTGTGTGGTTAACTCCCGTGTTGCCGGTACGAGCGACGAGATGGTCACCCTGATGCGCACCGGTGAGTACGACATCGTGTCGGCATCTGGTGACGCCGCTCTTCGCCTGATTGTCGGTGGAGACGTTGCACCACTGAACATGGAACTGATCCCGAACTTCAGCGATGAAATCGCCGAGGGCATGAAGGGCCAGATTTATGACGTGGTCAACGGCAAGCCCTACGGTGTTCCCATCGGACGTGGCGCAAACCTGCTTCAGTACAACGAGGACGTCACGGGTGGAGCACCCGAGAGCTGGGACGTTGTGTGGGAAGCGGACAGCCCCTACGCGGGCAAGATCACCGCATATGACGCACCAATTTACATCGCTGACGCAGCGGTGTACTTGATGTACCACAACCCCGAACTCGGAATCACCAACCCCTACGCACTCGATGAGGCCCAGCTCGCTGCTGCGGTTGAACTGCTCAAGCAGCAGAACGGCATCATTGGTGAGTACTGGTCTGACCCGGTTGCCCAGATCACGTCCTTCGTTGGTGGCAACACCGTCGTCGGAACCAGCTGGGAAATTCTGAAGAAGTTCGCTGCTTCGGAAAACCTGAAGACCACCCTGCCGATTGAGGGTTCGACCGGATGGTACGACACCTGGTTGGTGTCGACCACTTCCCCGAACTCGAACTGTGCTTATGCATGGATCGACTACACCAGCCAGGCAAGCGTTAACGGAGCAATCGCCATGAACTTTGGTATGGCTCCTGCAAACATTGCCTTCTGTGCCACCGATGCTGAGACTCAGGCTCACTGCGACGAGTTCGCGGCTGAAGACGAGGCGTTCTGGGACAAGGTCTGGCCGTGGACCACTCCGATTGAGGAGTGTGTCGATGGACGCACAGAGGTTATGTGCACCAGCTTCCAAGACTGGACCAACGCGTGGGTAACCGTTAAGGGTTAATTCCACAGATTGCCGGGTGGGGGAAACCCCACCCGGCAACACCATTATTCGCAAGAGAATCGTCAATCCAGGAGGTGAGAAATTGAACGTGATTCCCAAAGCGCCAGCGCGTCCACTTTCGACCTACCTCCACAAACGGCCAACCACCCGGCTCGTGGCGCTACTTGCTCTGCCAATGACGTGGCTGGTTGGCGTCTACATCATTTCGCTGACACTTCTGCTTGTGACCGCATTTTGGTTTATCGATCCTTTTACGTCCAAAGTGATCCCAGGATTCACACTTCAGAACTTTGTCAACATTGTTACTGTCCCTGCCTATCTTTCGACGTCTCTCAGAACTCTCGGCATTGCCCTTGCCGTCACGGTGGTGTGTATCGCATTCGCCGTCCCGCTGGGAATCTTTATGGCCAAGATTGCACGGCCATGGGTGCGCAATGCTCTCGCCGTTGCAATCACTCTTCCCTTGTGGGCGGGATATCTTGTCAAGCTTTTGGCGATGCGGTTGACGTTCACCGAGGAAGGTCTGTTCAACTGGTTGATGGCACCATTTGGAATCAGTGGGCCCGGCTTTGGAATTCCCGTCACAATTTTGACTTTGACGTATTTGTGGTTTCCCTATATGGCGCTGCCTGTTTTCACCGCCATACGGCAGTTGCCACACAGCTTGTTTGATGCCTCGGCAGATCTCGGTGCACGTGGCTGGCCGACCGTGTTTCGGATGGTGCTGCCGTTGATCACCCCGGCAATCATCGCTGGAAGCGTCTTTACGTTTTCGCTCAGTCTGGGTGACTATCTGGCTGCCCGATTCGTGGGGGGATCCACGCAAATGATTGGGTCGATCATCGCCTCGAACATCAACCTGAATCCTCCTGTCGCAGCAGCGTTTTCGATCGTTCCAATTGCCTTTGTCGTGATGTATCTCATGATCGCACGGCGCACCGGATCATTAGAGAGGATGTAGCGCCAGATGCTCAGATTCGCTCGCACTTCCCGATGGTCCCTCATGGCAATCGTCGCCATCATCCTGATTTTCATGTACGCGCCCTTGTCTGTTCTGATTTTGAACGCCTTTAACGAACGGCAGATTTCTGCGTGGCCAATTCCCGAGTGGTCGCTCAAGTGGTGGGTTGTTGCGTTCGAATCAGAACCAATTCGCGCCGCACTCTTGAACTCTGCCATCGTCGCATTCGGGGCGATGTGTTTCGCGATGGTCCTTGGTTCCCTCGTGGCCTTTGCCTTGAGCCGTTATGAGTTCTTTGGCAAGGGAACCGTTAAC
>CAMFDU010000021.1 GCA_945949175.1 Gulosibacter massiliensis | reverse complement strand
GCACCGTAGTGCCGCTCATTGAGTCGCCACGAACGCTTTACTGGTATCCACAGACGGTCGGCCGTGTCGAGGGCGATGTTCGCTGTTTGAATCGCCCGTGTCAAAACACTCGTGAACAGAACATCGGGTTTTAGCCCACTCTGAGCGAGAAGTTCACCGGCACGCGTAGCCTCGGCGACACCCTGTTCCGATAGTCGAACGTCGACCCACCCTGTGAAAAGGTTCTTCTGGTTCCAGATCGAGTTGCCGTGACGAAGCAAAATCAGCGTGTGAGTCATGTTCATTAGCCTAACGAGCCAGAATGGTGGGGTGGTAGTCGGACGAATCACCCGCGGAACGACGGGTACAAACCGGCTTCGGCGCGCTGATCGCTGGCTTGCTCGTCACCCTCGCTTTCGCGCG
This sequence comes from Gulosibacter massiliensis, assembly GCA_945949175.1. Taxonomy (GTDB): domain Bacteria; phylum Actinomycetota; class Actinomycetes; order Actinomycetales; family Microbacteriaceae; genus MWH-TA3. The sequence goes on along the minus strand of CAMFDU010000021.1, from coordinate 23,449 downwards.
ATGCGTGACCCGCTCGTCGTCGATCTCGGTTACGGCGCCATGCCGCACACCACCCTCGAGCTAGCCGACCGGCTTGCGAGCATCCAGCCAGGGCTCTCTGTGATCGGCATCGAAATAGACCCCGCACGCGTTGCGAGTGCCCAAGCCAGCGCGAGCGACCGCGTCTCGTTCATCCGTGGCGGGTTTGAAATTCCCCTTCCGGGCAATCGGACCGCGAACGTGATTCGCGCCTTCAATGTGCTGCGTCAATACGACGAGTCAGAGGTCGCCAACATCTGGGCTCGGGTGCAAACGCGACTGTCCTCGGACGGAGTCTTACTCGATGGAACCTGCGACGAAATCGGCCGAGTGGCCACGTGGGTTTCGCTAGGTGCGAGCGGGCCGGAATCGTTCACGATTGCTCTTCGGCTAGCGGAATTAGAGTTCCCCAGCATCGCGGCCGAGCGTCTCGTCAAAGCCCTGATTCATCGAAACGTCGAAGGCGAAGCGATTCACCGATTCCTCGAGGACCTCGATCGTCATTGGACGTTCTCTGCGCCACTACAGGTTTATTCGCCCAGTCAGCGTTGGATTGCCACTGTTCGCGCCATGAAGGAATCGGGTTGGCCGGTTCAGGGAACCGCCGCCGCATGGCGGCTCGGCGAGATTACGGTCGACTGGGACGCAGTCGCTCCGCGGCGGTAGCCCCGGCGCTGGGCGGAACAAGAACCTGCTGGGTGGCGGTCAACGGATGGTCATCGTGAACGACAGTCAACGATGCCGTGACGTCGACGTTTCGCTTGATGACCGCGAGCGCCACCGGACCGTCTTCGAAGTGGTATCCGGCAGTGGTGACGGTTCCAACCACGTCGCCGCCCGCCCACACCGGGTCGGAGGCCTCGACAAAAACGGAATCAGAACCGTCCAGGTGCAGGCGCACGAGTCGCCGCGGTGGGTGCCCGATGTTATGAATCTTGGACACGGTTTCTTGCCCCGGATAACACCCTTTAGACAGATGGACTGCGGTTCGGAGCCAATCGAGTTCGTGCGGCAGCGATCGATCATCGACCTCTGCCATCGATGGCCTCCCCGCAACAACGCGAAGCGGGTCAACAAGGTCTGCGTCGACAACATCTACGTTGGGCTTTCCCCCAGCGGGAAGCAACGTTTCCACCCAGGCCCATGCGGGAATGTTGGCATCACCGTAGGTGATTCCCCCGGGGGCGACGTCCGGCCAGGGATCGATCCAGGCGAGGTCGCCGAACGCAACAGCGCCACCCCACACCGAGAACTGGGACGACACGTCGGTAGCCTGAACGTCCTCCATGAAGATTCGGGCGTCGAGCCACGCCGCGGTGTCTGCGCCCGAAGCGCCTGGGACAATCAAAAGCGTGCCGTCGGTGGATTCGAGCACGTGAATACTGTGTTGGATTCGTCCCTGACCATCGAGTTCGAGCGCATCACGCGAGTCTCCGACAGAAAGACCGCGCAGGTCTTGACTGAGCGTCGCGTTGAGGACATCGAATCGGTCAGGCCCTGTGACAAGCACAACGCCCGCTTCTAATGCCACCGTAGCTGTCCCCTCAACCAGCCGCCGCTGGTCGACGAAGGGGTTGGACATCGTCAGCGCTGACCGCGGAAGAGCCGCACGAGGACGACGATACTCGTAAAGCCGATTGCCGCGAACGCAAGTCCTAACAACACCAAGAAGAAGATTTCAAACCAAAAGATCATGAGTTCAGCCTAATCCGTATTGCGCCAGCGCGACCACGATTCCCACGGCCCCGATGATGAGGCTTCCCGCAGTTGTGAACGCCAGACGATTGACGAGGCCCTGCTTTCGTTGCATCGACAATTGGACGACAAACGACAACACGAGCGATGCCCCAATTGTGGCCGAAATCACAGAGGCCCATTGGGTGGATCCGAACGTCACCGCGAAAGCGGTACCGGCAAGTGCAACAATCCACGAGGGAAGTGCGGATGCAAATCTGCGGGGCATATCACCATGCTAAACGCGCCTAGACTTTAACGAATCGTGCGAGAGGGAGGGTCGTGTCTCGAATACTGTTACTTTCCCCATCTTCCGCGTCGGTCATTCCCGCACTGGCGCTGTTGCCACATGATTTGACCGTCGCACCGCTCGCCCCACAATCACTCGCTTCTCACCCCGACGTCGAACTCGTCCTCATCGACGGGGTGACCGACTTGGTTGGGGCGAAATCCATGTCGACCATTCTGTCGTCCGCCCAGTTACCCGTGCCTGTCCTCATCGTGTTGTCCGACACATCGCTGTCTGTCCTCGATGATTCATGGGGAATCTCAGACTTTTTGCTTCCATCAGCGTCGCTCGCCGAGGTCGATGCTCGAATTCGTCTCGCCGTTCAGTCCGCTAGTGACAACGTCGCAAACGGATTGAGCCACTCGGGCGTTCGCATCGACGAATCGAGCTACCAGGCCACTGCCAGCGGGAGGCCCCTCGACCTCACGTTCAAAGAATTCGAATTGTTAAGGTATTTGGTGGCAAATCCGGGTCGCGTGTTTACCCGCGAACAATTACTCTCAGACGTATGGGGTTACGACTACTTTGGGGGAACACGAACCGTCGACGTTCATGTTCGCCGGCTCCGTTTCAAGCTCGGAGACCGTGAATCGGTGATCGGGACAGTTCGCAACGTCGGTTACCGATTTGCGCCAACAGGAGAAAACGAATGAGTGAGCCAAACCCCACCACGGGGTCTACCGACGCCGAGCTGGACGATGATTGGGACGATTCCCTTCCGGCGAATGACGCCTCGCTTCCCCGTGATCGTTTTTTTGACCGGGAATTGTCGTGGCTCGCGTTCAACGGGCGGGTCCTCGAACTCGCGAAAGACGAATCAATTCCGCTTCTCGAGCGAGTCAATTTTCTCGCCATCTTTGCCAACAACCTCGACGAATTCTTCATGGTCCGCGTCGCGGGACTGAAGCGCCGAATCGAGAGTGGAATCGCCGTTCACAATAACGTCGGGCGGGGACCACAGCAGGTCTTGGCCGATATTCATAACACCGCCTACGCGTTACAAGTCGACCATGCTCGTGTTGCCACGGACGTCTTGCGCCCCGCACTCGACGCCGCCGGCGTCGCGATTACATCAATCGCGGACTTGTCGCCCGCCGACCGCACGACGGTTGACGAGTTGTTTGTTTCCCAGATTTTCCCCGTCCTTACCCCGCTTGCGGTCGACCCAGCGCACCCGTTCCCCTACATTTCAGGATTGTCACTGAACTTGGCGGTTCGTGTGCAAAACCCCAAATCGGGTGAAGAGAACTTCGCTCGCGTCAAGGTGCCGGCGATTTTGCCTCGTTTTGTCGAATTGCCCTCCACAGATTCCGGAGCGATTCGATTTCTCCCGCTCGAAGACCTCATCGCCCACCACCTCGGGGCTCTATTCCCTGGAATGGCGATTCTCGATCACCACTTTTTTCGGGTTACCCGCAACGAAGACCTGACAATCGATGAGGACGAAGGTGAAAACCTCCTCAAAGCACTGGAAAAGGAGCTCTCACGCCGTCGATTCGGAGCGCCGATTCGACTTGAAATCAGTGACGATATGGACTCCGTCACTCTTGGATTGCTCATTCGCGAACTCGGGATGGACGAAGGAGAGGTCTATCGACTTCCCGGGATCCTTGGGCTCGACCAGCTCTTTCAAATCACCGGAATTGCGCGACCCGATCTCAAGTTCGACAAACACCGCCCGACAACGGTTGCCCAGTTCCAGTCACTTGAACCCGGAATCCCCGCCGATTTGTTCGGCGCACTCAATGAGGGCGAGGTACTCGTTCACCACCCCTACGAGTCGTTCGCGACGAGCGTTCAAGCGTTCGTGGAACAGGCCGCGACAGACCCCAACGTGCTCGCCATCAAACAGACCCTCTATCGCACGTCAGGTGACTCCCCTATCGTCCGTTCGTTGATTGCCGCCGCTGAATCTGGGAAAGCCGTGCTTGCTCTTGTCGAAATCAAGGCGCGTTTCGACGAGCAGAACAACATCACGTGGGCGAGACAACTCGAACGCGCTGGAGTGCACGTCGTGTATGGGCTTGTTGGATTGAAAACCCACTGCAAACTGACCCAGGTGCTTCGGCGCGAAAAATCGGGTGATATCTCGTACTACTCACATATCGGAACTGGAAACTACAACCCAAAGACCAGTCGTGTGTACGAAGACCTTGGGTTGTTCACGAGCTCGGCCGAAGTCGGCGCCGAATTGACACGGTTGTTCAACGAACTAAGTGGTTATGCAATCGAAAAAAAGTTCAAGCGACTTCTCGTCGCGCCGCGTTACTTACGCAACGGGTTGCTCAAAAACATTGCGCGCGAAACCGAGGCCGCCATTGCCGGAGAGAAATCGGGCATCCGTCTCAAAATGAACTCGCTCGTGGACGAAGCAATCATCGACGCTCTTTACCGCGCAAGCCGCGCCGGGGTTCCCATCGACGTGTCCGTGCGCGGAATCTGTTCGCTGGTCCCCGGTCGGGCGGGCTTGTCAGAAACGATTCGCGTGCGCAGCGTGCTGGGGCGTTACCTCGAACACTCGCGAATTTATTCGTTCTACAACGGCGGCAAGCCCACGATTTATATCGGCAGTAGCGACATGATGCATCGAAACCTCGATCGGCGAATCGAGGTGCTGGTCAAGATTGAGGCCCCCGAGCATCGCGACCGAATCGACCACCTTTTTGAATTGCACATGAGTGACTCGTCGTCGACATGGTCACTCGCAGAGGACGGAGTCTGGACTCGTCACACAGGTTTGGCGGGTGAGTTGGCGGACATTCAAGACACGCTGATGGCCGAATACACCGCCCGAAATTCCCGCGGGAGGCACGCGTGAGCAAATCCGAACCGATCATTGCCGCAGGGGCGGTCCCATGGCGTGTCATCAACGGGAAGTTGCAGGTACTCGTTGTGTATCGCAAACAACACCGCGACGTGTCAATTCCCAAAGGCAAAGTGGACCCGGGCGAAACACTTCCCCACACCGCGGTGCGCGAGATTTTCGAAGAGACCGGTTTGAAGGTCAACCTCGGGCCGTCGCTCGGCTCAGTCCACTACATTCAATCGTCCAACGGCAAACCAAAGATTGTCCACTACTGGGCGGCTGAAGTCGATCCCGTCGCCGAAGCAAAATCCAAGTTCGTGTCAAACGACGAAATTTTTGCCCTCGAATGGCTGAGTGCGAAGAAAGCAATCGCTGCGTTGACCTACGAGCACGACCGTGAGCTAGTCGACGACGTGCGTTCGTTGTGGAAGTCGGGTTCGATGAACACTTTCCCGCTCATCATTGCCCGCCATGGAAAAGCCACCGCTCACGAACAATGGGAGGGTCTTGATTCGCTTCGTCCACTCGCGGCACAGGGTATGCAACAGGCGCGAGACATTGCCGGTGGTCTCGCCGCATTCGGCCCCACCGCGATCATTTCGTCACCGGCAATTCGGTGTCTTCAAACAATCGCCCCACTGTCATACAAACTCGGAATGGAGATACGCGAGTCGGGCAAGATTTCTCAAGACAAGTGGACCAAAGAGGGCGATCGCGTTGTCGATTTTGTCGCCGCACGATTGCGAAAGGCTGTGCCGGTCGTGATGTGCTCGCACGGACCCGTGATTCCCCAAATCGTGAGCGAAATCATCGCGCAGACCGGTGGTGTCGTGACCGATGACGCGCGCCGGGCCGCGTCTCTGGGAACTGGTGACTTTGCGATATTTCACATCGCAAAGACCGAACGTGGCTTCCGACTAGTGTCGATCGAAACCCACACAGCCCCGTAAAGGTGTCGGGCCGTGGGTTACGCCTCTCGGCACGTTGCCACTCGCGGTGGCTCATAATTAATGGAACCCGGGGAATCCGCACGACCCGACTGTTCCAGTGTACGAGCACCGACAAATTGGTTCGCTAGTTGAGTTTGTTTGCCCGGGCAAGAACCGAACACGCGTGCAAGTCCAGGGCGAAGTCGGCGAGGGTCACCGCGCGCTCTAGCAAGGCACTCGTACCGATCTCGGTCCCGGCGACGAGGGTGGTCACACCGTGCGCTTCGATTCGGCAATATGCGGCGGCGCGTTCGAGGGCATCGGAAAGTTCTCCGACAAATGCTCCGCGCAGGATTTCGTCAGCAAGCTCCCGAATGTCCTCGGGCCCGGTCGGCTGCCGAGCTCCGGCGACAACCTCGTCGATGGTGTTCATGTCGGTCACACCCCGTTGGTAGGCGTGCGCGGCCGTGTCCGGATCATTGACGATGCTCGCGTGTACGACATAGAGTCGCCAGAGCGCACCAGGCAGAGAGTGAGCAGGTGCCGACGCCCACAGTTCGGCAATCTCTCCCACGCCATATTCCCGGGTGTACTCGAGAAGTCGTTGCACGATGTCGACTGTTCCCTCATCGCGAACCCGCGCAACAAGTGCCGTCGCAGTATCGTGCGCAATCTGAAGTTTCAGAGCTGGGTCCATCGCGCCTTCGAATTGGTCGAACGTACTGGGCTCTACGGCAACGGGTCGACGGGGGCGGTTCACAATCCTCAACGATAGGTGACGCCGCGACGATGCGTGACCTAAACCTTCGGTATCGTCTAAATTGTGAGCACTGAAACCCCCGCCGCCGGCCGCAAACGTGCAACTTTGCTGGCGATGTTGGCCGTTGTGCTCGGTGGAATTGCCCTCATTGTCATCGCGTTTGTGTTGCGAGCGCAACCTGCCGTGCAAGAGTTTCTGGTTCGCTATCCGGGTGTCATCACGCCGCCATCCGATGCTCCTACTGGCATTCCGGTCTGGCTCAACGTGACGCACTTCCTCAACATCCTTTTCCTCATGCTGATCATCCGCACCGCCCTGTCGATTCGCTCAAAGAAGCGCCCGCCCGCGTTCGTCACTCCGCGTCGTGGACTGCTCGGCCAGCCTCCGCGACGCATCGGCATCAACGTGTGGCTGCACAACACCGTCGACCTTTTGTGGATGCTCAATGGAGTCATCTACATCGCGCTTTTATTTGCCACCGGCCAGTGGGTGCGGATCGTCCCGACCACCTGGGACGTCATTCCCAACGCGCTATCGGCGGCGATTCACTATCTCACGTTCACCTGGCCAGTCGAGAACCCGTGGGTCGTTTACAACAGTTTGCAGATGCTCTCGTATTTCGGAGTGGTGTTTGTCCTTGCGCCGCTCGCCATTCTCACCGGCGTGCGCCTGTCCTCCGCTTGGCCGTTGGACGCCCCTCGCCTGAATCGCGGGCTGCCCGAGCGCCCCATCCGCCTCCTACACAACATCGTGTTGTTTGCATTCATGGCGTTCATCGTGGTGCACGTCAGTCTTGTGCTCTTCACCGGCGCCGTGCTGAACCTCAACGTAATGTTTGCGGCGAGGGACGATCTGAGTTTGGTGGGCACCATCATCTTCATCGCGGCGCTGGCGGGGCTGGCGGGCGTCTGGTTTGCGCTGACTGACTCGGTACAAAAGAGGCTCGCCCGTCTGACAGGCGAGGTCATCTAGCGTTTCACAAGTCGTTAGAATTGGGCGAGCGCCTTCGCGCGCGGGCCTCTAGCTCAGTTGGTAGAGCAACGGACTTTTAATCCGTGGGTCGTCGGTTCGATCCCGACGGGGCCTACCCGTGCCGAGTTGCCCCGTCCGATGGGCGAGGAGAACTAGCCCATCAACACGTCAGTGACGACGACGCCGAAACACGCTAGTCCGACAATGACGAGAACCACCCCGAGAACTATCGAGCGACGTTTGCCGAGCGAAACGGCGAGCCCACCCCAACCGGTTGCGCGGTCAATGTCGATGTCGGGAATCGCGTTGACAAGGTGAGCCGTCACGCCCACAAGAACGCTCAGGAGAACGACGGGAAGTGTTGGCCAAAGTGCAGGCGAACTAGCCTGCGCGATGAACACCGGCATGAGCGCGAAAGAAACCGCATACGGAACCCAGGACCACACCGTGCGCGCAAGGTAAAAGTTGTAGACCAGTGCGCTCGCAACGGCGGCGATGTGAGCAGCACCACCGACCCAGCCCGCGGCGAAAAACGACAGTGGAATTGTCAGCGTTGCGCTGACCAGAATCGGCACACGAAGATCCCCGGGCAGCAGTTCGCCGCGAACGGTTGGTTTGTTTCCTCGTCCCGCGGCACGATCCGCTGCAGCGTCGTGCCAGTCGTTCGTCCAACCAACCGTGGCTTGACCTGCTGCGCTGGCGAGAAACACCAGCGCGACACTCGACCAGGAACCACCAAGGATTGCGGTTCCGATTGTCATTAGGAGTACCATCGCGAGCGCCTGCGGGAAGTGCGTCGCCGAGACAAATGCGCGAAGCCGAGCACCGTGCCTAAGATCGTTGTTCATTGTCGGCACACTAACATCTTGCGGAAACTACGGCGCTGGAGGCACAACAAAGAAAATAGGTAACCACGTCGGGTGGTGCGCATAGATGAGTACGAGAAAGACAACAACGTCAAAAAGCAGGTGCACGGTGATGATGTACCAGACCGAGCGACTCTTTTCGAAAATCCAGCCCTGAATCAATGCAAAGGGCAGTGTGAGCAGGGGGCCCCACGACCGGTAGCCCAGTTCCCACAAGAACGAGACAAAAACGATGGCCTGCAACACATTCGCGGTCCAGAACGAAAAATGACGGCGCAACAGGGCGAAGACAATGCAGATGAAAAAGAGTTCGTCCCAGATTCCGACGAATCCCACGCCCACGAACAGGCGGGCGATTTCGCTCGGCGTTTCGACGGCCGGCCAGTTTTGGTAACTCCCAGAGGTGATGAAATAAACAGGCAGGATGAGGTAACCAAGCACGAGAACAGCGCCCAGCCACATCCACTCCCCGCGCGACCACGGTTCGCCCGGTCGGCCTGGGAACCGCACGATGTGGTCCCGAAAAACCCATCGGCTCATCACATAGGGATAAACCACACACAGCGTGAGAACGGAACCCATCAGTGCGATGTTGCCCCACTCAAGGTTGGCCTCAATCGAGATGAAGCTAATGGCAACGAGGGGCACCGCGATGAGTGACAGGTCACGTCCAAGGGCACGATTGTTCTTTAACGCAATACCAAGACCAACAACGAGCGCTGCGTACCCAATCCCCATCAGCACGGGTATTCCCCGCGTAACGAAGAGCGCGGGAGCCGCTAAGGCAATCAGAGTCGCAGCGACGAGCGCGGCACGACTCAAGCTCTGCGGAGGGTTAATACTCATTCCCCGCAGAATAACATCGCCTGATTGGCGCTAAGCCGAATAGACGACGTAGACCTTGCGCAGCTTCTCGTGGACCGTCCACACGCCTTTCCAGCCAATCGGGAAATAGGCGGTGTCACCCGCAGTGAGCGTGACGGGCTCGCCGCCATCTTCTTCTACCGTCATGCGACCGGAAACTACGGTGATGACCTCACCCGTGTCGGTGAATTCCCAACGCGACGTTCCGGGCTCGGATTCCCAGGATCCCGACCACACGCCGTGGTCACTGTCCGCAAGATAGGACTTGTCACGAACCACGATGTCGCCACTGATGGGGGTCGCCATCGGAGGGGCGAGGAGGGTTTCGGTGTAGTCGTTTGAATTGAGGTCATCTGCACGAAAAACAGTTGTCATAGTTGTTCACCGTTCGTTGAATCGGGGGATAGTTATCGCAAGCCTAGTGCGAACAGCGCCATGCGAACAGAGGCGAAATCACGCGAGTGAGTTGCGCCACGCACGGTGGAGAGTTGCAAAGCGACCCGAGCCTTTGAGGAGCTCTGCGGTAGGCCCATCTTCGATGATGACGCCATGATCCATGACCAAAACTCGATCAGCGATGGCGACTGTTGACAGTCGGTGGGCGATGATAATCGCCGTTCGATCCGCGAGAAGTTTTTGCAGAGCGCTCTGGATTAAACGCTCACTGGGGATGTCGAGAGACGCGGTTGCCTCGTCAAGTATCAGCACACGTGGATTAGCAATGAACGCCCGACAGAACGACACCAGTTGTCGTTGGCCCGCGGAAATTCGGCTTCCACGCTTGTTGACGTCCGTGTCATAACCGTCGGGAAGAGCCGTGATGAAGTCGTGCGCGCCGACGGCCCGCGCCGCTGCCATCACTTCGTCGTCTGTCGCGTCGGTCTTGCCCAGTCGAATGTTGTCGGCGATGCTGCCCGTGAACAGATACGCCTCCTGGGTAACAAGAGTGACGGCTCGCCGGAAATCGACATCGCCGATAGTGCTCAGGACACGCCCATCGAGCGTGATGACTCCATCGGTTGGATCGTAGAAACGAGCGATGAGCTTGGCCAGTGTTGATTTCCCCGCACCCGTCGCGCCAACGAGCGCAACGGTCTGTCCCCCGGCAATCGACAACGAGAACTGTGGCAAGACCGGTTTCCCGGCGGAGTAGGCGAAGGACACGTCGGTCGCCACGATGTCCCCTCGGCTGGCCTCGAACGGCTGGGGGTTAGCGGGCTCGACGACCGAGGGTCGTTCTTCGAGAAAACCCGAAATCTTTTCCAGCGCCGACGACGCGGATTGGAACGAATTGTAGAACATGGCGAGGTCTTCGATAGGGCCGAAGAATCGTCGTGTGTACAAAACGACCGCGAGAAGAGCCCCAACCTCGAGGGTTCCGTCGATCACGCGGAAAGATCCGAACAACAGAACAGCCGCCACCGTGAGCGTCCCGATGACCTTGAGCGCCGGGTCGTAGATTCCGAAGACGTGAATCGTGCGGCGGGTCGCCTCGCGATAATCCTCGACTTTGGCGGCGTATGTTTCGCGGTCGGCGGGTTCCCGTCGGAAGGCCTTGACGGCTCGAATTCCGGCCATGCTCTCGACAAACTGGATGATGAGCCGCGTGGAAAAGATGCGCGACGCTCGGAATTCACGGCGGGACGCATTCGAAAACCACCACGTGACGGCGACGATGGGAACCAACGCAATAGCAAGCGCAACCCCGCTCGGCGGGTCGATTGAGACGAGGGCGACGGCGGTGAACACAAGGAACAACAATCCCGCGACGAGGTTGCTCAGCCCACCGCTGAGCAGTTCACCGAGCGTGTCGATGTCGCTCGTCTGCCGGGCGATGATTCGGCCCGATGTGTACCGCTCGTGGAATTCGAGGCTGAGTCGTTGGGTGTGCTCAAAGATGCGACGGCGCAGTGCGCCGAGCATGTCCTGACTGATCGCGATCGACCAGCGCGTGTAGGCCGCAAGGAATCCCGCTGCACTGATTCCGGTCGCGAGAAAAGCGACAACGATGGTCAGAATCGGCGCGAAGTTTCCGTCGTCTACCGCCGCGGGCAATCCGATATCGATTCCCCACGCAATCAACAGCGGCCCGGCGACCTGGGCGGCTGTGCTGGCGACGACCATGATCGCAGTCCACCCGAACCGAGCGCGGTGAGGCCGCACCAAAACCCGCAGGAGGGCGATGGATCGGGAACGGATCGCCTTGTTCTCGCGGGTGGTGAAGTCTTGACGGTCTTCGCCCGAAACCCCAGCGGTGCTCACGAGGCGTCCCCCTTGTCATCGACATCGATGGGTTCGTTCGACAGTGACGAAATGAGGTGGCGATACGTCGCCGACGTCGCCAACAGTTCGGAATGGGTCCCAACAGCCGCGATGCGCCCCTGGTCTAAGAGCGCGACCCGATCGGCGAGCATGACGGTCGACGGTCGGTGGGCGACCACCAGCGCCGTCGTCGTCGAGAGCACCTTTCGCAGAGCTGCTTCGACCCGTGCTTCTGTTTCGACGTCGAGGGCCGACAAAGGGTCGTCGAGCACCAGCACCTCCGGTGCGGCGGCAATCGCGCGCGCGAGGGCGAGTCTCTGTCGCTGACCACCCGAAAGGCTCAATCCCTGTTCACCGATTATGGTGTCCACACCGTCCGGTAATTCATAGACAAACTCGGCCTCGGCGATGGACAATGCCTGCGACAGCACCGCGTCGGACTCAGACGCTGGGGCGTTGACGAGGTCGTGTCGACCCAACAACACATTGTTGCGAACGGTGTCAGAGAACAACGTGGCGTCTTCGAATGCCATCGCAATCCGTGTTCGCAGGGTATTCAAGCTCACGTCGCGGATATCAACACCGTCCAACAGGATTCGGCCAGCGGTGACGTCATACAATCGGGCCGGTAGCGCCGTCAGGACCGTCTTGCCGCTGCCCGTTGCACCGACCACGGCCATCGTTTCGCCGGGCAGGATCTCGAGGGATACGCCATTGAGCACGTCCCGCACATTGCCATCGCCGCCCTCGTGTCGATAGTGAACATCCTCGAACACCAATGAACCGGCCGACGTCGTCGGGATGATGGGCGCAGCCGGACTCGTGATGGTGTTCTCGCGGTCAAAGATGTCAAAGATTCGGTTGAGCCCACTTTGCGCTTCGAGAGTCAGTGCCAACAAGTACCCGACCGATTCGATTGGTCCGGCAAGAACGGCGGCGGTGGCAAAAAAAGCAAAAAGCTGGCCAGTGGTCAGATCCCCCTCGGCCGCGAGCCACACGCCGACCAACAGGCAGGCCACCAGCGCGAAATCGGGAATCCACACCAGCCAAAAACCGAGCGTCGCTCGAGCATTACCCTTGACGACCTCGAGGTTTCGACCGTGTGTTGCGCGTTCAGCAAACTTCGACAGCGAGTCATCGCCTCGACCGAACGACCGCAACACGCGAATGCCGTGAACTGATTCCTCAACCGAGGTCGCAACATCACCCCACTGGTCCTGGGCAGCGCGCGAGAGACCCTCGAATCGGTTACGAAAACGGGACCCGAAAACAAACATCGGAATCGAACAAATCAGAAAGACGATTGCGAGGGTCGGACTCCACGTGAACAGGATTGCAACACCCAGTGCGATGGCGATGGAGTTTCCCACCAACATCACCACTCCATACGACAGCCAACGGCGCATGAGGCCGACGTCCGTGTGGGCGCGAGACAACAACTGGCCGCTCTGCCACTTGTCGTGGAACGCAACGGGCAAGTTTTGCAGGTGGTTATAAATTGCGTTTCGAATTCGTGAATCGATTCGGGTTCCCGGCGTGAGAACCGCGACCCGTCGAAGGTAGATGAACAACGCCTCGAATAGACCGAGCAGTGCGATGAGACCAACCGCCGGCCACACGAGCGCCGGGTCATCGCCGCTCAACGGGCCGTCCACGAGAGCCTCGAGGGCGATTGGAATCCCGAGCGCCAACGCGCTGGAAATGAGCGAAATCACCATCCCTGCGATCAACCCGTAAACGTCACGACCGGCGAAGGGCAAAATCCGCGCGAGTCCGCGAAGTGCCCCGACTGGGGGCGGTGATTCGGCGTCGACTGTTGGCATGGGTAGGAATTCAGTCTATGCATGACAGAATTGCGCCGTGACGGAAAAAGAACTCATCGATCTCTGGAATCGTGCACGAACCCATCTTGTGTTGGCTCAGTTAGCGCCGACGTTCCTGCTCATCACGACCGTTGGGCTCGTCCCCGCGATTCGCGACGCGGGAACTCTTGTCGTTTGGGCTACCCTCGGAATCCTGCTCGCGTCGGGAATTCTCGGGGCACTCGTTGAATTTGCAGCGGCACACGAAGCGCAAGCCGTGGCGCGCGATCTTGTTGCAATTACGAAGCCAAGCCACACCTCGCGCACAATAGTCCGTTTCGCCCCGTGGCTTAGTGTCGCAAAATTCGTTACTCCGGCAATCTTCGTTGGAATCTTCGTCGCCCTTGCCGGGGCTCTTCTCGGCTTCTAGTCAGGCAAAAATCGCACAGAGAGAGCGCCAGAAACGAGTCCTTAACTTTCGGCGTCGATGAACGAGAACGCCAGCATGTGGCAGATAGCAAGATGTGCGTCCTCAATGCGCCCCATGTGTTGTTCCGCGACGTTGATGTGCAAAGTCGCAACCGTTCCCAGTGTTCCACCGTCTCGACCGGTCAACGCCACGGCGTGTGCGCCTGCCGAGTGTGCAAATCGAAGCGCTCGAATCACGTTTTCGGAATTCCCGGAACCGCTAATCGCGATCACGATGTCGCCTGGTGCAATGAAGTTCCGCAGCTGCTCTTCGTAGACGATGTCGTATCCGACGTCGTTACTGTAGGCGGAAATCGTCGATGTGGCATCGGTTAGCGCGATGACTCGGAACTTGGCGTCGCGTTCGTAGCTCGCGCCTTTCACGAGGTCCGTGGCAAAGTGAGATGCCGTCGAAGCGCTGCCTCCGTTTCCGCAGGTGAAAATCGTCCGTCCGTCAGCGCGGGCGGTGACGAGCAGCTGACGCAGCGACGAAAGGGCATCGAGGTCAATCGAGCCCAACGCCGAGGTCAGCGACTCTCGGTAGGAATCAAAATAGGTCACGGGTTAGCTCCTTCGCGCCGAGGTGAACGCCTTCGCTGTCGAATGCCGATGTCGTGATGACGGGGACCATGTGGTTCCAACTCTCGAGTTCACGATTGACGTTATCAGTCAGACTTTTCGTCAGGCGGGTGCCGACCCGCGCGACACCGCCGCCAAGAACAATCACCGCGGGGTTGTAGAGCAATATGGCGTTGCTCAACCCCCGAGCAAACACCCGGGAGTACTCGGCGAGAAATTCGTCGTCGGCAAACAGTTCAATTGCGGGTCGTCCGTGGTCTTGTTCGATCCAGTAACCACTGCACATTCTCTCGAGACACCCCGTCCGTCCGCACGAACACACTTTCGGGTCTTCGCTGACACGAGTGTGCCCTAATTCGCCGGCTTCGTTCGACGCTCCGCGCACGATTCGTCCGGAACTGATGACCCCCGCGCCGATTCCCGTCGACACCGTCACATAGACCAGGTCATCGAAACCGTGGCCACCGTGATGAAACTCTGCGAGCGCGCCCACCTTGGCATCGTTATCGACCGCGATGGGAAGTTCGAACTCATCACGAGACCATGCCCCAAAATCGAAACCGCTCCAACCCGAAACATGGACTGAACGCTTTACGGTCGCCGTCCGAAAATCGACCGGTCCGCCAAAAGAGACACCGACCGCAACTGCGGGGTTCCCGCCGGCCCCAAGGTGCTTTCGGTAAAAGGACACAGCGCGCACAAGGTTTTCAGTTGACCCCATCGTCGGCCACGATTCGAGACCGTGAACACCGTCATCGTCGGTGATGGCAGCCGCGCATTTTGTGCCGCCAATGTCGATGGTCAGCGTTGTCGCCATCGACTCACCCCCGTCAGTTCACCCCATTGTATTGCGGGGCAACCAACTGGCATTAGAAAGTGCGGGGCGAGTAGCGTGAGACGGTGAACACCGCCATCACTGAATGGGCAACCTCAAACGATTTTGAGAAACGCCGACCGTTTGAACCGGTCACCCTGCTTCTGCACGGATACGGGTCGCACGAGCAGGACTTACCACCGATTCTGGATTGGCTCGGACTGTCGACACCCTGGATGTCCCCCCGCGCACCAATCGCTCTGGCGCAGGGCGGTTTCGCGTGGGCGCCAATCACCGTTCCGGGTAGTCCCGATCCCGACGACACCGCTAGTGCCACTGACACACTCTGGAACTGGCTGGATGTCCATGTTCCCGATTCCCCACTGATGGCAATCGGTTTTTCACAAGGCGGGTTCATGGTGAGTCAGTTGCTTCGCACTCGGCCTAACCGGATAGCGAAGGCAGCACTCTTGGCGGGTTTCGTCGCAGGGACGGCTCAACCCGCCGACACTGAACTCAGCGCGACGAAGCCCGCCGTTTTCTGGTCGCACGGAACCGCCGACACCGTCATCGTCTTGGCGGCCGTCGAACGAACCTCCGAATTCCTTCGCTCTCACACCTCGGTCATTGACAAGGCATACTCGGGACTGGGGCACTCGATTGACGAGCGTGTGTTAAACGACCTTCGCGACTATCTCGCTTCGGCGTAGTCTTCAGTCATGAACAAAGAGTCACGAATTCGCTTTTGGATCTTCCTCGTGCTGGCTGGCATTGGATTTGTCACCGCCATGGTGTTCAACGGAATCGCCGTGATGAGCGGCCAGGATTATGCCGCGGCCTGGTTCGGCACTGCCGTGGACTGGGTCTTATCGGCCGACCTGTTGGTCGTCGCTATCGCGTCTGTCGTCTTGATGCTTGCCGAGGCTCGACGCATCGGGATGAAGCGCGTCTGGTTGTACATCGCGCTTTCCGGTGTCACGGCGATGGCGTTTACGTTCCCGTTGTTTCTCGCGATGCGGGAGCGACACCTTGCTGGTGCACCCACGCCACGACGATAACGATTGACAAGTAAAGCACCTGCGCCACAGCAATGACCCGTTCCCACAGGCCAACCATCGGCTGGTCTGGGTTTGTCCAAACGGCCAAGAACGCAATGGAACCAACGGTAAAAATCAGCGTCGCGGTAATCGCCGCGACAGGGCGGACAATCCGCGGGTAGCTGCTGTCAAAACGCATCGAGAATAGCGGCCACGCCGACATCAGAACGAATGTCGCAATCGCAAAGACCCTGTGCCAATAGGACGACGAGTCCTGTGACGGAGTCGCAAAAAATGTCAATCCATAGGTCGTAAGTCCCGCGACAAAAATGGTGATGCGACCCGGTATGGATAAGACCGGTGTCCACACTGCTGCGATGAGCGACAACGTTCCCCCCAGCAAAAAGAACGAGGACTGCACCCATTTGACGGGTGAATCGTCCGCGGCCAAATCGCTAATTGTTTTGCTGACGTGGTCGTATCCGGGCCAGAGTGAACCCGCAACCACCCAGCCCATCACGGCTTGAATCGGTCCGACGATTGCCGCGATTAGCGCCGGGCGGCCAACAAAGTTCATGAGTTCAGCCTACGAGCCGTCACAGCACCCCGATCCGGCGCAATCGGTTCAGTGCGCCGTCCTCAATAGGGCTCTCGGGGCCAATCGCCAAGCGGATGGCCCTCAACATGAACCTTGTCAGCGGTACGACACGCCATCGTGGTTTCGCGGTGAGGCCAAGCATCGCGCGAAACTCGGGCCGTATTGACACCACCGCAGCGTCGAAAAGCAGGCGATAAACCGGACGGACCGCAAAGGGTAACGGCGGCCGGCGAATGAAACCAACAACTGATTTCGTCGACTCGGTCGACACAAGCAGGCGGCGCTTCCACAAATCCGTAATGATGTCGTCCATCTCACGTCGGGTGGACGGAGTCTGTTTCAACCCGAGCGGTGCAACCGAACGACCCCACTGCTCGACATAGTTATCGGCGGGCGACGTGGCGGATCCGCGTGGGATCGGTGTCGCCGCATACATCTCATGTGCGACGAGGAATGATTCCATGAACGCGACGTGAACCCAGAGCAGAAGGTCCGGGTCGGCGGCTCGATAAGCACGATGCTCACCGTGGCCCGTGTCGTATGTGCCAGTCACGCGCTGGTGAAGGCGGTTCACACGCGCGGCTTCTGCTCTAACCGCAGAGTCGCCGCCGAAGGTGGTGATGGTGAGCCATCGAATTGTTCCCGCCAATCGCCCCAGCGGGTCTTTCTCGTATCGCGAATGGTCGGCCACTCCCGCGAGAGAACCTGGATGAAGCGCCTGCATAAGAAGTGCGCGAATTCCACCGACAAGCGTGCCAAAGTCCCTGTGAATGACCCACGGGGCATCGGTCGGAACATACAGACCACCGTCATCACCACGCGCGATGATGTCGAGCCAGGGTGGCACGCCATCCGCAGAACCAGACAGCAGTCGCCGAAAACGAATCGACAACCATTCCTGCATAGGGTTGTTAGAAGTCATAGTGCGAATAGCCTATGGGTACGAACTTTATCCCCCAGTCGAGGAGCCCTCATGACATTACTCACCAACGCCACCGTCCTTGTCATTGGCGCGACGGGCGGAATTGGGCAAAGCCTGTGCGCCGAGCTTCAGAAGGCAGGTGCAAACGTAATTGGAACGAGCCGCGACGCAGCCAAGTTGTCGAATCTCGCGGTCACCACCACGAGCCAGCGGGTGCTCGACCTCGCCGACGGCGAGTCCATCGCCGCATTCCTGGACGACATCGAGGCCGACAATGTCACGCTCAACGGAATCATCGTGGCCGCGGGGGTCGTCGGTTTCGGTAACGCCGTTGACGTTCCTGCTGCCGGATTCGACCGCATGATGGCTATCAACGCGACAGGGCCGATCCACGTGCTCTCGGCTCTCACTCCGATTGTCGGCGCGTCAGGCGACGGATTTGTGGTGACGTTGTCGGGCATGATTGCCGAGACACCGATGGCGGGCCTTTCGGCTTATTCCGCAAGCAAGGCCGCGTTGCACGCGTTCAGCGTCGCGGCTGGTCGAGAGTTTCGTCGACTTGGCGTGCGATTCATTGACGCGCGACCCGGTCACACCGAATCCGGCTTGGCCACACGAGCACTGTTTGGCGAATCGCCAAACTTTGGTGCGGGTCTCACAACCGAGGCGGTCGCTGATCGAATCGTCGCGGCGATTGTCAACGACGAGAAGGACCTGCCCAGTTCAGCGTTCATCTAGCGGGCTGGCGCCGATTAATTCGCGATTTTTCCCGTCGGCACGCTCGTCGCGGTGACCGTGGAATATCCAGCCTTCGTCGCGGTGACCGTGACAGAGATCCGTTTACTCTTGTCACTTCGCTGAAGCACATAGGTGGTTCCGGTCGCCAACGAAATAGGGCTACCGTTCCGTCGCCATTGTTGGGACGTTGTTGCACCAGACTCCCAAGTGCCAACATCGACCGTGAGTGTATTGCCGACCTTTAGGACACCAGAAATTGATGGCGTGTCAGTAGTCGCCATATCCGCTGCGACGACCGGTGCCGTTGTCGCAGAAACAACCGAATCTTGGTATCCGTCTTTCGATGCTGTGACCCGGAATGAGACAATCTTTCCAATGTCGGCGGATTGAATGACATAGGTGTTGTCTGAGTCACCTGTTGCGGTCTGATCGATGAACCACTCCGTTGATGTGGAAACGCCCGTGTCCCAACTACCGGCATTCCCAGTGAGAGTCTCCCCGAATTGTGCTGTTCCGGTAACGGTTGGTGTGCCGGGCGTGATTATAGGTCGGTCATCACCCGAAACTGACAGCCGATATTCGCCAACGCTCCCATAATCGGAGTATCCATTGGAAGACGCCTTGCCATATCCGACACCGTCAATCTTGATGTAGTAGGTCGCTCCCGGGGTGACATTAACCGAGACGGAGGCAGTTAGTCCAATGGGGTTGGCGGATGCAACAGTCTGATTGAGCGAATTGAGAACCGTAATTGAACAGTCGAGATTTGCACTGTAAGAGGGGAGCAAGACTGCGATATCCACACTGGTGGCCGCTGGTACAACGCGGAAGTAATCGACGTCACTCCGGGAATGAATCGTTCCATTCGTGGAGGTATTGAGCGAAATGGTTGTTGCGGTCGAGGTTGCGTTGCCGAAATCGTCGGCTACGAGTGAAAGCCCGTACGAACGCATGACAGTGAAGTCGTCTTCTCGATTGGTAGCCCTTTTCGAATAGTCTCCGTTTGACCATTGAACAAGTGGCTGATCATAACCCGCCCCCATGATCGGCGCCCACCCGCTTCGCCCCATGTAATAAGGATCACTTCGTTGACCGTCGTGCGATAGACCGAGGTTGTGCCCCACCTCGTGACTGATAACGTCCGACAAAATTTTGCCAGAGAAACTGGATCGACTGAATACAAATGCTGGTGAGTACCATTGCCAATCCCCATAGGGGTCAACGTAATCGAACGTTCCCAAATATGCGACGCCTTGACAACCGGTTGGGCACACAATATCGGCAACCGCATTGTTTTCGTCCGTGATGAGCGCGCGAACACCAAAATAATCATCGCTGTAACTCGTCCGATCAATGGCCGCTTGACCCGGGTCCTCGGTGGTGACATCAACGTCAAACATCGAATAGTCCTCGGCGACAACCGACCACGCATCGATGATATTTTGCCTTTCAGTCGAGCTAAAGCTCGGGGACCCATCGATTGAATAGGCAGGAACTACCAACGGAACGTAGGGCGACCAAGCAGTATTGGTCATGGTTTGCCCGTCGAAATCAAGATAGATGACCTTCGTTGAGCCCTCTCGACTGTGCAACACGAAGGCATCGGCTAGTGGAATATCCGAAACCACAGGTGCGGCGCGTGTCGCTCCAGAAATCCTTTGGGCGGGCAGCGGCGGCTCAACAACGAACGCTCGGCCCCTGGAACCCACCTTGACCGTTTCGTCATCGATCGCTGTTTCCCACGCGGCTTTCGATACACCTGACGACCGTTTCCAATCCATTGTGTCGGAACCTGATTGTTCTAACACATATTCGCCGAGAGTCGGGTGCCTGGGTCCTGCAGACGTTGGCCCAGAACCGGAGAAAATGGAAACCACACCGAGTGCGAGCATCGTCCCCATGGTCATGACAGTCGATCGGAGTGGACGCATGGTCAAATTGTACTCTTCACGTGAGGATGGCATTAAAGACGTTTAGCGCAAGAACGCGAGGGTCGGTCACGCGCGTTCTTCGGCGATGGAGTTCCCGCCGTCGACCACGAGCACCTGACCCGTGACATATGCGGCTTCAGTACTCGCAAGAAATCCGATGCACGCGGCGACTTCCTTGGGGGTCGCCGAGCGCCCGACGGGAACCGTGTGTCCCTGGCGTGCTTCGTGCGGAGTCTGCGACCCGGTCGCGATCCAGCCCGGTGCAACGGTGTTCGCCGTGATTCCGGCTGCCGCCTCGTCGATTGCGATCGATCGGTTCAACCCGACCATTCCCGCCTTACTGGCCGCATACGACGCATCGTTCGCCATCCCCATTACCGGGCCAGTTACCGATGCGACCGAGATGATTCGCCCATGGCCGCTTGCGCGGAGGAAGGGAAGCGCAGCTTTGCTCACGAGGAACGCGGTCGTCAAGTTTCGGGTAAGGGACGCATCCCACTCGGTTTGCGTTGTGTCAGTGACCGAACCCGTTTCGCCCGACGCCTCCATCGGCTTGGCGACACTCGTCATTCCGGCGTTGTTGACCACGATGTCGATTCGTCCAAGTGCTGCAACAACCCGCTCGATGAGTTGGCCGACCTCGGAATCGACGGTCAGATCCGCGGGTGACGAGCCCGCCACGATTCCCTCGGCGCGAAGTTCCGCCTCGCGGTCGGCGACTCGGTCACTCGCACCAGTGAGAAAAACAGAAGCACCCATTCGACCGAGAAACCGCGCGGTCGCGAAACCTATTCCGGTCGGGGATCCGGCACCGGTGACGAGGGCGACTCGGCCATCAAGCCGGAAAACGCTGTCGGTTGCCATAGCTCCACCGTAACCGAGCCACCGCGGGTTAGTGCGGACGGCCGCCGTTCATCAGTGACATTGATATCGAGAGCATCGCGCGGTGAAGGCGTGTGACCAGTTCCCCCTGGCGAATCCCGAGGTCCTGAGAAACGTCAGACATCGTCCGTTTCTCAATGAGCAGGCCGCGTGCAACCGATTGAAGGGCTTCGGGCAACTCGGCGACCGCCTTTTCCAGTTGCTCCGCCGGTATTTTCGACAAGTCTGGCTCGTCTCCTTCAAACGAGACGTCGAGGTCAAAAAAGTTAGCCATGTCGAACCCTTTCTTTAGACAAAGTTAGCGCGGTAGCTCTGAACAGCCGACCGCATGCCGATACCGCAGACGCCGACCATCGTTCCCGATCGGTAATAACCGAAGACGCAGTCGCCGTTGATGTCTCCATCGATTAGTTTCACGTCGTCAGCGAGCGCCAGCACCCCGTACGCAAGCAGGTGGTTGTCGTACTGGTCGGTCCAAAACGACGGGATGGGACGGAACTCGCCTTGTGCTTGTTCCGTGAAAACCTGGGCGACGCGTTTCGCCGTTTCGGTTGGAATGTTCCAGTGCTCGATTTGACGAGCATCATCGTCATAAGCGGGGTTCGGGAAACGCGCAACATCGCCGACAACGAAAACGTTG
This sequence comes from Gulosibacter massiliensis, assembly GCA_945949175.1. Classification (GTDB taxonomy): domain Bacteria; phylum Actinomycetota; class Actinomycetes; order Actinomycetales; family Microbacteriaceae; genus MWH-TA3. The sequence goes on along the minus strand of CAMFDU010000021.1, from coordinate 1,538 downwards.
TCCCACGGAATACCGTTGTGTCTCAACGCACGAAGGTCGTTGTCGGCGAGGACGCCGGCGGACAAATCGAGGTCGTTTCCCTCGAGCCATTCAGTGTTTTCGTGTGAACCGATCGCTTCAACAAGAACATCGCACGGCACCGTGGTGCCATCATCGAGAACGACACCCTGCACCGAGGATTCGCCGACGAGGTCGTTTACTGTCGTTTTCAATCGAAAAACAACGCCTTGCGCTTCGTGTCGGCGCTGCATCTCGGCGGCAAGTTCCGTCCCCAACGATCGTTGCATCGGGTGAATTCCGGGGGCGACAACGGTAACGTCGCAGCCGAGGGTGCGCGCCGTCGCTGCCACTTCACAGCCGATGAACCCTGCTCCAACAATGACAACCCGGGCGCCGGGCTTAAGGTCGGCGCGAAGCGCAATGGCATCATCAAGCGTTCGCACCGCGTGGCGACCTCGTAGTTCGCCATTCGCAACGCTCAATCGTCGAGGCCGAAGCCCCGTGGCGATGACCAGTGCCGAAAAGGGGTGGACGTCCCCGTTCGAATCCGTCACCACATTGTGTTCGAGATCCGCCGACTCGACGCGTGTCCCCAAAACCCAATTGACGTCTGCCGTTGATTCACGCTGTTCGAACGCAACCGCCTCGTGGTTCACCGTCTCGGCCAGCACTTCTTTCGACAATGGCGGTCGGTTGTACGGCGCGTAGGGCTCATCGCCGATGACCGTGATGAGGCCGGTATAGCCAAAGCGCCGAAACGCCTCCGCCGTTCGGAGTCCACCCATCGACGCACCAACGATGAGAACGGGGTGAGTCATGACGTCAGTTACTCGACGATGCGAATTGCCTGCATCGGGCACACGTCAATCGCGGCCTCGACGTTGGAGCGCTCGGAGTCCTCGGCGGTCGCCGTGTACTCGAGCTTGTCGTCGTTATTGAGCTCGAAGACGTTGGGCGCTTCAAAAACGCACTGGCCATAATGCTGACACTTGGCCATGTCGACGTCGATCTTGATCATTCTTTCTCCTCCACTGTTGACGGGTACAGGTCTTTAGACGGGGTGCGGATTCCGCGGAACTCCCAGTCGCCACCGAGCGCGGTCGACACGACCTCTTCGCTCTCGGTCGGCTGCGCTCCTACATCCGTGCGGATGGGGGTCGGGCCTTCCACGATGTGGTTCGTGAGGCGACCGAGGCCTTCGACCTCGACCTCGACGACATCGCCGGGCTGGACGGGACGCGAAAAAGCGGGCGTCCCCGAGAACAACATGTCGCCGGGAACAAGCGTGATTGTGCGCGCGATATCGGCGACGAGGTAGTGCATGTCCCATTCCATGTTGTCGGTGTTGTCTTCTTGCTTCACTTCACCGTTGACATAGGTGCGAATCATCTTGTTTCGGAAATCCCAGTCGGTGACGAGTCCCGGCCCAACGGGCGCGAGTGTGTCCGATCCTTTGACGCGCAACATCGAACCGGCGTCAGTGTCGCGGAAATCGTGAAGCCCGTAATCGTTGCCGACGGTGTAGCCCGCGATGTATT
>CAMFDU010000020.1 GCA_945949175.1 Gulosibacter massiliensis | reverse complement strand
GGTCGAGGTAGGGGTGAATCAGGCGGTCCTTGATGAACTGCCAAATGATTCGAGTCATTTCATCGCCGTCGAGTTCTACGACGACGCCTTCGACCTTGATTTTTTCCACGGGTAAACCTTTCGTTACAACTAGTCGTCCCATTCTATTCCACCGCTGGCGGTGAGAAATTTGGGTGTGCTCTGGACAAGTTGGTATCATTTTGATACCATCGAGTTATGGCAATGACTCTCCGGCTAGAACCCGAACTCGACAACGACCTTGGTGATGTCGCCGAACTTCTCGGACTCTCCAAGCAACAGGTTGTGGTCCAAGCGGTTGCAATCTTCCTCGACGCACAGAAGAACCGTCTCGAGATGCGCCGCACCGTGGAAATGATTCTCCAACGTGACGCAGAGCTGATGAAGCGACTGGAAGACTCGTGACTCGATACGTGAGTCTCGAGGGCTTCGTTGTTGAACTCGAAGCGATCGGTTTTCACGTGCGCGACCTGGGCTTGGTTCATCCGGCTCTGGAACGCCCCGCGACAACCCTGATGGGGGCCGACGCTTACGCGACCATCGACACCAAGGCAGCCGCGCAAACGGAATCACTTGCTCGTAACCACCCGTTTATGGACGGAAACAAGCGCTCAGCATGGATTGCGCTTAATCACTTTTTGCGCATCAACGGCTACCTTCTGTTTGCGACGCAAGACGATGCGTTCACATACATTCAGAGCGTTGCGACTGGTCAATTAACGCTTGAAGAATCCGCCGCATGGATCGAAGCCCACCGCCGCACAATCTGACCCTTTCCTCGTCGGCGCCTCGGGATACTCTCGGAATAGAAAAGAGATCACGAGAGAAAAGAGGAGAAATGGAAAAGACCTTCAGTTCCCGGGACGGGCGCTACCAACACATCGAGGTTCGCCGCGAACGAGAAGACATAGTATTCGTCGGCGATCGCTCGGGCTCGGATTGTTACCACACGCTGAAGGTCGCGAACTTTGCGGCGTTCGTCGCGAGCATCGGACAGTCAGCCGACGTCGACATCATGACTGCCATCGGTGCAGTACTGGATTCCGACCCCGCGAAACTGTGGGATGCGATTCACGACGGATTGACGGAAACCGACTTTTCGTGGCAGTCGATGAGTGAGATCGAAGACATGATGGACACCTTCGACTCGATGCGCGAGGAATAGTTACGCGGCGTATTTGTTGCCATTCGCTGCCGACTTTGACGGAAGCACGCTGACAACCAGGTTGAAAACAAACATCGCAAATCCAGTGATGAGCGGAAGAACAGCAACCCCCAACAGTCCCGCGATTGCAGCAGTCAATGCATCGCCCGTCAACGTTCCAGAAAAAGCGGCGAGAATTACAGGTATCGAGGACGCGGCCGCTACGAAGAACAAGATTGCGGGAACGAAGTACAACAACAGCCATTTGCCCGAGAAACCCGCGTCGTGGAATCGACGAACGGAAAGCGCGAGCGAGGGAATCAGGATACCCAAAGACCACACAAGCGAGATTCCGCTCGCAACGGCGTTGGGATCATTGGGGTCACCCATGAGCACGTTGAGAACGACGGACACAATCAGGCTGAACAGCGAAAACCACCAATACTCGGCCCGCGTCGCTACCCCTTTGAAATCGGCATACTTGACGAACACGGTCTTGATTGCAGTTCCGAAATTCATGACATTTCCCTTCGTCGGTCAAACGATTTGTCCTCATCATACTCCTCGCCACTCCGCGCGAGCGGCTAATGAAAAAAGTGTCGTTCGCCCGTGAAATACATCGTGACGCCAGCTGCGGCTGCCGCGGTGATGACCTCTTCGTCCCGCACTGATCCGCCGGGTTGAACGATTGCACTGACTCCCGCATCGAGCAACACCTGGAGTCCGTCGGCGAAAGGAAAGAACGCGTCGCTCGCCGCGACACTTCCGTGCGCTCGGTCGCCGGCTCTGGCGACTGCCAGGTGACACGAGTCAACACGATTGACTTGACCCATACCAATCCCTACCGACGCACCATCTTTCGCCAACAGGATGGCGTTCGATTTCACCGCACGGCACGCGCGCCACGCGAATTCGAGATCCGAGATAGTCGCCGGGTCCGCCGGCACCCCTGTCACGAGTGTCCACTCGGATGCCGGCGCAAAGAAACGATCAACGTCTTGGACCAGAAATCCGCCCGAGACCTGTCGCACTTCGCGTTCGACAGGAGCAAATGCTTCGGGGAGGGCAAGAAGGCGAAGGTTTTTCTTCGACACAAGAATGGCAAGTGCGTCATCATCAAACCCCGGCGCGACTACGACTTCCGTAAACACATCGGCGATCGATGAGGCCGCGGCTTTACTGATCACGCGATTCGATGCGATGACACCGCCGAACGCTGAGACGGTGTCGCAGGCGTGAGCACGAGCATGAGCCTCGGCAATTGTCGAGCCGACGGCGATACCGCAGGGATTGGCGTGTTTGACGATGGCGACCGCTGGTTCGGCGTGGTCGAAGGCTGCCCGAACCGCCGCGTCAGCGTCGACAAAGTTGTTGTACGACATCTCTTTGCCGTGCAATTGCGTCGCCTGCGCGATTCCCGCACCACCGTGAACACCATAAACAGCCCCGGACTGATGAGAATTCTCGCCGTATCGCAGGGTGTCGAGTTTTTCTCCCGCGATTCTCAGTGCGGGTGCAAAACCCGATTCATCGTGCGGGTACTCGTTCTGCATCCACGTTGCAACTGCCGAGTCATAACCAGCGGTGTGAGCAAACGCGCGACCAGCGAGAACTCGACGCTGCTCGAGCGTCGTCCCTCCCGCCGCAATAGCGTCGACGATTTCTGCGTAGTCCTTCGGGTCCACGACGATGGCGACGTTGTGGTGGTTCTTGGCCGCTGCTCGAACCATTGCCGGTCCGCCAATGTCAATGTTTTCGACAACGACAGTCGAGTCAGCGCCGCTCGCGACCGTGGTGGAAAAGGGATACAGGTTGACGATAATGAGATCAAACGGCTCAATCCCCAGTTCCGAGAGTTGGGAGACGTGAGAGTCATAACGACGGTCCGCGAGTATCCCCGCGTGAATCGATGGGTGCAACGTCTTGACGCGACCGTCCAACGATTCGGGAAAACCCGTCACCTCGCTGACTTCTAGGGCAACGAATCCGGCGTCACGAATCGTCTGACACGTCGATCCCGTCGAAACCAGCTCAACGCCGGCCTCTGACAGTGCGCGCGCGAGTGCGACGAGTTCGGTCTTGTCGCTCACCGAAACAAGTGCGCGTCGGATTGGTATTCGGTCCAGGATACGGTCGGGGGCGGGAAGTGCGGAAACCATCAGCTCTCCTCAATCGCGGTTTCTCGGTTCGCGATGTCACGAACCACGTGAGCGAGCAACTCACGCTCAACGATCTTTATTCGGTTGTGCAGTGTCGATTCCGTATCGCCGTCCACGACGGGAACGTGGCGCTGAGCCAAAATCGGACCAGTGTCGACCCCCTCGTCCACGACGATAACGCTCGCGCCGGTCTCGGTGACTCCCGCCTCGAACGCGTCCCGAACAGCGTGAACTCCGGGAAAATCGGGCAGATACGCCGGATGGGTATTCAAAAGCATTGGCGCGAATCGCCGGACAAATGAAGGTGGCACGAGTCGCAGGAAGCCCGACAAAATCACGAGATCTGGTGTGAACGTGTCAATCCGGTCGCCAAGTCGTGTGCCCCACTCATCACGGTCACCACCGCGCTCGAGTGGTTCAACGAAAGTGGGTATGTCGAAGTGTCGCGCGTGGTCGAGCCCAGGCGCTTCTGAATCTGCACCTACCGCGACGACGGTTGCGGGAATCATTCCTTCTGCGCAGGAGTCGAGGAATGCGCGCAGATTAGAACCCTGACCCGAGATGAGAAACACAACGCGCAGCATTCGATCAGTTTACCGAGGAGCGGGTTGGGGATTTCTGACTAAGCGCTGCGCATCGCCTTCGAATCGCGTATCAGCTTTCCGAGGAACAGTCCAGCGAGCGCTCCGGCAAACACCCCGCCTGCAAGGGTGAGACCAACGGCGATGGGGTCGATTCCCACCTGTGCAAAACGGCCCGGCCCGGCCGAACCCGTGGCGTACGAGCCAATTACGAACGTTGTCAGCGCGATGGCGACTGCCGCGAGGACGGACGTGACGGCAACACGACCAAGATCCGCAATGTCACGAGGGTTAAAGAAAGGACCGCGGGATCGTAGTTCGACGGCGAATCGAGTCGCAGCGATGAATGCAAAAATCGCGGGAAGCACGGTGACCCAACCCCCAAGGGTGTTCGTTTCGGGTATAGCTCCCAAAAGCGGGATGGCGGGCACCGCGCCAACAGTGGTGGCAAATGGTGAAACATTCGCGCCGATTCCCAAGGTAAATCCCGGACCCGCTATCCACGAAATCGTCCAGACTAACACCACTGGGACAAACGCGAGTTGAGCGGCTGTGATCACCAGCCCGCCAAGGATTCCAGTGTGAAGCGACTCATACAGAGCGATTTCGGTCGAAAACCCGAGAAAGAGTAAAGCCAATAGCGCGAACGATGCGATTACCACCAACCCCGACAGCGTGGTCCCTGCGATACGCAGTGCGGTGTCGATGATGTCGCGCCATGCGTTCGGGATCTCGGGAATTAATGCCCGTGGCGAACGATCGTCCTCCCAGGGTCGCCATCCGACAAATAGTCCGACGATGAAGGGTGCGAGCACACGCACCGTTCCCGAGGCGATGTCGAGTTGAACGAACGAACTCTGGCCACTGAACAACGCGAGCACCACAAAGACACTCGTGAAGAAAACCATCAATCCGACAACGAGGGTCGCGTCGTCAGAACCGGCGAGTCGACGACCCGCGCGACGACCCAAAAGTGCTGTCAAAAGGGCGAATGCGAACGGAGCGAGCGTGAGGGTGAAAGTTGCCATGTCGTTAACCAACACAGCTGACGTGTCTCCGAGCGAGACCTCAAGTGGAACGCCATGCCCCAACGCCCAGGCCTGAACGGCAAGTTGCCAGATTGCTGCCGGTGTCGAACTGGCTCCGGTGAGCGAGGCCCATCCGATGACACCGAACACGAACGGCAGGAAAATTCCAAGTCCGACGACGAACGACGCCTCAAGAAGCGTGAAGAGGACAACAAGCCCGCGAGGCACGTTACAGGGCCGCGATGACCTCGCGCATGAGCTGCGCGGTTTCGCTCGGTGTCTTGCCAACGCGAACCCCGGCAGCCTCGAGGGCCTCCTTCTTCGCTTGCGCGGTTCCCGATGAACCGGAAACAATCGCGCCGGCGTGACCCATGGTCTTGCCCTCTGGAGCCGTGAATCCAGCGACATACCCCACAACGGGCTTGGTGACGTTCGCACGGATGTAATCCGCCGCGCGTTCCTCAGCGTCGCCGCCGATTTCGCCAATCATGACAATCGCTTTCGTGTCAGGGTCTGCCTCGAATGCGGCGAGTGCATCGATGTGCGTGGTGCCGACAATCGGGTCTCCGCCGATCCCGATTGCGGTCGAGAAGCCGATATCGCGAAGTTCGAACATCATTTGGTACGTGAGCGTTCCCGACTTCGAGACAAGTCCAATCGGACCTGCGCCCGTAATCGTGGCGGGAGTAATTCCGGCAAGAGCTTCACCCGGCGTGATGATCCCGGGGCAGTTCGGTCCGATGATGCGGCTCGTGCCCTTCGACGCAGCGTACGCCCAGAATTCGGCGGTGTCCTGCACCGGGATTCCTTCAGTGATGACAACGATGAGCGGCATCGCCGCGTCAATCGCTTCCATCACGGCGTCTTTTGCGAACGCCGGCGGAACGAAAACAACCGACACATCTGCTCTGGTTTCAGACATCGCCTCGGAGACAGTTCCGAACACGGGAAGCGTAATGTCTCCGTGCTCGACGGTCGTTCCCGCTTTGCGGGCGTTGACGCCACCAACAACCTGGGTACCGGCCTTGAGCATGAGAGCAGTGTGCTTTGAGCCCTCGCCGCCGGTAATGCCCTGAACGATAACGCGCGAGTCCTTGGTGAGAAAAATCGACATTCTTCTAATCCTTACTTCGCTGCGAGTGCGGCGGCGCGATCGGCGCCGTCGTCCATCGTGGTGGCCAGGGTGACGAGCGGGTGGTTGGCGGCGGCGAGAATCTCGCGACCCTTGTCGACGCTGTTTCCGTCGAGACGGACAACGAGCGGCTTCGTCGCTTTATCTCCTAGCATCTCGAGGGCGGCGACGATTCCGTTGGCGACAGCGTCACATGCGGTAATTCCGCCGAACACGTTCACGAAAACACTCTTGACCTGCGGGTCACCGAGGATGACCGAGAGACCTGCTGCCATGACCTCGGCTGAGGCTCCGCCGCCGATGTCGAGGAAGTTGGCGGGCTTGACTCCACCATGGTTTTCGCCTGCATACGCGACAACGTCGAGCGTCGACATGACGAGTCCGGCACCGTTTCCAATGATTCCGACCTCGCCGTCGAGTTTGACGTAGTTGAGGTCGTGCTCTTTCGCCTTCGCTTCGAGCGGGTCGGTCGCGGCCTTGTCCTCAAGAGCGGCGTGGTCGGGCTGACGGAACTCGGCGTTCGCGTCGAGCGTCACCTTTCCGTCCAGCGCGAGAATCCTGCCGTCGTCAGTCAAGACAAGCGGGTTTACCTCGACCAGAGTGGTGTCTTCCGAGGTGAAAACGCCATACAACTGCACGAAAACGGGAGCAACTTTGTCGACGAGTTCAGCGGGGAACTTTGCCGCGACGGCGATTTCCTTCGCCTTTACGAGGGTGATGCCGTCGTTGGGATTCACGTCGATGCGGGCGAGGGCGTCGGGGCGCTCAACCGCCAACTGCTCGATGTCCATGCCGCCCTCGTAGGAACAGAGGCAAAGATATGAACGGTTCGCGCGGTCGAGCAAAACCGAAAAGTAATACTCTTGGGCGATTGCAGCGCCTTCGGCGACCATGACGCGCTTGACAACGTGGCCCTTGATGTCGAGACCGAGAATTGCCTTCGCCGCCTCGAACGCGTCGTCGGGGGTCTTGGCGACCTTGACGCCACCGGCCTTCCCGCGTCCGCCGGTCTTGACCTGCGCCTTTACGACCGTGAGTCCACCAATTGTAGATGCCGCGGCACGCGCTTCTTCCGGGGTGTCTGCGACGATTCCTTGAAGAACGGGAACCCCGTGCTTTTCGAACATGTCGCGCGCTTGATACTCGTAAAGATCCACTGTCATCCAATCGACAAAAATCCTGAAAAGTCGGGACTGAATGCCTCACGACCGTGTTCCAGCCTACCGTTCGACACCGAGCCGACCGACCGCACAGAGCGCGTGTTTACAGCTTTGCGATAGGCGCAATCTTGATGAGTAACTTCTTTTTTCCCACCTCGTCGAACTGAACTTCTGCAATGCGCTTTGCGCCCTCTCCCGTGACCGCAATCACGCGGCCCTCGCCGAAATCGTCGTGCGTGATGCGATCGCCCGTCACGAGCTCGAGTCCCGAGTTGTCACGCACCTCCCGAGTGATTGCGCCAGTCCATTCGGTGCGCGGTTTCGACGGTGCATCCCAGGAACGCTTCTCGAACGACGGCGAGAGGGATCGTCGACCCGATTCGCGCCAATCGACCAATGAATCGGGGATTTCCGCGAGGAATCGGCTCGGCATACACGACGCGATCTCGCCGAACGTCGCTCGTGATGTTGCGAGTGACAAGTGCAACTTTTTCTTCGCACGCGTGATTCCAACATAGAACAGGCGACGTTCCTCTTGGATTCCACCGGCCTCGGCGACCGAAATCCGGTGGGGCAGGATTTCTTCTTCGATTCCCGTGATAAACACGGCGTCGAATTCCAAGCCCTTGGCGGTGTGGAGAGTCATGAGGCTAACGGTTCCCGATTCGTCATCGAGGTCGTCGGCGGCCGACGACAACGCGACTTCGGTGAGGAAATCAATGAGCGTCCCCTCAGGGAACTTGACCTGGAATTCGCGGGTGAGACCGACGAGTTCTTCGACGTTCTCGGCCCGCGCGTTTTCTTGCGGGTCGCGGCTTTCCTTGAGAAGGATGAGATAACCCGTTGCCTCGAGAAGCGCAATGAGGACGTCGACAACTTTGGCGGTCGCGACCGTGTCGGAAATTCGGTCAAGCGCGTTGACGAATTCACGAACGGTTGCGGTGGCCCGAGCGGCGACGCCCACCGATTCGATCTGTCGCATCGCCTCGCGGAACGAAATCTGGTTGTCATCGGCAAAACGCTGAATCGCCGATTCCGTGACGTCACCAATCCCGCGCTTGGGGGTGTTGAGAATCCGGCGGTGAGCAAGTCCGTCATCAGGGTTTGCGGCGGCGGTGAGGTAAGCCAATACGTCCTTGATTTCCATGCGCTCGTAAAACTTGGTTCCACCGATAAGTCGGTAGGGAACTCCAGAGCGCATGAGAACGTCTTCCAGAGCACGGGTCTGTGCATTAGTTCGATAGAACACCGCAATATCGCGATACGCCATCCCACCGGTGTGCAGATTATCGATTTCGTCGGCGACGAATTGTGCCTCGTCGTGTTGGGTCACACCGGTGAACCCCGTGATGCGCTCGCCCGGTCCACGATCCGAGAAAAGGCGCTTACTCATCGAGGTGTCGAAATTGTTTCCGATGACCGCGTTGGCGGCATCGAGGATGTTTTGCGTGGAGCGATAGTTCTGTTCCAGCACGACGACGTCCGTGCCAGGGAAGTCCTGGCGGAATTCCAGGATGTTCCGGATGTCAGCACCTCGGAACGCATAAATCGACTGATCCGAGTCGCCCACGACTGTCAGAGTCGCAGCGTCGATGCCGCCTTCGGTGTTGTAGAGCACCGGCGGGGTCTCGACCGGCACGTGTTCCGGCTTGACGGGCCGAGTGAGTTCGTGAATAAGTTCATATTGTGCCTTGTTGGTGTCTTGGTACTCGTCGACGAAGACGTGGCGGAATCGCCGCTGGTACAAAGCACGCACCTCGGGGAAAGCACGGAACAAAAACACGGTTTGGCCAATGAGGTCGTCGAAGTCAAATGCGTTCGCGCGTCGGAGTTCTTGCGTATAGCGACGGAAGACCTCGAGAAACATCATGTCGTTCGGGTCGTTCGGGTTGGCTTGGCTCGCGAAACCGTCAACGTCAATTAATTCGTTTTTGAGTCGCGACATTTTCGACAGCACACCACCGGGAGTGAGCCCCATAGAGTCCGCTTCGAATTCTTTGAGGATTCGTTTGACGAGCGACTTCGAATCCGCCGAGTCATAGATCGTGAATGCTTGCGGGAACCCGAATCGCTCGGCCTCGTTGCGCAGAATTCGCACGCACGCCGAGTGGAAGGTCGAAATCCACATGCCTCGAGATTCGTCGCCAATGTACATCTCTATGCGCTCGCGCATCTCTGCAGCGGCCTTGTTCGTGAACGTGATTGCGAGGATCTGGCTCGGCCACGCTTCGCGGTTCTTCAACAACAAGGCGATTCGACGCGTGAGGACGGCGGTCTTGCCAGAACCCGCGCCTGCCACGATCAGCAGAGCTGGACCGCGGTGAGCGACGGCGTGCGCTTGTTGGGGGTTCAGCCCCTCGAGGAGCGGATCAGCGGGATCGATTGCTGTGGGAGAGTTCGACATGTGGGCTCAAGTTTACGTGCCCTCACCGACACCAGAGCGATGGGTGAATAGAGTGACCACGTGACCGAAACTGTTGCTACCCCGCGCTCCAATCCGACCGCGGTCCTCGCGGTCATTCTCGGCGCGCTGATGTCACCAATGGCATTACCGCTCGGCTGGTTTGCTCGCGAACAAATTCGCCGTTCACGCGAGAACGGCGAGCGCCTCTGCACCGTCGCGATGGCTCTCGGTGCAATCGCATGCGTGATCTGGCTTGTCGGCGGTGTGATGTTGTATCTCTGGTGGTCGACGCTCTAACCTCTCAGGGTTTTCTTAGGTTTCTCACCTTAGAATTGACGAGTATTCACCCAGCACTTAAAGGAGTGTCCATGAATTCCAATCCCGCTTTCTCGCGTAACGCCGCCTTCCGTCCCGGACAGGTGTCGCGTGCCGAACTCGAGGCTATGTACGGCCCTAACGCATCAAAGACACCGTCCTCTGCCAAAGACGACGTGGCAACGCTCGAACAGTCCTACGACATGCCCGCCGCCACGCCCGGCCAGACCGGACGCATGACGGTTGAAGACACCATCATCAAAACAATCCTCGCGTTCGCCGTTCTGATTGGCGGTGCTTACGTCGGCTGGACCTTCGCATCGTTCCCCGTTTTAATCGTCGGCCTCGTCGGTGGCCTCGTCCTCGGTCTCGTCAACACCTTCAAAAAGGTGCCGTCGCCAGGGCTCATCATCGCCTACGCGGTTCTGCAAGGAATCTTCGTCGGCGCGATCTCGATGATCTTCAACTCGATGTGGGACGGAATCGTCACCCAGGCAGTCATTGGAACTCTCGGCGTCATCGGGGTCACCCTGTTCCTCTTCCTCTCTGGACGTTTCCGCTCGTCGGCGCGCATGACCAAGGTCGTGACGGTCGCCATGGTCGGCTACCTCGTTTACCAGGTCGTCAACATGATCCTCATGGCAACCGGCGTGACCGGTGACGCTCAGTTTGGATTGAGCTCGGCCAACATCATGGGAATCCCCCTGGGGCTCATCATTGGTGTTGTCGTCGTGTTCCTCGCCGCGTATTCGCTCGTGCTCGACTTCGAATCAATCAAGCTCGGCGCCGAGCGCGGTGTCCCCGCGGTCTATGCCTGGCAGGGCGCTTTCGGCATCCTCGTCACCGTTGTCTGGTTGTACCTCGAAATCCTGCGGATGATCGCGATTTTCCGCGGTAACGACTAGTCCCAGTTGCATGGAAAAGGCGCCGAGTTATCGGCGCCTTTTTCTTATTCCCACTCGATAGTGCCGGGCGGTTTCGAGGTGATGTCGAGAACGACGCGATTGACGTCCTTGACCTCGTTAGTGATGCGGTTCGAAATCTTGGCGAGCACGTCGTAGGGGACTCGTGTCCAGTCGGCGGTCATCGCGTCTTCGCTCGACACTGGTCGTAAAACGATGGGGTGACCGTAGGTACGACCGTCTCCCTGGACACCGACCGAACGAACGTCCGCGAGAAGAACGACGGGGCACTGCCAGATGTCCTGATCGAGGCCCGCCGCGGTAAGTTCTGCGCGAACAATCGCATCGGCTGCGCGGAGCAGGTCGAGACGCTCTTTGGTGACCTCGCCGACGATACGAATTCCCAGGCCAGGGCCGGGGAACGGCTGGCGGCCAACAATGAGTTCGGGAAGTCCGAGCTCACGACCGATGGCACGCACCTCGTCCTTGAAAAGTTCACGAAGCGGCTCGACGAGTTCGAACTGAAGGTCTTCGGGAAGCCCGCCGACGTTGTGATGAGACTTGATGGTCGCCGTGCCGCTCCCACCGCCGCTTTCGACCACGTCGGGATAGAGCGTTCCCTGAACAAGGAACCGGACCTTCTTGCCCGCGTTGGCCGCCTCGGCAACAAGGTCTGCCTCGGCGGTCTCGAATGCGCGAATGAATTCGCGGCCGATTGCCTTGCGTTTCGTCTCGGGGTCGGTGACGCCCTTCAGCTCGGAAAGGAACTTGTCGGCGACATCAATTGTGACGAGACGAACTCCGGTGGCTGCGACGAAATCGCGTTCGACCTGTTCACGTTCTCCTTCGCGTAGAAGTCCATGGTCGACGAATACGCAAATGAGTTGCTCGCCGACCGCCTTGTGCACGAGCGCTGCAGCAACCGCCGAATCGACCCCGCCGGACAGCCCGCAAATGACGAGGTCGTCACCGACCTGCGCACGGATTTTGGTGACCTGCTCGTCGATGACGTTACCGCTCGTCCAGTCGGGCGCGATTCCCGCACCATGCCAGAGAAAATTCTCGAGCACCCGCTGGCCGAAATCAGAGTGCACGACCTCGGGGTGCCACTGCACACCGAACATCTTGGTTTCGACGTTTTCGAACGCCGCAACGGGAGTACCTTCGGTCGATGCGGTGACCGTGAATCCGGGCGGTGCCGTCTCTACTCGATCGCCGTGGCTCATCCAACAGGTTTGCTCGGCTGGTTGGTCGGCGAAGAGAACTCCACCAGAGACGCGAGCCTCGGTCGCGCCGTATTCACGAGAGCCAGTGTTCGCCACCCCGCCTCCGAGTTGCTGGGCCATGACCTGAAACCCGTAACAAATTCCCAAGACTGGGATGCCGAGTTCGACGATTCCCGGGTCGAGCGACGGCGAACCGGGTTCGTATACGCTCGACGGGCCGCCGGACAGGATGATGGCGAGAGGGTTTTTTGCGGCGACTTGGATGGCGGTGATGGTGTGCGGAACAATCTCGCTGTACACGTGGGCTTCTCGAACCCGACGCGCAATGAGTTGCGCATACTGTGCGCCAAAGTCAACGACGAGAACGGGCCGGTGAGTCGTCACCGAGTAGCCTCGTCAACCATGCGACGGACACGGCCTTCAGTGATGAACGAGAGGAAAGGCACAACCCCTCCGAGTGCGAGCAGAGGGAAGTAAAGGAGGGGCCATCGCATCGCTGTCCACAATTGGAACGACGCGAACAAGTAAACGACATACAGCCAGCCGTGGACGATCAAAATCCAGGTCGAAATGTTGATCGCGACAGTCGTGTCGGTCGGCACGAGAGCAAGAAAACCGAACGGGCCGCCCGCCTCAATTTCAACGCCGAAGGCATATTTAAGAACCATCTCCGCAGTCAACAACAACAACATTCCACCGGTGATGTACGCGGCGATTCGAAACCGCTTTTCCGCTTTGAGTGCTTTGTCGCGCGCGATCGCCATAATGCAATTCTATGGTTTGACGCCAGCGGCCGCGTCCGCTTCCCGCTCGACGGCGTCCTTAACGAGGCGGTACCAGAAATAGAGCGCGAAAACAGCGAAGAACGCCCATTCAATCGCGTAAAAAATGTTTAGCCAGTTGAGCGCGGCCTGTGGCAGCGGTTTGACCGACACGATGGTCTCGAGGGGTGGAGTTGCCGAGTCCAGGACGAGGAATGCGTCGTACATCGTGTCGCACTCCCAGCGATTGACAAGGTCAGAACTCGACACGATGGTCAAGCGGCCATTGTCGTAGTCACCCGTCGACGGATCATCACTGGGAACGAGTCGTCCGACCAGCGGGGACGGCGAATCGTCGATCACGATGAAATCGTCGGGGTTCACGCTGGACGCCCACCCGATCGCCACGGGAAGGCACGCGCCGTCGGCCGTCCGGGTGTTCGCGACGAGCCACTCGCCCATGTCGCTTCCTTGGCGGCGGTCTAGAACTACGACCCTTTCCTGCGTCCACGTCGCGGTCACCGTGACACGGCGACCACCGTCGATCAACGGTAAACCCGCCCCGGGTTTCAGAACCGTTGTGATGGGCACGGGGGTTTCGGTGTCGACCTCGACGATCGTTGCCTCGGCGATGGCCCGTTCGATTTGCCACTGACCCAACGCTGCGAAAACCCCGGCGAGAATCAAACACGCGATGAGACCGGCAATCCAGCGTGGCTGTCGTGCCATCGCCCACCATGCACGAGTCATCGTTTTTTTCTCACGCGGTAGGGTCAACGACGACCTCGACCCGCTGGAATTCCTTGAGGTCGCTGTATCCGGTTGTCGCCATTGCTCGGCGTAGTGCACCGATGAGGTTCGACTGTCCGTTCGCATGACGGGACGGACCGAACAAGACTTCTTCGAGCGGACCGATCTGGCCGACCCAGACACGGTTACCTCGGGGAAGGTCGGCGTGGTAAGCCTCTTGACCCCAGTGCCAGCCATTCCCTGGCGTGTCCGTCGCCCGAGCGAGGGTCGTCCCGAGCATCACGGCGTCCGCACCCATCGCAATTGCTTTAACGATGTCGCCGGACAATCCAAGTCCGCCGTCGGCGATGACGTGAACATATCGTCCACCCGATTCGTCAAGATAATCTCGGCGCGCGCCGGCCACATCGGCTAACGCGGTCGCCATGGGAACCTGGACCCCGAGTGACGTTTGTGTGGTGGAGGCCGCGCCTCCGCCAAAACCCACGAGAACCCCGGCGGCCCCCGTTCGCATCAAGTGAAGTGCGGCGGTGTACGTCGCTGCGCCACCAACGATGACGGGCACATCAAGTTCGTAGATGAATTGCTTGAGATTGAGAGGTTCGCCTGTCGGCGAGACGTGCTCGGCGCTGACAGTGTTGCCGCGAATCACAAAAAGGTCAACGCCCGACTTGGTCACGACGTCGTGGAATTCGACGGTTCGTTGCGGACTCAACGCACCAGCGACGGGAACACCGGCATCCCGAATTTCGCCGAGGCGCTGTTTGATAAGTTCCGGCTTGATTGGCTCGGCATACATCTTTTGCATTTCGGCGGTGGCAATGTCAACGGGGAGTTCGCGGATTTTTTCGATCACGGCCTCTGGGTTGTCGTACCTCGTCCAGAGTCCTTCGAGATTGAGAACACCGATGCCGCCGAGCTTGCCAATCGTGATGGCGGTTCGAGGTGAAACAACCGAGTCCATCGGCGCTGCAAGAACCGGAATCTCAAACTTGAGTGCGTCGATCGACCACGCAGTGCTGACTGCCTCGGGGTCGCGGGTGCGGCGACTCGGCACAACAGCGATGTCATCGAACGAGAACGCACGACGAGCGCGCTTGGCACGACCGATTTCGATATCACTCATGATCGTCGCCTATCGCTTGTAGTTCGGGGCTTCGACAATCATCTGAATGTCGTGCGGGTGAGATTCCTTAAGTCCCGCCGGGGTGATGCGCACGAACTTGCCGTTCGCTTTCAAATCCTTGATTGTTCGCGCGCCCGTGTAGAACATCGACTGGCGCAGTCCACCCAGCAATTGATACATCACCGATGCGAGCGGACCGCGGTAAGCGACTCGGCCTTCGATGCCCTCGGCGATGAGTTGGTCGTCGCTAGGCACGTCGGCTTGGAAATAACGGTCCCGGGAATACGAGGTTTTGTTTCCGCGCGTCTGTAGCGCTCCGAGCGAGCCCATTCCGCGATACGCCTTGTACTGCTTCCCGTTCTCGAACACCAGGTCACCGGGGCTTTCGTCGGTTCCGGCCAAAAGCGAACCGAGCATGACGACCTCAGCGCCGGCAACAAGTGCCTTAGCGATATCGCCCGAATACTGAAGCCCGCCGTCGGCAATGACAGGAATACCCGCTTTCGTTGCTGCCTTGGACGCTTCAAAAATGGCGGTGATCTGAGGAACACCGACACCTGCGACGATTCGCGTCGTGCAAATGGAACCTGGGCCGACCCCGACCTTGACAGCGTCAACACCAGCAGCGATGAGCGACGCAGCACCCGCCTCGGTCGCCACATTTCCACCAATCACGTCGATGTGCCCAAAGGACTTATCCGCCTTGAGCTTTTTCACGATTTCGAGGACGCCCGAAGAATCCCCGTTCGCGGTGTCGACGACGAGGATGTCGACGCCCGCATCACGCAACGCACACGCACGTTCCCAGGCGTCACCGAAGAACCCGATTGCCGCACCGACGCGAAGTCGACCTTCGTCGTCCTTCGTCGCGTTGGGGTACAGCTCGCTTTTCTCGAAATCTTTGACTGTGATGAGTCCGACCAGTTTGCCTGCGTCATCAACAAGAGGAAGTTTTTCAATCTTGTGCTGGGCGAATAACGCGACCGCGTCGTCGTCGCTGATTGACGCGCGTCCAGTGACCAGCGGCATCGGTGTCATGACGTCTTTGACAAGAGTCTTTTCGGCTTCATCTCGAGGAACGAAACGCATGTCCCGATTGGTGATGATTCCCAACAGAACGCCGTCCTCATCCACAACGGGAAGACCGGACACGCGAAACTGGCCGCAAATTCGATCGACGTCGGCGACGGACGTGTTCGGCGTCGTCGTCACGGGGTTAGTGATCATCCCCGATTCGCTCCGTTTGACCTTGTCGACCTGGGCCGCTTGGTCTTCGATGGACAAGTTCCGATGAATGATGCCGATTCCGCCCTGGCGAGCCATGCCGATTGCCATCCGCGACTCAGTAACCGTGTCCATTGCGCTAGAGACAATCGGCGCCCACAGGGTGATGCGCTTCGTCAGGCGACTCGACGTATTCGCTTCGGACGGAATGACGTCGGTGTGCTCGGGGAGGAGCATGACATCGTCATAGGTCAGCCCGGTTAGACCGAAGGGGTCGTTGCCGCTCATGGTTTCCCCTCTCCGCAAAAAGTTACGACAATAAGTGTGCTGTCGCTACTTTTATCGTAGCCGAGTTCCCAATTGGCATAGTTTCCCGACATAATGGGGCAGGTTCATTTTTCTCGCCAACATCGCGAAACAAATGTTCCCTGGAGTGTGGAAAACGATCCCGGTTAGACGAGATGCTGCCGGGTCCTAGCAGGAGGCCTTGTGAGGACCATGTCAACAATGCGACGAAACGCGAGTCGACTCGCGAGCGCTGTGGGTGCCTTTGTCTTGGCATTCGGCGTTCTCGGGCTGGCGTCGCCGGCTCAGGCAGATATCGTCAACCCAGAAATGCCGTTCAAGATCAGCGGGAACGTCCAAAACAAGGGCGAGCCGATCGCCGGCGTGACCATCAACCTAATGGGCGGCGGAGGCTACTCGGCCACCGTGATGACCGATGCCGAAGGCAAGTTCACTGCGGGAGTTCCGGAAAAAGAAGTCGACTACACGGTCACTGTCGACGAAAGCACTCTTCCAGACGGTGTTGCGGTTATCGACAACCCTGCCACCGAATTCGTCGAAGCAAATGTCCAGACAGTGACGGTCGGCCCGGGTGGGCGAGCGGCCATGAATTTCTTCATCGGACAGGGTGAGCGCGCCACAACGAGTATGTTCGACCAGGTCGTTCAGCGACTCATTTCTGGTCTCAACTTCGGTCTCATGTTGGCACTCGCTTCAGTCGGACTTTCACTGATTTACGGCACCACCGGGATTTCGAACTTCGCGCACGCCGAGCTCGTTACCTTCGGTGCAATCACCACCCTCGGACTAGTAGCGCTGATGGGAGAGGGTCTCTTGTGGCTCGCAATCCCCATCGCGCTAGTCCTTTCGGCGTTGTTTGGGTGGGGAATGGACGCCTCGCTCTGGGCGCCGCTACGTCGCCGTGGCATGGGACTCGTCCAGCTCATGATTGTCTCTATCGGCCTATCGCTCGGTATCCGATATACCTACCAGTTCTTCATCGGGGGAGCCACCGAGCAACTTCCGGGCGCGGGTGCCGAACGCTTTAACCTGTTTGGTTCGGTATCGCTCACCATCACTGACATGGTCAGCATGGTCGTATCCGTATTGCTCATCATCGCTTTCGCCTGGTGGCTCAGCGCCTCCAAGATTGGTAAAGCGACTCGTGCGATTTCGGACAATCCCAGCCTCGCCGCATCATCGGGAATCGACGTCGACGGTGTCGTTCGAATTGTGTGGATCATCGGATCCGTACTCGCCGGATTATCCGGCATCCTGTGGGCCTACTTCCGTCCCGGGATTCGCTGGGATATGGGCGGGCAAATCCTTCTGCTGATTTTTGCCGCGACCACCCTCGGTGGCCTCGGCACCGCATATGGTGCGCTGGTCGGCTCACTCATCGTGGGAATCCTCGTCGAAGGATCGAGTTTGTTCATCCCAGCTGACCTCAAATACGTCGGTGCACTGGTGGTCCTCATCGGCATCCTGCTATTCCGACCTCAAGGCATCCTCGGGCGCAAGGAAAGGGTGGGGTAGCACATGGACTTCCTCGGAATCTTCACATCATCAATTTCGTTTATTCTTGCCCCCACGACCATGGCGTATGCTCTGGCTACCCTCGGGCTCGCGGTTCATTTCGGTTTCGGCGGACTTCTCAACATGGGTATGGCCGGATTCATGGCCCTCGGAGCCTACGGTTATGCGATTGGAGTTCTGACATTCGGACTCCCCTGGTACCTCGCCGCGTTGGTCGGAATCGTTGCGTCCATCATTTTCGCTCTGATTCTCGGTATTCCCACGCTGAGACTTCGGGGTGACTATCTCGCAATCGTGACAATTGCGGCAGCAGAAATCGTGAGATTGCTGCTGCTGAGTTCCGCCTTTGGAGGAATCACCGGCTCTGCCGACGGACTGTCGGGCTTCAACGGCCCCGGAGGAACCATCACCAACCCGACGGTTGGTGCCGGTGGCTTCAACGAGTCGAACCCCATCCCGCCCGGCGATTACGGTTTCGTGCCCTTCTTGGACAACGAACGCACGTGGTACCTCCGCATCGTCGGAATCATCATTCTCACGCTCGCAATCTTCGTCGTCTGGCGACTCGTGAATTCGCCGTGGGGTCGTGTCATCAAGGGAATCCGTGAGGATGAGGAAGCGGTTCGTTCGCTTGGCAAGAACGTCTTCGCCTACAAGATGCAGGCGCTCATCATCGGTGGAGTTCTCGGCGCACTCGGGGGGCTCATGCTCGCCTTCTCGACCAACGTCAACTCGTCGGTGTACGTGACCTCACTGACGTTCTTCCTATGGACCGCGTTGCTCCTTGGCGGCGCAGCAACGGTATTTGGTCCGCTCGCCGGATCGATTATCTTCTGGGTACTCCAGGCGTTCCTCGGGCTGTTGTTCCCCGCGCTCGCGGACGCCGGACTGATGCCCTTCACCACCATTCAGGCAGCGCAGATCAAATTCATCATTGTCGGGTTTGCGCTGGTGCTCCTCGTGGTCTTCCGGCCTCAAGGTCTGTTCGGAAACAAGAAGGAGTTGACCTTTGTCAAGTAACGCACCCTCCTCGTCCCCCTCCAAGTCCACGGGCTTGCACGTCGGCACAATCAAGCCCGGTGTCGCCAAAAAGGACCCCATCCTCGTCGCGGACGGCGTCCACCGCCAGTTCGGGGGACTGGTTGCCGTCGACGTCGAGCACCTTGAAATCCCCCGGAACGCAATCACCGCGCTCATCGGGCCCAACGGCGCGGGGAAAACGACGTTCTTCAACCTGCTAACTGGATTCGACCAGCCCGACAAGGGTACGTGGTCGTTCAACGGGAAGCCCCTCGCCAAGATCTCGGCCTTCAAGGTGGCGCGAATGGGACTCATCCGCACCTTCCAGCTAACGAAGGCGCTGGGACTTCTCACGGTCATGGACAACATGAAGTTAGGTAGTACCGAACAGACTGGTGAAAAACTCAGCGCCAGCCTGTTTCCCTTCCTCTGGAAAAAGAAGGAAATCGAGATTGAAGCAAAAGCACTCGAGATCCTGACACGATTCAAACTCGACACTAAGCGAGATGACTTCGCTGCGTCGCTTTCGGGTGGACAGCGCAAGCTGCTTGAAATGGCGCGCGCACTCATGACGAACCCGGAACTCGTCATGCTTGACGAGCCTATGGCGGGGGTCAACCCCGCGTTGACACAGTCGCTGCTCGACCACATCCTCAACCTCAAAAAAGAGGGCATGACGGTCCTCTTTGTCGAACACGACATGCAAATGGTTCGCCACATCGCGGACTGGGTCGTCGTAATGGCCGAAGGGAAGGTTGTCGCCGAAGGCGCACCCGACGAGGTCATGAAGAACCCCGCCGTCATCGACGCGTACCTCGGTAGCCACCAGGATGTTGACCTCGGGACTGTTACCGGTCGAATTACGCTGCCGAAGATTGCGAAGGAGAAATAATGGCGACGAAAAATGAGATCCCCGTCGTCGAGACAAAGGACTTGTTCGCGGGATACCTTCCCGGTGTGAATATCCTCAACGGAACTAACCTCTATGCAAACAAGGGTGAGCTCATCGGCATTATCGGACCCAACGGTGCCGGAAAGTCAACGCTACTCAAGGCCATCTTCGGATTGGTGAAAGTTCGGGAAGGGTCCATCACGCTCAACGGAGCTGACATCACCGGTTTGAAAGCGAACCAACTCGTCGCACGAGGTGTGGGTTTTGTCCCGCAGTCAAACAATGTGTTCCCCAGCCTCACAATCGAGGAAAACCTGCAGATGGGGTTGTACCAAAATCCCAGCGCATACAGCGAGCGCCTCGAATTCGTGACCGGTATCTTCGCCGAGCTGGGAAAGCGCCTCAAGCAGCGCGCAGGCTCGCTCTCGGGCGGTGAGCGCCAAATGGTGGCCATGAGTCGAGCGCTCATGATGAACCCGGCGGTGCTCCTCCTCGACGAGCCCAGTGCCGGTCTATCGCCGGTCCGCCAAGACGAGGCATTCATCCGCGTCTCTGAGATCAATAAGGCCGGCGTGACGACCATTATGGTCGAGCAGAACGCCCGTCGCTGCCTTCAGATCTGCGACCGTGGTTATGTTCTCGACCAAGGCAAGGATGCCTACACTGGGACGGGCCGTGACCTTCTCAACGACCCTAAGGTCATCGGGCTGTACCTAGGTACTCTCGGCGCTTAAACCAGCACGTTACAACGGGGTCGGCCTTCGGGTCGGCCCCGTTTGTCGTGCGTGACAACATCCGACAACAGAAAAGGCCCCGGGCGAACCCGGGGCCTTCCCTTGAGTCAGCGACTCAACACAATCGGATTATCCTGCGTAAGGAACCGAGGTGTTGTCGTTGATGAACTCGTATACCTGGATCGATGCTTCGGTGGGGTCTCCAACTTCGTTGAAGGTGATGGGGCCCGAGACACCGTCGTAGTCTGCGGTTCCGCCACCAATGATGATGTCGGCGCATTCTGCGAACGTGGTGCACTTGGTTCCGTCACCGGAGCCACCGGAGACTTCCTGGAGCTTCGCTGCCATGTCGACACCTTCAACCGAACCAGCTTCAAGTGCAGCCAGTGCGAGAAGGACGACGGCGTCGTAAGCCTCAGGACCGTATGCGAATACGGATTCGAGGTCAGCGTTGCCTTCGGCAACCCAGTTGTCGTTCATTGCCGTGGTGAAGTCCGCGATGGTCTCGAGGTTCAGTCCGGGGACCGTTCCCTTTGCACCTTCGAGAAGTCCAGCCTCAAAGTCCTCACTGTAGTTGGCAACGTTTCCGTCAACAAGGTAAACCTTGTCCGCGGGGAAGCCGCCACCGATGAGCTTCGGAGCAATGGTCTTGAGTTCTTCAAACGTGATCAGAACGATCGCGTCGGGGTTAGCCGCAGTGACCTCAGCAATCTGAGAGTCGAAGTTGACGTCACCCGTGTTGAACGTGGGTTGTGCAACAACTTCTCCACCAGCCGCAACGAAAGCAGCGGTCGTGAAGCCAGCGAGGCCACCGGTGAAGTTACCGGCGTCATTCTTGGATCCGTCGCCGTTTCCGTACGAGTCGTTGAGGACGATAATGCCGAGGGTCTGAATACCGTCAGCAGCGATCAGGTTTCCGAGAACTTCACCCTGGAGGACGTCCGAAGGAGCGGTACGGAAGTACAGTCCCTTGTCGTCATACGTGGTGAGAGCAGCCGAAGTGTTTGCCGGCGAGAACTGGATAACTCCAGCGCCAACAACCTGGTCGATGAACTGAAGCGATGTACCAGACGATGCGGCACCGATGATAGCCGAAACGCCAGCGTCAAGAAGACGCGGAACTTCGGTTTCGTATGCCTTGTTGTCGGTGTCGCCCGAGTCACCCCATGTGACCTCAACGGTGACGCCCTTGGCGGCTTCGTTGATGTCCTTGATGGCGAGTGCTACACCGGCTTCTTCGGGGGGTCCGAGGAATGCCAGGCTTCCGGTTTGAGGAAGAGCAGTACCGATCTTGAGGGTCAGGTCGCCGACGGGGTCAACGGTGCCTTCGGTGCCTGCTGCACAGCCACTCAGCACGAGTGCCGAGGTACCGAGCAAAGCAAGACCACCGAGAAGCGATGTGACCTTACGGGAGGCCGAAGCCTTCGCAAATGCGCCCATGTTTCTCCTTGATTTTTGATGGAGCGACGAATCGGACGATTCGCCACATTCCCTATACGCTATTGTGTCGTCGGGCAAAATCAAAATCTAAATTAACATTGGGTAACACCCAAAATCGCCCGATTTTCCATCACCGAGCACGGTGCACACAGATTTCAGGCGGTGCGGCGACGATTTCGTTGTGCCATGTCGATCATGAGAACGAGCAAACCGACCCATACCAGCGCAAAACCGAGCAGGCGAATCGGGGGCATGGGTTCGTTCATGACAAAAACACCAATCAAGAATTGCAGTGTCGGCGCGACGTATTGCATGAACCCCATCCACGAGAGTGGAACTCGCGACGAGGCAAAACCAAAGAGCAGAAGTGGAATCGCGGTTACGGGTCCGAGCCCGATCAAGAGAACTGTGGTCCACACGTTGCCATCAGCGAAATTCAGGGTGCCCGCTACCCCTTCCGCGCTGACGAGGACAAGAGCGACAGGAACCAGCCACGCCGTCTCGAGAGTCAGACTCTGGGTGGCGTTGAGGCGTCCTCCAACACGGTTTTTGACAAAACCGTAAATGGCAAACGATCCGGCGAGGATGAATGCGAACCAGGGGAATTGTCCGTACCCCGCAACGAGGATTGTCACCGCAACGGCGGCGAACCCCATCGCAACCCATTGCAACGGGCGAAGCTTCTCCCCCAACACGAGCACGCCCAGCAGGATAGTGACGAGCGGGTTTATGAAATAGCCGAGCGAGCCTTCCACGATGTGCCCGGTCAGGTTCGCAATGATGTAAAACTGCCAGTTGATGTAAATCAACACGCCTGCCGCGATTGTGTAGAGCACGATTTTTCGGTCGCGCAGCAGAGCCACGGATGCCTTTAATTGCTTTGTCACAGCGAGAATCCCGACGCAAAAGACCAACGACCACAAAATTCGCCACGACACGATTTCCCACGGACCGGTGCCCCCGAGAATGACGAAGTACAGCGGCAGGAATCCCCACAAAAAATAGGAACCCAGCCCGGCTACGACGCCACTGGTTCGCGCGGGGGTAATCACCGTCTCACACTACTCGCCAACGCGAGAGGCCCCCGCGACGAACGCGGGGGCCTCTCGATGTTTTTAGCTAGCGCTTAACAATCGCAAGGACGTCGCGAGCCGAGAGAACGAGGTACTCGACCCCGTCGTACTTGACTTCGGTTCCGCCGTACTTCGAGTACAGAACGACGTCGCCAACTGCGACATCGATGGGAACGCGGTTTCCGTTGTCGTCGATGCGACCGGGGCCGATTGCGACAACTTCACCCTCTTGGGGCTTTTCCTTGGCTGAGTCGGGAATGACAATTCCCGACGACGTGACCTGCTCAGCAGCGAGCTGCTGAATGACAATGCGATCTTCGAGCGGCTTGATAGCGACCGACACGGTTGACCTCTTCCTTTGTGGACGATGTGAGCGCACGGTAGCGTGCAGTTCCGAGTTTACCGCCCGAGTTAGCACTCTCCAAACGCGAGTGCCAATGTGAGTAACTGCGAGAATGATGTCATGGACCGCGCGGATGCCGAATTGCTCCTCACCAGTGAGGCGTTGACGCTACTCAATGGTCTTCCGCCGTACCGGGCGAACGACAATGTGGTCAGGGCAGTTTCAGCGCTTCGCGAACGAGGCGTCTCACCCGAAATGACTCGCGTTGTTCTTCGACAGCGCCGACTTCGAGCACAAGCGAAACCAAAGTTCGGCAATTTTGCTGCTCGCATGTTCTTTACCGAAAGCGGCCTGCAGCAAGCAACCCGACTAGACGTCGCCGCCCACCACGCCGCGCGCTTTCGCACACTCGGCACGGTCACCGTGGGCGACCTCGGATGCGGAATCGGGGGCGATGCGCTGGCCTTTGCTGGTCTCGGAATCAACGTCGTCGCCATCGATCGCGACGAAGCCACAGCCGCGATCGCGACCTACAACCTGGCTCCGTTCGACAACGCGAGCGTCGAACAAGGCGATGCCGAAAGCGTCGACCTTACTCGGTTCGGTGCGTTGTGGTTCGACCCGGCTCGTCGCTCGAGCAACAAACGGCTGTCTAATCCCGCTGACTGGTCGCCCTCGCTCGAGTGGGTGTTCGATGTCTCGATGAGAATCCCGAGCGGAATCAAATTGTCGCCCGCCATTGCCCACGAATTGTTGCCTGACGGCGTCGAGGCACAGTGGGTCGAGGATTCTGGCGACACCGTCGAATGTGTTGTGTGGACCGGCGCACTCGCGCGCTCAAACGTTGCTCGAAGCGCGCTCGTGCTGGGAAGCGAAACGGCTGAACTCACCGCGAGTGAACCCGATTCGACGGTCGACG
>CAMFDU010000019.1 GCA_945949175.1 Gulosibacter massiliensis | reverse complement strand
GGATCGCGCACGCGCAGGCCGCGTTCACGTTGTCACCTCGTTCGTTCCCGGTGACGCACCGTCGACCAAGACCGCCTCGAAGCTCGTTGCTGATCTGACGACCGGACCCAACGTCCTCATCGTTGTGGCCACGACGGACACGGTTACGGAAAAGAGTGTTCGTAACCTCATCGGTATCCACACGATCACTCCTGGCCAGCTCAACGCGTACGACGTTTTGCACGCGGACGACATCATCTTCACGCAGGCTGCCTACGACACGTTCGTTGCCGCCAAGTTCGAGAAAGAGGTCTCCGCATGAGCGTCCTCTCTGCAGCCCAGAACAAAGACCCGCGCGACATCATCATCTCGCCGGTCGTGAGCGAGAAGTCCTACGGACTTATCGACGAGGGAAAGTACACCTTCGTCGTTGCTCCTGACGCCAACAAGACCGAAATCAAGCTCGCCATCGAAAAGATCTTCGGTGTCAAGGTTGCGTCGGTCAACACCCTCAACCGCACGGGTAAGACCCGCCGCACGAAGTTTGGCATGGGAAAGCGCAAGGACACCAAGCGCGCCATCGTCAGCCTCAAGTCGGGCACCATCGACATCTTCACGGCTGTCGGATAGGGATAAGGACTAGAACATGGCTATTCGCAAATACAAGCCCACTACCCCCGGACGTCGTGGTTCGTCGGTGTCGGACTTCGCCGAGATCACGCGCTCGACCCCCGAGAAATCGCTGCTTCAGCCTCTTCCCAAGACCGGTGGTCGTAACAACGCTGGCCGCATCACCACGCGTCACATCGGCGGTGGACACAAGCGTCAGTACCGTCTCATCGACTTCCGTCGTAACGACAAGGATGGCGTGAACGCCAAGGTCGCTCACATCGAGTACGACCCCAACCGCACCGCGCGTATCGCCCTCCTCCACTTCGTGGATGGAACCAAGCGCTACATCCTCGCTCCGAACAAGCTCAGCCAGGGCGACATCATCGAATCGGGTCCGTCGGCTGACATCAAGCCCGGCAACAACCTGCCTCTTCGTAACATCCCAGTCGGAACCGTGATCCACGCGATCGAACTCCGTCCCGGTGGTGGAGCAAAGATGGCCCGTTCAGCAGGGGCTTCGGTGCGTCTCGTCGCCAAGGACGGCCCCTACGCACAGCTGCGTTTGCCCTCGGGTGAAATCCGCAACGTCGACGCCCGCTGCCGCGCAACCGTCGGCGAGGTCGGAAACGCCGAACAGTCGAACATCAACTGGGGTAAGGCCGGCCGTATGCGTTGGAAGGGCGTTCGCCCGACCGTTCGTGGTGTTGCCATGAACCCTGTTGACCACCCGCACGGTGGTGGTGAGGGTAAGACCTCTGGTGGTCGTCACCCCGTCAGCCCGTGGGGTCAGTCTGAAGGACGCACGCGTCGTCCGAAGAAGGAAAGCAACAAGCTCATTGTCCGTCGCCGCACTGTCGGTAAGAAGCGTTAGTAGGAGCCCGGAATGCCTCGTAGTCTCAAGAAGGGTCCCTTCGTCGACGACCACCTTTTCCGTAAGGTGGTTGCTCAGAACGACGCCGGAACCAAGAACGTTATCCGCACCTGGTCGCGTCGATCGATGATCGTCCCCGCCATGCTCGGTCACACGATTGCCGTTCACGACGGCCGCAAGCACGTCCCGGTGTTCGTCACCGAGACGATGGTCGGTCACAAGCTCGGCGAATTCGCACCCACCCGCACCTTCCGTTCGCACGTGAAGGATGACAAGAAGGGTCGTCGCCGCTAAGCGGCGAGAAGGTACAAATCATGGTTGAATCCATCGCCAAACTCAAGAACATCCGCGTCACCCCGCAGAAGGCCCGTCGAGTCATCGACATGGTCCGCGGCAAGCACGTTGAGGAAGCACTCGCGATCCTCAAGTTTGCCCCGCAGGGCGCGTCGGAACCCGTCTTTAAGCTCGTCGCCTCGGCGGTTGCTAACGCCCGGGTGACGGCCGACAAGACCAACGAAGCCATCAACGAGTCCGAACTCGTCATCGAAAAGATTTTCGTCGACGAAGGACCGACCATGAAGCGTTTCCAGCCTCGTGCACAGGGTCGCGCGTTCCAGATTCTCAAGCGCACGAGCCACATCACTGTTGTGCTCAGCACCCCTGAAGCCAAGGTTTCGGCGGAACCGGTAAAGAAGGCAGCCCCGAAGGCCGCCGAAAAAGCCCCAACCGCAAAGGCAGCCCCGAAGGCCGCCGACAAGGCTTCAACCGCAAAGGCAGCCCCTAAGGCGGCCGCGAAGGCCCCGACCGCGAAGGCAGGTAAGTAGAAATGGGTCAGAAAGTACACCCCTACGGATTCCGCCTCGGAATCACGACGGACCACCGTTCGCAATGGTTCTCGGACTCGAGCAAGCCCGGAGAGCGTTATTCGGACTATGTCGCCGAAGACATCACTCTTCGCCGCTTCCTGCAGGAGAAACTCGACCGTTCCGGCGTTTCGCACATGGTCGTTCGTCGGACGCGTGACCGTGTCACGGTTGACGTCCACGTCGCTCGCCCCGGTGTTGCTATCGGTCGACAGGGAACCGGTCTTGACCGTCTTCGTGAAGAAGCGTTCGCGATGACTGGCAAGGTCGTCATCATCAACATTGTCGAAGCACTAAACCCTGAGGCCGACGCACAGCTCGTCGCTCAGGGAATTGCCGAGCAGCTCGGCGCACGTGTTGCTTTCCGACGCGCGATGCGTAAAGGACTCCAAGGAGCTCAGCGCGCTGGCGCGAAGGGTGTTCGTATCCAGGTGTCCGGTCGTCTCGGTGGTGCGGAAATGTCGCGCTCAGAGTTCTACCGCGAGGGACGCGTTCCTCTCCACACGCTTCGAGCCAACATCGACTACGGCTTCTATGAGGCCCGCACGACGTTCGGTCGAATCGGTGTGAAGGTCTGGATTTACAAGGGTGACATCACTGACAAAGACCTCGCGCGCGAACAGGCTGCCCAGAAAATGGCCCGTGGCGGACGCGATGGAAACCGTGGTGGCCCCCGTCGTGGCGCTGCACCGCGCGGCACCGAGGCTCCGGCCGCTACCGCAGGAACTGAGGCGTAACCCATGCTTATTCCCCGTAAAGTCAAGCACCGTAAGCAGCACCACCCCAAGCGCACGGGTGCCGCGACGGGTGGTACCAAAGTCACGTTCGGCGAGTTCGGTATTCAGGCGATTACGCCCGCATACGTCACGAACCGCCAGATTGAGTCGGCTCGTATCGCCATGACGCGGCACATCAAGCGTGGTGGAAAGGTGTGGATCAACATCTACCCCGACCGCCCGCTGACCAAGAAGCCTGCGGAAACTCGAATGGGTTCCGGTAAAGGTTCGCCCGAGTGGTGGATTGCCAACGTCAAGCCGGGTCGCGTCCTCTTCGAGGTCGCCGGTGTTTCCGAGGAACTCGCTCGTGAAGCCATGACCCGCGCCATCCACAAGTTGCCGCTCAAGGCGCGCATCATCAAGCGTGAAGAGGGAGACGCCTAATGTCTGTCGGAACCAAGACCCTGAGGCCCGCCGACCTCGATACGTTCGAAGACGAGCACCTCGTCGCCGAACTGAAGAAGGCGAAGGAAGAGCTCTTCAACCTCCGTTTCCAGTCGGCGACCGGCCAGCTCGAGAGCCACGGGCGAGTCCGTGCCGTCAAGCGCGACATCGCCCGGATTTACACCATCATTCGCGAACGCGAACTCGGATTCCGCAAGGTTGAGGTCGCGGTGGTGAAAGCCACCAAGGCAGCACCAAAGGCGAAGGCCGCCGTGGAAGCGAAAGACGACACTGCTGAGGAGACCAAGTAATGGCAACCGAGAACAAGGCTGCTACCGCAGAAGCCCGCCCGTACCGCAAGGTTCGCCGTGGACTCGTCGTCAGCGACAAGATGGACAAGACCATCACCGTCAAAATCGAGTCGCGTATCAAGCACCCGCTCTATGGCAAGGTCATGAGCCGCTCGTCCAAGGTCAAGGCACACGATGAGAACAACACCGCCGGTATCGGCGACTTCGTAATCATCGCCGAGACCCGCCCGCTGTCCGCCACGAAGAACTGGCGACTTGTCGAGATCGTGGAGAAGGCGAAGTAATTCGCCTCTCGTACTAGGAGAACAACATGCTTCAACAGGAATCCCGACTTAAGGTCGCTGACAACACCGGCGCAAAGATGCTGCTCACGATTCGCGTGCTCGGTGGCTCAACCCGTCGTTACGCGGGTATCGGTGACATCATCGTTGCGACCGTCAAGGACGCCATCCCCGGTGGAAACGTCAAAAAGGGCGAGGTCGTCAAGGCCGTCATCGTTCGTACCGTGAAGGAAACTCGTCGCGCTGACGGGTCCTACATCAAGTTCGATGAGAATGCCGCAGTCCTTATCAAGAGCAAAGAAGGCGAGCCGCGCGGAACGCGTATCTTTGGGCCCGTCGGACGCGAACTCCGTGAAAAGAAGTTCATGAAGATTGTGTCGTTGGCACCGGAGGTGATTTAGTTCCATGCAGAACATCAAAAAGGGTGACACTGTCATCGTCATCAGCGGCAAGCGTGAATACAAGGGCAAGACCGGTGAGGTTCTCGAGGTCCAGGTCGAGGCAAACAAGGTCCTCGTCAAGGGCATCAACATGGTGACCAAGCACGTCAAGACCGGTGAAACCAACCGCGGAACCAAGACTGGCGGCATCGAGACTAGGGAATCCCCCATTCACGTGTCCAACGTCGCACTCGTTGACCCGAAGACCAAGAAGCCGACCCGCGTCGGATTCCGCGTCGAGACGGTCACGCTCAAGGACAACAAGACCAAGATCGTGCGTACCCGTTACGCCAAGAAGTCAGGTGAAAAACTCTAATGACCGCTACTGCCGCAGCGGCTGGCAAAATCCAGCCCCGCCTCAAGGCCAAGTACCGTTCCGACATTGTTGGCGCGTTGACAAAGGAGTTCGGTTACACGAACCCTCACCAGATCCCCAAGCTGGTCAAGGTTGTCGTCAACACCGGTGTCGGTGAAGCCGCGCGTGACTCGAAGGTCATCGATGGTGCCATTCGCGACCTCACGCTCATCACCGGTCAGAAGCCGGTCGTGACCAAGGCGCGCAAGTCCATCGCACAATTCAAGTTGCGCGAGGGCATGCCCATTGGTGCACACGTCACTCTCCGTGGCGACCGCGCCTGGGAATTCGTCGATCGACTTGTGTCGCTCGCACTTCCCCGCATCCGTGACTTCCGCGGCCTCTCGCCTCGTCAGTTCGACGGAAATGGAAACTACACCTTCGGACTCCAGGAACAGTCCGTGTTCCACGAGATCGACCAGGACAAGATTGACCGCGTCCGCGGTTTCGACATCACTGTCGTCACAACCGCCAAGACCGATAACGAAGGACGCGCGCTACTGCGCGAACTCGGCTTCCCCTTCATCTCGAAGACACCAGCCGAATAAGCCACCCACTGACAAGGTCGGCGCTCGCGTAACGGGAGTCGAAACCAGACAGAGAACAGGAAAAAACAACAATGACAATGACAGATCCGGTCGCAGACTTGCTGACCCGTCTGCGTAACGCGTCGAGCGCACACCACGACGCCGTCACGTTGCCATCGAGCACGATCAAAGCGGGAATCGCTGCGATCCTCAAGCGCGAAGGTTACGTTTCGGACTGGAAAGTTGAACCCGCCCGCGTTGGCAATAGCTTGACCATCACGTTGAAGTACGGCAACGAGCGCAAAGCGGCCCTCTCTGGCCTCAAGCGCGTCTCAAAGCCCGGTCTTCGCGTTTACGCAAAGTCAACCGAGATCCCCACGGTTCTCGGCGGACTCGGCGTTGCCATTCTGTCCACCTCGTCGGGCCTTCTCACGGACCGCGAAGCACAGAAGAAAGGCGTGGGTGGGGAAGTCCTCGCCTACGTGTGGTAACCCGCCATGTCGCGTATTGGTCGTCTCCCCATCGAGATTCCGTCGGGTGTAACCGTTTCGGTTGCTGAATCCGTCGTCACTGTCAAGGGACCCAAGGGTGAACTCACCGTCAACATTGCGAACCCCATCGCGGTGTCGGTCGAGGAAAACCAGGTCGTCGTAACCCGCCCCGATGACGAGCGCGCTTCGCGTTCGCTTCACGGGCTCACTCGAACGCTCATCGCCAACGACATCGTCGGCGTCACCACCGGATACACGAAGGCTCTTGAAATCGTCGGTACCGGTTACCGTGTTGCCGCGAAGGGCCAAGGGATCGAATTTGCTCTCGGTTTTTCGCACCCCATCACCGTTGAACCGCCGGCCGGCATCAGCCTCGCCGTCGAAGGCAACAACAAGGTCATTGTTTCGGGCATTTCGAAGCAGGCCGTCGGTGAGGTCGCAGCAAACATTCGTAAACTCCGCAAGCCCGAGCCTTACAAGGGCAAGGGTGTTCGTTACGAGGGCGAAATCGTCCGTCGTAAGGCCGGAAAGGCTGGTAAGTAACCATGGCTACTACCTCAAAAACTGAGCAGCGTGCGCGCCGCCACTTCCGTCTTCGCAAGAAGGTCAACGGAACCGAAGCGCGTCCCCGCCTCGTCGTGACGCGCTCTGCTCGTCATCTTTTTGTTCAGATCGTGGACGACACCAAGGGAATTACGGTTGCTTCCGCGTCGACGATGGAGCCGGATTTCCGCGCCTCCACCGAGGACAAGACCGCCAAGGCCAAAAAAATCGGTGTGCTCGTTGCAGACCGCGCGAAGAAGGCCGGCGTTTCAACCGTCGTCTTCGACCGCGGAGGTAACCGTTACGCCGGTCGCGTCGCAGCTGTTGCTGACGGTGCGCGCGAGGCAGGACTGACCCTGTGAGCGAAGAGACGAAGGACAACACTGTGTCGGAAGAAACCACTGCCCCCGAGGCAGTAGAAGCAACGACTGCCCCTGAGGCAGTAGAAGCAACGACGACCGAGGAGACCGCTCCCCGTGGTCGCCGTGGCGACAACAACCGTGGTGGCGGACGTACCGGTGGTCGCAATGACCGCGGTGGCCGCGAGGTTGAGAAGAGCCCGTTCCTCGAGAAGGTCGTGGCAATCAACCGCGTCTCGAAGGTCGTCAAGGGCGGTCGTCGCTTTGCGTTCACCGCTCTCGTCGTCGTCGGCGACGGTAACGGACTTGTCGGTGTCGGCTACGGCAAAGCTCGCGAAGTTCCGCTCGCGATTTCCAAGGGCGTTGAAGACGCGAAGAAGAACTTCTTCCGCGTTCCTCGCTCGGGGCTCACCATCCCTCACCCCGTCCAGGGTGAAGCAGCGGCCGGAGTCGTACTTCTTCGTCCGGCGTCTGCAGGAACTGGTGTTATCGCTGGTGGTCCCGTTCGTGCTGTACTCGAGTGCGCCGGTATTCACGACGTACTGAGTAAATCTCTCGGCTCGTCAAACACCATCAACATCGTTCACGCTACGGTTGCCGCTCTCAAGCAACTCGAAGAGCCTCGTGCGGTCGCCGCACGTCGTGGTCTCGAGTTCGAGCAGGTAGCCCCCGCGCGTCTCATCCGTGCCGAAGCTGACGCCGTGGCCGCCGCAAAGGCAGGTGCCTAATGGGCCAGCTCAAGATTACCCAGATCAAATCCAAGATCAGCGAGAAGCAGAACCAGCGTGACACGCTGCGCAGCCTCGGACTGAAGCGCATCGGGCAGACAGTTCTCCGTCCGGACAACTCGGTCAACCGGGGTTACGTTCGCACCGTTGCGCACCTCGTCACTGTTGAGGAAGTGAAGTAATGGCTGAAGAAAAAAAGCCCGCCGCTAAGCCGGCTGCTGCGAAGGCGCCCGCCAAGGCTGCTGCCGCGAAACCTGCTGCTGCGAAAGCCCCTGCCGCCAAGGCTCCGACCAAGGCTCCTGCCAAGGCCGCTGCACCGAAGGCTGCCGCCAAGCCGGCCGCCGACGTTGCCGAAAAAGCCCCAGCCGCCAAGGCACCCGCGAAAGCAAAGCCCGCCGCGACGGAATCGGGCGAGAAGGTTCAACTCCTGAAGTTGCACCACCTCCGCCCCGCGCCAGGTTCCAAAAAGTCCCGCACTCGTGTTGGTCGCGGTGAGGGCTCAAAGGGAAAGACCGCCGGGCGTGGTACCAAGGGCTCGAAGGCTCGTTACCAGGTTCGTCGGGGTCTTGAAGGCGGAAACCTCAACTTTGTCATGCGCACGCCGAAACTTCGTGGTTTCACGAACCCGTTCCGTGTCGAGTACCAGGTTGTCAATCTCGACCGCATCACCGAGCTTTACCCGAAGGGCGGAGATGTCACCATCGCCGACCTCGTGGCAAAAGGTGCCGTTCGCAAGAACGAAAAGGTCAAGGTTCTTGGAAACGGGGACATTTCAGTCGCCGTAACCGTCACGGTGGACAAGGTGTCCAAGTCAGCAGAACAAAAGATTGTCGCCGCGGGCGGTTCGATCAAATAGTCAGCAAAACGGGCCGGGGTTCCCCTCGGCTCGTTTTCTACTAGATTTAGAGAGTTGGCCGTTAGGCCTGTCACAGGAGGACCAGTGTTCAGCGCAATTCGTCGAATCATGGGGACACCCGATCTTCGGACGAAGATCGGCTTCACCCTCGTGATGATTGTTCTGTATCGATTTGGTTCGTTCGTGCCTGCACCGTTCGTAGATTTCGCGAATGTTCAAACCTGTCTCGCCGGCAGTGCCGGCACGAACGGCATCTATGAACTCGTAAATATGTTGTCGGGTGGCGCACTTCTCCAACTGTCCATTTTTGCGCTGGGAATCATGCCGTACATCACGGCGTCGATCATTACGCAGCTCCTTCGCGTCGTCATCCCTCACTTCGAAACTTTGCACAAAGAGGGTCAGGCCGGCCAGTCCAAGCTGACACAGTACACCCGGTATCTCACGCTTGGCCTGGGAATTTTGCAGTCGACCACTCTGGTCACGGTAGCGCGAAGCGGTCAACTCTTTGGCGCATCCTCGAGCATTCCCGAGTGCACGCAGCTCATCACGAGCGACGCGTGGTATTCGATTCTGCTGATCGTCATCACGATGACCGCGGGAACCGGCCTGATCATGTGGTTCGGTGAATTGATCACCGAACGCGGTATCGGCAACGGAATGTCAATCCTTATCTTTGCGTCGATCGCGGCAGGATTCCCCACCTCGCTCTGGGCAATCCAGCGCACCGAAGGAAACAGCATCTTCTTCCTCGTCATCGCGATTGGCATCGTCATCATGGCAGCCGTCGTCTTCGTCGAGCAGTCGCAGCGCCGCATCCCCGTCCAATACGCCAAGCGTGTGGTCGGAACGAAAACCTATGGCGGCACTAGTACCTACATCCCCATCAAGGTGAACATGGCGGGTGTCGTACCGGTAATCTTCGCCTCGTCACTCTTGTACCTTCCCGCGCTCATTGCCCAGTTCAACCAGCCTGCTGCCGGCACCGTCGCACCGGATTGGGTGTTGTGGGTCAGCGCGAACCTGGCCAGCGGTGACCAGCCCCTTTACACGGCGATGTTCTTTTTGCTGATCGTCGGATTCACCTACTTCTACGTCGCGATCACATTCAACCCCATCGAGGTCGCTGACAACATGAAGCAGTATGGCGGGTTCATTCCAGGCATTCGTGCCGGCCGTCCGACTGCCGAGTACCTCAACTATGTTTTGTCCCGCATCACGCTGCCCGGCGCCTTCTACCTCGGAGTAGTCGCTCTCATCCCGCTCATCGCCCTCGCGACAATCGGCGCGAACCAAAACTTCCCCTTCGGCGGAACATCGATCCTCATCATCGTTGGAGTCGGACTAGAGACTGTCAAACAGATTGACGCTCAGCTTCAACAGCGTCACTATGAAGGACTGCTCGGTTAATGGTCCGCATGCTCCTCGTTGGTCCCCCGGGGGCCGGTAAGGGGACTCAGGCGGTTCTCCTGTCCAACGCCTTCTCCATCCCTGCGATTTCGACGGGCGATATCTTTCGAGCGAACGTCCGCGACGAAACGCCCCTCGGCGTCGAGGCCAAAGGATTTATGGATCGGGGCGAATATGTCCCCGACACCCTCACGAATGCGCTGGTTGCCGATCGACTCGCACACGCTGATTGCGAGCATGGCTTTCTTCTCGACGGTTATCCACGAACTCTCGACCAAGTCCGTGCCTTAGACGAAGTCCTCGTAGCACAGGGAAACCAGCTGGATGTCGTCGTTGAACTCACGGTCGATCCCGACGTCGTGATTGATCGGATTCGTGCGCGTGCAACCGAACAGGGACGCACCGACGACACCGAGGATGTCATGCGCAATCGCCTTGAGTTGTATGCACGTGAAACCGCACCCCTTATCCAGGTCTACGGGGGCCGCAAAATTCTTATCAGCGTCGATGGAATCGGGCCAATCGATGACGTGACAGGGCGAATCGTTGAAGCGTTAGACCTTCGGGGCCTCCGCGCCTAAGTTCCACTTGCAAAACCGCCAAATGTGGCGTATTGTCGTACTTTGGTGTGTCGTGCCCTCGTGGTGCCTCCCACCAACCGCACGACGTGTGGTTGTGAGCAGCTAACGAACGGAAACATGGCTAACAAAGATGGCGTTATCGAGATTGAAGGCTCGGTCGTAGAAGCATTGCCCAATGCAATGTTTCGCGTCGAACTAGCGAATGGCCACAAGGTCCTCGCGCATATCTCGGGAAAAATGCGCCAGCACTACATCCGCATCCTCCCAGAGGACCGCGTGATTGTAGAACTTAGCCCCTACGACCTTTCACGAGGCCGAATCGTTTATCGCTACAAGTAACCGCGCAGAAGGAACGGCCCGGAATTCACCGGGTACGACGCCAGCGAAACAGGAGAAAACAATGAAGGTCAACCCAAGCGTCAAGCCGATTTGCGACAAGTGCAAGGTTATTCGTCGACACGGAAACGTCATGGTGATCTGTGAGAACCCTCGCCACAAACAGCGCCAGGGCTAACGAACTCCCCGAAAACTGAATACAAAACCTCGCCGCATCACAACCCACTAGTGGGGGACCACCCGAGTAAGAGGCTCGGGAACGATGTTGGCACAGACCTCTTCAATTACTAGGAGCAGCCTCATGGCACGTCTCGCTGGAGTAGATATTCCTCGCGACAAGCGCGTAGAAATCGCACTCACCTACATTTACGGCGTTGGCCGTACCCGTTCGGTTCAGGTTCTCGACGAGACCAAAATCGACAAGAACATTCGCGTCAAGGACCTCACCGACGATCAACTCATCGCGTTGCGTGACTACATCGACGCCAACTTCAAGGTCGAAGGTGACTTGCGCCGTGAGGTGCAGGCCGACATTCGCCGCAAGGTGGAACTTGGCTCGTACCAGGGAATCCGCCACCGTCGTGGTCTGCCCGTTCACGGTCAGCGCACGAAGACCAATGCCCGCACCCGCAAGGGACCGAAGCGCACTGTCGCCGGCAAGAAGAAGGCCGGCCGCTAGCCGCGGCCCTAGGAAAGGGAACTAGATCATGGCAGCACCGAAAGCGACCGCGGGCCGTAAGCCTCGTCGTAAGGACAAGAAGAATATCGCCGTGGGCCAGGCTCACATCAAGTCGACGTTCAACAACACCATTGTGTCCATCACCGACCCTTCTGGCAACGTCATTTCCTGGGCGTCGTCGGGTGGAGTTGGCTTCAAAGGTTCACGTAAGTCGACTCCGTTTGCCGCTCAGCTTGCTGCGGAATCGGCGGCTCGACAGGCGCAAGAACATGGAGTCAAAAAGGTCGACGTGTTCGTCAAGGGGCCCGGTTCCGGTCGGGAGACGGCGATTCGTTCACTTCAGGCCGCTGGCCTCGAGGTTGGATCGATTACCGATGTGACGCCTCAGGCTCACAACGGCTGCCGCCCACCGAAGCGCCGTCGCGTCTAACGCACCACGGATTTACCGGGGTGATGGGGAGACCCGTTCGCCTCACACCAACAACTCAACATTCGTATTCAGAGAAGTGTCATATAGCGGACACTGACCGAAAGGAAACCACGTGCTCATTGCACAGCGCCCCACGCTCACCGAAATCACCGAATCCGACACGCGTTCACAGTTCGTCATCGGACCGCTTGAACCTGGTTTTGGCTACACCCTGGGTAACTCCCTCCGCCGCACCCTTCTGTCGTCGATCCCCGGCGCAGCCGTCACCCGTTTTCGCGTGACCGGTGCACCGCACGAGTTCACGTCGCTCACGGGTGTTCACGAAGACGTCACGGAAATCATCTTGAACCTCAAAAACATTACGGTTTCGAGCGAGCACGATGAACCGGTTGTCGCCTACCTCCGCAAAAAGGGTGCCGGTGTTGCAACCGCAGCGGACATCACCGCTCCCGCCGGAGTAGAAATCCACAACCCCGAGATGCATGTTGCGACCCTGTCGAAAGAGGGAAATCTCGAAATTGAACTCACGATTGAGCGCGGTCGCGGGTATGTCTCAGTGGAGCAGAACAAGATTGCAGGTGCCCCCATCGGCACCATCGCGATTGATTCGATTTATTCGCCCGTTCTCAAGGTGACTTACCGCGTTGAGGCAACTCGTGCCGGTGAGCGCACCGACTTTGACAAGCTCGTCGTCGACGTCGAAACGAAAGCTTCCATCGTTCCTCGCGACGCCGTGGCGTCGGCTGGTGGAACTCTCGTCGAACTGTTCGGGCTTGCTCGTGAATTGAACGTCGAAGCCGAGGGTATTGAAATTGGGCCTCGCTTCGAAGAAGTCGTCACGGGTGAAGGCCTCGATATTCGCATTGAAGAACTTGACCTCACAGTTCGTTCTTTCAATTGCCTCAAGCGCGAGGGAATCAACACCCTCGCACAGTTGGTCAACCTGACCGAGCACCAACTCATGAACATCCGAAACTTCGGACAGAAGTCCGTCGACGAGGTTCTCGAGAAGCTTGTTGAGCGCGGCCTTAAACTCAAGGACGGTGTTCCGGGAGCGGATTCGGCGTACTTCTACGAGGCCAACGAACAGTAATTACCCTGCGGGTGCCATCGCGCTCGCATCTGACAGGAGAACCAACACATGCCTAAGCCCACAAAGGGACCCCGCCTCGGAGGAGGCCCGGCCCACGAACGTCTGCTTCTTGCCAACCTCGCGGTTGCACTGTTCACCCACAAGTCGATCGAAACGACCGAGACTAAAGCAAAGCGTCTTCGCCCGCTCGCTGAACGCCTTGTCACGTTCGGCAAGCGCGGAGACCTCCATGCCCGTCGTCGTGTTCTCGGAATTCTTCGCAACAAGGACGCAACTCACGAACTCTTCACGGTAATCGCACCTCAGGTCGAAATGCGCGAGGGCGGTTATACCCGCATCACGAAGACGCGCTTCCGGAAGGGCGACAACGCATCAATGGCCCAAATCGAGCTCGTTCTTGAGCCCGTGAACCCAAAGCCCAAGTCGGCCAAGAAGACCGCGGCCGCGGCTGCCGCCGCCGCCGCACCGGCCGCTAAGCCTGTTGCTGCGGTTGTCGCTGACGAGGTCGTTGAGGACGTCGTTCTCGACGCTCCAGTTGACGAGGTCGTTGAGGCTGAGGTCGTCGAAACCGTAGAGGCCACAGAGGTAGCTGAAGCCGTAGACGCCGCCGAGACCGCAGAGGTCCCCGCGGACGACGTGGCTCCCGAAGCCGACGCCGACACCGCACCGGACGCAGCCGACGACGCTGCCTCCGAGGGTGACGACAAGTAATTCCATGACGCAAGGCCCGGGGATTTTCCTCGGGCCTTCAGTCGTTTCCGGCGGTGATCAGTGAGACTCCGAATCGATTTCTCTTACGACGGCACTGACTTTTCTGGTTGGGCAAAACAGCCCGATCTGAACACGGTGCAGGGAACGCTCGATGGTGCGTTGGCGACAGTTTTGCGCATGGACACGATTCAATCTACGGTCGCGGGACGGACCGATGCTGGAGTCCACGCAACGGGTCAAACTGCTCACGTCGATGTCAGCGATGCGGTGAAACCTGAACAACTCATTCGCCAACTCAATTCGATCTTGACGGTCGGGTCAATTCATATTGACCGCGTGACGGTCGCCCCACCTGGGTTCGATGCGCGCTACTCGTCGATCTACCGCCGTTACGAATACCGGGTTTCCGACGCCGTGAGTGTTCGTGACCCCAGATCGCGTCGATTCACGCTGTGGGTTGACGAGGTCCTCGACGCAGATCTTATGAACAAAGCGGCGACTTCCCTGCTTGGCCTTCACGACTGGACGACGTTTTGCAAGCCTCGGCCCCGGGCCACTCGTGTCCGTGAATTGCAGATTTTTCGCTGGCGCCGCGAGTACGACGGAACTCTCGTTGCAGAGGTGCAGGCCGACGCGTTCTGCCACAACATGGTGCGAAACCTTGTCGGGATGTGTATCGCGGTGGGTCGCGGCAAACTCAGTGTTGGCGATGCTGTGACGCTTCGCGAGGAACGCACGCGCACCTCAGCATTCATCGTTGTCCCGCCGCACGGGCTTACGCTCGTCGAGGTGGGCTATCCGGCCGACGACGAGGTGGGCGACCGAGCCGAACTGTCCCGCACTCGGCGTGAACCGGTTTGACCAGACACTGAATCCCTTGTATCGTTGACCCTTGGTGCCCGACCGGGTGCCTGGTTGAGCCCTCCACCGAGTTCTTTCCCTAGAAAGCCTCACCGGAGCGGGATTCACGAACACTTTAACCGAAAGCGCTACGACTGTGACGCGTACATTCTCACCAAAACCCGCTGACATTCAGCGGGACTGGATCATCATTGACGCCGAAGACGTTGTCCTCGGTCGTTTGGCAAGCCACGCCGCAGTTCTTCTTCGCGGCAAGCACAAACCAACCTTCGCTCAGCACATGGACATGGGTGACCACGTCATCATCATCAATGCCGAAAAGGTCGCACTCACCGGCTCGAAGCTTACCCAGAAGCTTGCCTACCGCCACTCGGGTTACCCGGGTGGACTGACGGCTGTCAAGTACTCGGAACTCCTCGAGAAGCACCCCACGCGCGCCGTCGAGAAGGCCATTCGTGGCATGCTCCCCAAGAACTCGCTCGGAGCCGACCAGTTCCGCAAGCTCAAGGTGTACGCGGGTGCCGAGCACCCTCACACTGCCCAGCAGCCGAAGCCCTACACATTTGACCAGGTCGCGCAGTAAGCGCCGAGCGAAGGATTAGAACAGTGGCAAAAATCAGCGAAAAAACCGCATCGGGAGCCAAGGCACCGAAGCTCACTCTCTCTGTCGCCGGCGCAGCCGTCGGTCGACGCAAGGAAGCCATCGCCCGCGTGCGACTCGTGCCCGGAACCGGCGCAGTGACCGTTAACGGTCGCGCAATCGCGGAGTACTTCCCCAACAAGCTTCACCAGCAGCTCATCATGTCGCCATTTGCGGTTCTCGAACTTGGTTCTGTATATGACGTTATTGCTCGTATTTCGGGCGGAGGCCCTTCTGGACAAGCCGGGGCGTTGCGTCTCGGTATCGCTCGTGCCCTCCTCGAAATCGACACCGAGAACAACCGTCCGACCCTCAAGAAGGCCGGTTTCCTCACGCGTGATGCTCGTATCAAGGAGCGCAAGAAGGCTGGTCTGAAGAAGGCCCGCAAGGCTCCCCAGTACTCGAAGCGTTAATCGGTCATTCTCCGATGTCGAGTCTCTTTGGGACCGATGGTGTTCGCGGGCTCGCCAACGCGGAACTAACGGCCGACTTGGCTCTGCGTCTTGCGCAGGCCGCGTCGCAGGTCTTGACGCAGGGTCGTCACGCCGACGAGGTGCGTAGAGAAGGACGTAAGCCGCGTGCGATTGTCGCTCGCGACCCTCGAATCTCTGGCGAATTCCTGACGGCTGCCGTTTCGGCGGGGCTGGCAAGTTCTGGTATCGATGTTCTCGATGCTGGCGTTTTGCCAACTCCCGCCGCCGCGTTTCTCGTCAACGATATCCAGGCTGACTTCGGTGTCATGATTTCGGCGTCGCACAATCACGCTGCGGACAACGGCATCAAGTTCTTCTCGTTCGGGGGAACGAAGTTACCCGACGTTGTGGAGGAGCGGATCGAAAAAGCGATGGAAGGACCACGTCTGCAACCGACTGGCGCGGGAGTTGGGCGAATTCGACGTTTTGCCGATGCTGAAGACCGTTACGTGCTTCACCTCCTCGCCACGATGGATGTCTCGTTGGCTGGATTGCACGTGGTCATCGATTGCGCGAATGGCGCTGCCGCCGGAATTTCACCGCGGGTGTTCAAAGACGCAGGTGCGCAGGTCACCGTTATTGGTAGTGACCCAGACGGCCTCAACATCAACGAGGGGTGCGGGTCCACCGACCTTGCGCTTTTGCAAAAAACAGTCGTTGATGTCAAAGCGGACGTGGGAATCGCCCACGACGGTGATGCGGATCGATGCCTCGCTATCGACGCGTCCGGAAACGTCATTGACGGCGATCACATCATGGCGATTCTCGCAATTTCAATGAACGGCCGGGGCATTCTCAAGAGCTCGACGGTCGTTGCAACAGTCATGAGCAACCTCGGTCTCGAGATTGCCCTCGATCGCGAGAGAATAACTCTTCGACGTTCCGCGGTCGGCGATCGATATGTCCTCGAGGACATGGAAACAGGCGCCTATAACTTTGGGGGCGAACAGTCGGGGCACATCATTTTTGCCGATCACTCAACGACGGGTGATGGGCTACTTACCGGACTTCACCTTGCAGCCGAAATGGCGCGGACCGGAAAGACTGCTGCCGAACTAGCGGCCGTGATGACCGCGCTACCCCAAATTCTCGTCAACGTGAAAGATGTTGACCACAGAAATCTGGATTCAGATGGGGAAATCGCCGCGTTGCAGAGGGAGCTCGAGGCTGAGCTAGGGGATTCGGGTCGGATCCTGCTCCGGGCGTCGGGTACCGAACCATTGGTGAGAGTCATGGTCGAAGCGGCGACGCAAGAGCACGCCGAACTCGTTGCACACCGACTAGCGGACCTCGTCCGCGCGCGACTCTCCCGTTAGATTTTTCGCAACAACACCGTTGACACGGTGTGGTCGCGGTCCTTCTTGAGGACCAATTTCGCGCGCGACCGAGTTGGCGCGATGTTCTCAATCAGGTTTGGTTCATTAATTGCTTTCCAGATGTCCGTTGCCTCGGTGATGGCTTCGTCGCGCGACAACGCCGCGTATTTGTGAAAAAACGACCGTTCGTCGGCGAACGCGCTGGTCTGTAGCGCCAGGAAACGGTTGACGTACCATGATTCGATGTCAGTGGCACGCGCATCCACATAAATAGAGAAATCGAACAGGTCCGACAGGGCGACCGATTGCCCGGCAGTGGGTGGTTGCAGAACATTGAGGCCCTCGACAATGAGGATGTCGGGCCTCGAGACCTCGATTGTTTCGTCGGGGATGATGTCGTACGACAAGTGCGAATAGACGGGCGCGAATACTTTTTCCGCCCCTGATTTGATTTCGGTGACGAATCGAAGCAGTGCACGTCGATCGTACGATTCAGGGAAGCCCTTGCGGTGGGCGATTCCGCGTCGGATCAATTCGGCATTGGGGTACAGGAACCCGTCGGTCGTCACCAGAGCGATATTCGGGGTTTCGGGGTCGCGTGACAACAGTTCGCGCAGCAATCGGGAGACCGTGGATTTACCGACCGCGACGCTAC
The DNA here is from genome assembly GCA_945949175.1 of Gulosibacter massiliensis. Taxonomy (GTDB): domain Bacteria; phylum Actinomycetota; class Actinomycetes; order Actinomycetales; family Microbacteriaceae; genus MWH-TA3. The sequence continues at coordinate 7,066 of CAMFDU010000019.1, read as the reverse complement.
CCGCAACACCGATGACGAATGGTGTGTGCGGTTTGGTGATTCCGAGGAACGCTGCGGTGTCAGCGTGCGTGGCGCGTGCCGCTTTGGCGTATCGGGAAAGAAGGTTTGTCAACGGAATGTAGATGCTGTCGACTTCGTCGATATCGAGGCTGTCACCGAGTCCGCGAATGCGCTCGATTTCCGCTGTCGACAGCGGGGACGCCAAAGACGACGCGAGTGCCGACCACCGGTGACGAGGAATCTCGTGGAACGGTGTCAACCCGATCGAACTGTCCGCCATTTGCTCAACGATACTCTGCTCGCGGGGTGGTTAGACTTGCCCCTATGTGCGGAATCGTCGGTTACGTGGGTCCTCGAGGTTCCCAGGAAGTCCTTCTTGGCGGGCTTGGCCGATTGGAGTATCGAGGATACGATTCGGCGGGAGTCGCCATAATCTCGGCTAACTTGCAGACCCGTAAACGTTCGGGAAAGCTTCAAACTCTGCGCGACGAACTCGTCGCAAATCCGCTCGACGACGGCCACACGGGAATCGGACACACACGGTGGGCCACTCACGGGGCACCAACCGACGTGAACGCCCACCCGCACCTCGCCGACGGCGGCAAACTCGCTCTCATTCACAACGGCATCATCGAGAACTTTGCCGAACTCAAGGCGGAACTCGTCGCCGAGGGGACCGAATTTACCTCCGAGACGGATTCCGAGGTTGCTGCCCACATGGTGGCGCGCGAGTATCACCGAACTTCTAACCTCACTGAAGCCATGCGCGCCGTCGTGGCGCGATTGGATGGAGCATTCACGTTGTTGGTCGTGCACGAGGATTCACCCGGTGTCGTCGTCGGCGCTCGCCGCAACTCACCGCTCGTCATTGGACTTGGGAAAGGCGAGAACTTCCTTGGAAGCGACGTCGCCGCGTTTGTCGAATACACGAGCGACGCGTTGGCCATCGGCCAGGACCAAATCGTTACCATAACAAAAGACGACGTGACGGTTATCGACTTCGACGGGAACTCCGTCACGCCCGAGCCGTTTACCGTGACGTGGGATGTGTCCGCCGCCGACAAAGGTGGGTGGTCATCGTTCATGGCGAAAGAAATCAGTGAAGAGCCAGCAGCGGTCGCCGACACAATTCGCGGCCGAATCAAGAACGGCGAGGTCCAGATCGAGGGCTTCGAGCCGTCTGCCTTAATCGACGTTGACCGAATTATTATCATCGCCTGCGGGACAGCAGCCTATGCCGGACTTGTCGGAAAGTATGCGCTCGAACAGTGGGCGAGAATACCCGTCGATGTGGAACTCAGCCACGAATTCCGTTATCGCGAACCCGTCATCTCGGATCGAACCCTGATTGTCTCGGTCAGCCAATCGGGCGAAACGATGGACACTCTGATGGCCGTCAAGTATGCACGCGAAGTTGGAGCCCGCACACTATCGATTTGCAATACGCAGGGTGCCACGATTCCGCGCGAGTCTGATGCGGTAATTTACACGCACGCCGGACCAGAGGTGGCTGTTGCGTCGACGAAGGCATTCGTCGCTCAAGTGACCGCGTTGTATCTGCTCGGCATTGCGATTGCGCAGGCGAACGGCAAGGGTGACTCGAAAGTTCTCGCTGCGGTTGTTCGTGACCTGGAAGCAACGCCGGCGATGCTCGAAACTGTGCTCTTGCACGGCGAGCGAATCAAAACGCTCGCGAAATGGATGGCGGACACCCAGGCTATTTTGTTGTTGGGTCGTCACGTCGGATATCCGATTGCTTTGGAAGGCGCGCTCAAGCTTAAAGAGCTTGCCTACATTCACGCGGAAGGGTTTGCGGCCGGTGAACTCAAACACGGTCCGATTGCACTGATTGAGCCAGGGCAGGTTGTGTTCGTTATCGTTCCCAGCCCGCGCGATCCGCACTCGCTTCACGCGAAGGTTGTGTCGAACATCCAAGAGATTCGAGCCCGCGGCGCACGAGTTATCGCCATCGCCGAACAGGGCGACGCGGCAGTTCTTCCGTATGCTGACGAGGTCATTCCCATCCCTCTGGCATCCAGTTTCATCGAGCCGATTTTGGCTGTCGTACCATTGCACATTTTTGCGATGGAGCTTGCTGCGGCGAAAGGGCTCGATGTCGACCAACCGCGCAATCTCGCCAAATCCGTAACGGTGGAATAGTCATGGCGATCGTCGGGCATGGAATCGATGTTGTCGACATCGAGCGATTCGACGCTTCACTCACCCGGACACCAAAACTTCGCGACCGTTTGTTCGCCCCATCCGAGCGCAAACTCTCTATTGAATCGTTGGCCGCACGTTTTGCGGCGAAAGAGGCCCTGATCAAAGCCCTGGGGGGAAGAAACGACTTGTCCTGGGTCGATATTGAAATCCCGCAACGCGAGGGCAGGCCCGAATTCCGTTTGAGCGGTGCCATCGCTGCCCGAATTGAGCGATTGGGATTGGTGCTGCACCTCTCTCTCAGCCATGGCGACGGAATCGCCGTGGCCAGCGTGATTGCCGAGGAACGATGAGCACGCCTCTTCGCCGTGTTCTGGTGTCGTCCTCTGCTATCCAGCGGAACGTCGAGCGATTGCGCGAACTCGCGCCCGCGAAAGACACCATGGTTGTCGTCAAAGCGAACGGTTACGGACACGGGGCTGAGCTCGCCGCCCGTGCTGCTCTTGCCGCAGGGGCAAGTTGGATTGGCGTTGCGGACATTGGCGAGGCGCTCGAACTGCGGGATAAGGGAATCACGGCACCCCTCCTTGCGTGGCTGCACGCAGCCGATGAGGATTTCGTCGAGGCAATCGGGCGGGACGTCACTCTGGGTATCTCAACCGTCGCGCAACTTCGCGCGGTTGCGAAGGTCGGCGGGGGCACGGTTCACCTCAAGATTGACACGGGCCTTGGGCGAAACGGGATCGGCCGCGACCAGCTCACCGAGTTTCTCGACACGGCTTGCGCGCTCCACTCGAGCGGCGACCTCGTTGTCGACGGCCTGATGTCGCATGTGTCGGGTACCTCCCGGGAAACTGACCTTGCGCAGGCTGAAATCTTCGTTCGCACGCGAGACCTTCTCGCGGACAAAGGTGTTTCACCAACCCATCTGCACATGGCGGCGTCCGCTGCGGCTATCGACCACCCGTCACTGAGATTCACGATGGTGCGATTCGGTATTGCGGCGTATGGCCTCGCACCGACGGCATCCCATCGCAATCTGGAGCTCGCGCCCGCGATGCGATTTGAGTCGTCGATTGTCAATGTCAAACGCATCGCCGCCGGCGACGGGGTGTCTTATAACTTTCTGTGGACCGCTCCGAAGGAAACGACCGTCGTGCTGGTTGCCGCCGGTTACGCCGATGGAATTCCCCGCGCTGCAACCGGACACGCTCATGTGGAAATTGCGGGAGTTCGCTACCCCGTCGTTGGGCGCATCGCGATGGATCAGATTGTGGTCGACGTCGGCGACGCGCGCGTGAACGCAAGCGACCCCGTCGGAATTTGGGGCGACCCCAAGGCCGGAACGCCGGGTGTGTCCGAGTGGGCCGACTGGGCCGACACCATCAGCTACGACATCGTGACGGGTATTGGGAACCGCGTCACTCGAATTGACATCCCGTGATGTCGATACCGACCGCCGAGGACATGGGTGAATTCGGTGCACGTGTGGCCCGACTGCTGCGGGCAGGAGATGTCGTTTGCCTGACCGGCGAATTGGGCGCCGGTAAGACGACGTTCACGCGCGGGCTAGGTCGCGAACTAAAGGTGCGGGGTACGGTGACGAGCCCCACTTTCGTTGTTGCCCGAACTCACCCGCGAACCGATGACGTGCCGTTTGTGCACATCGATGCTTATCGCCTGCAAAGCGCAGCCGAACTCGAAGACCTCGACATTGACTGGGATAACGTCATTTCCGTCATCGAATGGGGACACGGAATGCTGGACACCATCGTCGATGAGTGGCTCGAGATAATCATTGACCGTTCGCATAGCGCTGACGACGAAACGCGGACCGTGAGCCTGCATGCGGTTGGTCTACGTGGAAACGAACTGGCGGCTGCCCTTGGACGAAACGAGCCGACGTGATTCTGGCGATCGACACATCGGCAGGTACGAGCGTGGCCCTGGTTGGCGACGGAATCGTTGCTGAAGCCGCGACGGCAGATACGCGCAGCCACGCTGAACACATCGGCGTGTTCATCGATCGCGTTTTGACCGACGCCGGGGTAACGTCGTCGGATGTCACCGCCGTTGTGGCGGGAATCGGGCCAGGTCCGTTCACTGGACTGCGAGTAGGAATTGCGGCTGGGGTAGCATTTGCCATCGGACGCGGGATTCCCATATATGGCATTCCAAGTCACGATGCGGCAGCAGTGGGCCGAGAAGCATGCTCTATTGTTTCGGATGTCCGACGACGCGAACTGGCGTGGACGACGTATCGCAACGGCGTTGCTATCGCCGGTCCACGGCTCACGACAGAAGCAACGCTCTCAACTGACGTCGACCTCGACACGTTCCCCGAGGTCAGAGTTGAACAAGTCTCTGCTGCTCTCCTCGCGACCGCGTCTCAGAATCGACTAGCCCGCGGTGACGACCTGTCGAGTCTGCGCCCGCTGTATCTGAGGGCTCCAGATGCAATTCCGAACAACGGGCCGAAGCGGGTGAGTGGTTGATGATTCGACTAGCGGCTGCGACCGACCTTACGACCATCCACGGACTCGAACAGATACTTTTCCCCGACGACGCATGGCCGCTAGAGAAACTCGCCGACGACCTGCACAGTCCTTATGCGCACTTCCTCGTCGCAACCGACGAGGGGCAAGTCGTTGGGTATGCGATTGCCCACCATCTGACGGGAAACGATGTCGCAGACATCCACAACATCGCTGTCGTCGAGTCGCACCGGGGGCGCGGCATCGGTGCCGAACTTTTGGACGCCCTTATCGCGTGGACCATCGACAAAGGTGCGTCGGCGATCATGCTTGAGGTTCGCGTCGATAACACCGTTGCTCAGTCGCTTTACGCTATGCGTGGTTTTGAGACCATTGCGACGCGGCCCAAGTACTACCAGCCCGCTGGAGTCGACGCACTGGTGATGCGCAAAGAGGTGTCCGCGTGAACGGGCCACTCGTCCTCGGAATTGAATCGAGTTGCGATGAAACCGGTGTCGGTATCGTTCGCGGCACAACGCTGCTGGCGAACGTCATCGCCTCGAGCATGGACGAACACGCCGTCTTTGGTGGTGTCGTCCCGGAAATTGCAGCCAGGGCTCATCTCGAGGCGATGCGGGGAACAATCGACGCTGCTGTCGCGGAAGCCAAGATTCGACTGGATGACCTCGACGCGATTGCTGTCGCGGCAGGACCAGGGCTGGCCGGGGCACTCATGGTCGGGGTCGGAGCAGCCAAAGCGCTAGCGGTGTCTCTTGGCAAACCGCTCTACGGGGTCAATCACTTGGTCGGGCACGTGGGCGCAGATGTTTTACGTGAGGACGGCGGTGAAATCGAACTGCCAACTGTTGCGCTTTTGGTCAGCGGCGGACACACCTCGCTGTTGCTTGTTCGGGACCTCGTCACGGACGTCGTCTTGTTGGGTGAAACCATTGACGATGCGGCGGGTGAGGCCTTCGACAAGGTCGCCCGACTTCTTCGGCTTCCTTATCCCGGAGGTCCGCACATCGATCGTGTTGCCGCCGACGGTGATCCCACCGCGATTCGCTTTCCGCGCGGACTGACGCTACCCAAGGACCTCATCGACCATCGCTACGATTTTTCATTTTCGGGGCTCAAGACTGCCGTCGCTCGGTATGTGGAGACGACCGAGAACCCTTCAATTCCCGATGTCGCCGCGAGTTTCCGCGAATCTGTAGCTGACGTGTTGACGAAAAAGGCTGTCGCCGCGTGTGTGGAACACGGAGTCAATCGATTGCTATTGGGCGGCGGCGTCGCTGCGAATGCCCGAATTCGGGCGCTGGCGGCTGAACGATGTGCAGAGAACGGCATTGAACTGCGCGTTCCGCCTCTCGCACTGTGCACTGACAACGGTGCGATGATTGCCGCCCTTGGCGCGCACCTCGTTGCGCGTGGTGTCGCGCCGTCGGATTTGAATTTCCCTGTTGATTCGACCTTGCCAGTTGAAACCGTTCGCGTCTAGCGAACTCGTTCGGCCACGATAGCGACGCGACCGTCACCGGCGCGGGTCACAATCAGCGTTGCCGAGGCGGAGCCCTTCAATTTCAGTTTGGTTCGAAAAGTTGCTGGGTCGATGTCAACGCCACGTTTCTTGATCTCGAGCGTGCCAATTCCGGCGTCACGGCAATACTGCGTAATCGCGCGAATATCGAGCGGCAGGGCATCGATGACCCGAAACGCTTGGGCAAAGGGGGTGTGAACCAGTGTGTTATTCGACAAATATGCGATCGACGAAGCGATTGTGTGTGCACCCAATTGTCGTGCGAGCGCCCCCAACAGTTGGGCTCGAATGACGGCTCCACTTGGGTCATACACGAAGGCGCCGATGTCGCCGACGTCGACCGTCGAATCGGGTTCACTCGCGGTGAGTTCAGCCGTTTCGCTTCCCAGCACGAGCGCGCTTCGAGCAACGTTTGAGCGCGCGAGTGCGCCGGTCCACACAACGCATTCAACGGTGTCGCCAGAATCCTCGACCCACTGTGCCTCGACGCCCTCAGGCAACAATTCGTGGGCGATGGCGGGCGACAATTTGATTCCGCTCGGGATTCTCATCGCGACATCGAACACCCACTCGAGCGAGGGCGACCAGTCAGCGGGATTAGACAGCCGTTTGTCGCTCGAGCGACGAGCCGGGTCAAACCACAACGCGCCGAACCGAGAGAGGTCAACACTTTCGGCATCGCCCTGTTCGACGCTCGCGTTGTCGAACGGAGCAAGGTTGTAGGTCGCGATTGCGGCTGTGGCTTCGTCGCGATCGATGGCGATGACGTTGATTCCGAGCCCGGCAAAGGCCAGCGCATCGCCCCCGATTCCGCATCCGAGGTCGCCCACGGTGACCGCGCCGAGTGTGCGAAAGCGTGCGGCGTGGTGGGCGGCGACGTCTAGTCGGGTTG
>CAMFDU010000018.1 GCA_945949175.1 Gulosibacter massiliensis | reverse complement strand
CGAATCTTGATTTACAGCGACAACGGCGAACGCGATCTTGCCGTCATCACGAAACGTGGCCACCACCCGACGACGAGCCTGGTCCGTCGTTCTTCGTTGGAGGATGTGTTCCTTCGCCTGACCGGCCGGACCCTCGTCGAATGAAAAACGTCGCCGACATCACGGCGGACGCCGAGAAACCGCGCCGCTGGGGTTGGTGGTACGTCGCAGAGCTTCGGCTGCGCGAGATGCGCGGTTACGTCAGCTACGTCGTCACCTCCTCGTTCGGGAACCCGCTCATGTACCTGCTTGCCCTGGGAATCGGGTTGGCGAACCTCATCCCTCAGGGGATGGAGGGCGTCCCCTTTCTTGTCTTCGTCGCTCCCGCGCTTCTCATGTCGACGATATTGACAGTTGGCGCGGAAGAAGGAATGTACCCCGTGCTCAGCGGATTCAAATGGCACAAGGTTTTTTTCGCCATTCACGCGACACCCATTACGCCAGGACAAATCGTCGGTGGGTTCCTCGTTCACCTGACGATTCGTTTCGCCTTCACCGCCGGTGTCTTCTACGGTTTTCTCGTCGCGTTCGGGGCGGTACCGTTCGCATCGGGATGGCTCATGATCCCAATCGCCATCCTCGGGGCGTTCTCCATCCTCACGCCACTGGGCGCTTACGCGGCGAGACTCGAGGATGACACGGGACAATTCGCGCTGATTCAACGACTCGTCGTCATGCCCATGTTCTTATTCTCGGGGACCTTTTTCCCGCTCTCGGATGTTCCTGACTGGCTCGAATGGGTCGGGTGGGTTTCACCGCTCTGGCATGCAACTCAACTGGGTAGAACCGTGAGTTACGGCGCAATCGAGCCCATCTGGCTCTCTGCGACCCACCTGCTGGTTCTGGTCGCTTATGCGGTCATCGGGGGATACTTCATGCACCGGTCGTTCGTCGCGAGGTTGACGCGATGACCGCCGAGGTTCGCGTCAGCGCCGCCATCGCGCCCAAACGGCGTTTCGGCGGAATGTCAGGTGGCAATGCTCGCGCAGTGATCGAACGCGGACTTCGGGCGACAATGTCCAACAATTACCTCGTCATCCTGAGCGGCTTTTTCGAGCCCGTGTTTTACCTTTTCTCGATGGGCATCGGACTGGGCGGAATCATCGGATCAATTGATGTCGATGGCGCGTCGGTGCCGTACGGGGCTTACATCGCCCCCGCGCTTCTCGCGGTGTCGGCGATGAACGGTGCGATTTACGACTCGACGTGGAACGTCTTCTTCAAACTCAATTTCGGCAAGTTGTATCAGACGATGTTATTGACGTCGCTAGGGCCTCTCGATGTCGCTATCGGCGAGATTACTCTTGCCCTGTTGCGCGGCGGCGTGTATGCGGTCGGATTCCTCATCGTGATGCAGACGATGGGGCTAGTCCTTTCGCCGCTCGCGATTCTCGCGATTCCCGCGGTCATCCTGATCGCGGCGGGGTTCGCCTCGATCGGCATGGCATTCACGTCGTACCTCAAGACGTTCCAGCAGATGGACTGGTTGCCGATGGTCATGCTGCCTATGTTCCTGTTCTCGGCAACGTTCTTCCCGATCACCGTGTACCCCGAAGCAATTCAGATTATGGTGCAATGCTTCCCGCTGTGGCACGGAGTCGAACTCATCCGCATGCTCACAACGGGAGTGGTGTCATCGATGATCTGGGTGCACATCGGGTATTACCTGGTCATGCTCGGTGTCGGCGTAGTCGTCGTCTCACGTCGACTGCGCGCTCTATTTCTTGGCTGAACGTCCAAGTCGGCGCTTAGCCTCCGACACGAACTTGTTGAGAGCGGAGCGTGGGGGTTCCTTTACCAACACCGAGATCAAGTAATCGAGATCGTCGCTGTCTGTGTTCTCGACCAGGTATCCCAGACCGAGTCGCTCGAGGCTAGCAATTGCGAAACTCCGATTGCTAATTCTGTCAATAGGGAGTCGTTCGTCTTGGCGAAAAATTCGCGGCACCCATTCAGGATTCGGACGCAGATCGGGGAGTAACGGCATCGCGGTTCGAAGGGATTTCCAGAGATTCGCGGGGGCGCCCAAAGCAACGACGTCGGAATACGTCAGCGACACGAAGGGTTTTCCGGATTCGGTGACGATTCGACGGAATTCGTGAATCTGGGTCGAATACCTGCGGGCGAACGTCAGGAAAAACTCTTCGTCGTAAGTGACCTCAAACTGGGCTGTCCCCGCGTTCGCCCATGTCTTCGACTGGTCGACGAGCGCACGTGACACCCACGCCGAGAAGGGGTTTCGCCGGAGCACGACGACTCCAATCGCGTTGTCGATGAGGATTCGACGAGCCCGGTCGTCACGGAGTTGTTGGCCCAGTACCTTCACCACGAACAGAGAGACACCATCGACCTTGTCGCGAAATGCAAGGGTCGCGAGGGGGTCCGCGATGGCGGCTTCCGCCAAAGCGGCATGGGAACCATATGGTGCAAGCGCCTCTTCGCTGAAATCGGCTATAGGGGGGGTTGGATTGCGGTGAAAGAATTCAGAGAGTGACGCGACGCCGGTCATTCCACGCACGAGATCGACAAGGAAAGTGCTTCCGGAACGTGAGTGCGCGAGAATTAACAGATACGGTGCAGGCATTGAGGTCCTTGAACTGAGGTAGCCCCCAGTTTATGCCCGTTGCAGCTCTCGAATAGCGACGGCAGTTGCAATAGCGGCCGCCGCCGCCTCTGCACCTTTGTCCTCCCGTGAGCCCGCTAGTCCCGCACGATCTAGGCCTTGTTGCTCATCATCGAGAGTAAGGACGCCAAAGCCAACGGGCTTGCCTTCGTCTAGAGCAACCCTGGTCAGCCCATGTGTCGCGGCGTTTGACACGAAGTCGAAGTGTGGCGTGCCACCTCGAATGATGACACCAAGACACACGACGGCGTCAGCGCCAGTTCGCAGAGCGGTTTGGGCGGCTAGTGGAAGTTCGAATGCCCCCGGCACGCGTATCAGGGTGTGAGCGGCACCGGCGGCGGTGAGAACTCGAAGGGCACCGGCGATGAGACCGTCGGTGATTTCGTTGTGCCACGAGCCGGCAATCACGGTCACAGTTAATCCGCGTCCGTCTGGGGTGATGTCGGGTGTTCCGTGACCAGCCACGTCCTTATTCACCGTCCTTAGCGGCGACCGGCGAATTGACGAGAGCGCCGGGCAATTGGTGGCCCATCCGGTCACGCTTCGCGCCGAGGTATCCGATGTTGACGTCTCCGACCCCGACGACGAGCGGAACGAGCTCCGTGACCTCGATTCCGTGCTCGATCAATTGCCGGCGCTTCTCTGGATTGTTCGACAGCAGTCGAACCGACGAAATTCCCAAGTCTTTCAAAATCGCGGCGGCGACACCATAGTCACGCGCATCGGCGGGAAGCCCGAGAGCGAGGTTGGCGTCGAGGGTGTCGAGCCCGTCTTCTTGCAGACGATAGGCCTTTAGCTTGTTCGTGAGCCCAATCCCGCGACCCTCGTGGCCACGCAGGTAGACAACGACGCCACCTTCTTTGTCGATAGTTTCCATCGCCGCATCGAGTTGAGGACCACACTCGCACTTGAGAGACGCCATCGCTTCACCGGTCAGGCACTCAGAGTGCAATCGCACGAGTGCCCCATCGCTCGGTGTTCCCGACACGATGGCGACGTGGTCGACGCGCGTTTCATGGTCGCGGTAAGCACGAATTCGAAACGCACCGTGTGTTGTGGGGACGTGGGTTTCGACCTCGAAAGAGTATCTGTGAGTGTTGGGATCGGGGGAAACCTGCCACTCGGATCCAAGGTGTTCGACGAGTTCCTCAATAGAAACCACGGTAAGTCCGTGCTCTGCAGCAAATGCGGTGAGGGCTTTGCCGCGCATCATGCTGCCGTCGTCATTGGTGATTTCACCGATCACGGCGACGGGTTGCAGTTTCGACAGGACCATGAGTTCGACGGCGGCTTCAGTGTGGCCGGCACGTTCCCGAACGCCACCAGCAACTGCCCGCAGGGGGATGATGTGGCCGGGACGAATGAGATCCCCTGGTCCGCTCGCTGGGTTTGCGAGCACCCGGAGGGTCTCGGCGCGGTCGTGCGCCGAAATGCCGGTCGTGACGCCTTCAGCGGCATCCACGCTCACCGTGTACGCGGTGCGTCGCGAGTCCTGGTTCTCGGCGACCATGAGCGGCAAATCCAACTCGTTCGCTCGTTCGTTCGTCATCGGGGCGCAGAGAAATCCGCTCGTGTGGCGGATTGTCCATGCCAGCCATTCGGTCGTGACGAGTTCGGCCGCCATGACGACGTCACCTTCATTCTCGCGATCAGCCGAATCGGTGACGATGACGGGTTTTCCGGCTCGTAACTGGTCAATTGCGGTTTGGATGAGCGTCATGCGAACGCGCCTTTCGTGAAGTGGGCGAGACGCGCGATGTGACGCGCCAGAATGTCGGTTTCGATGTTGACGGTGTCACCGACGACCAGTGACCCGAGAGTCGTCGCGATGAGAGTTTCGGGGATAAGCGACACCTCACACCAATCGTCGCCCACGTTCGAGACGGTCAGCGATACCCCGTCAATCGTTATCGACCCTTTGTCCACCACGAGAGGTGCATGGTCACGGGTGAGGGCGAACCGAACGACGCGCCAATCCCCCGACTGCCGCGTCTCGAGGACGGTGGCCGTTCCGTCGACGTGGCCTTGGACGATGTGGCCGCCTAATTGTTCCCCTGCCGCCATCGCGGATTCGACGTTGACAATGCGACCGTCACGCCACTGCGCGGGGTTGGACATCGCGATGGTCTGTCCCATCACGTCTGCGGTGAACGAGTCATTCGTTTGATCGAGAACCGTGAGGCACACGCCGCTGATGGCGATCGAGTCGCCGTGTCCTGCTTTGGCGACGGCTTTCGGGGCCCGAACCGTTACCCGGACGGAATCGCCTGATTTTTCCGCTGCAGTGACGGTGCCGAGCTCGGCAATGATTCCAGTGAACACTAGTGAGCCTCTCGAGCCGTGACGACGATGGTTCCACCCATGATTTCGGTGCTCGTGACGTTGAGGCGACGCGCGTCGGTCAGGGTTCCGATTCCGAGATCACTCGTGGCGGTTTTGTCGCCACCAAGAAGAATCGGTGCGAGACACACGACGTATTCGTCAACGAGACCCTCCCGAATGAACGAGTTCATCAGACGCGGGCCGCCTTCGAGAAACAGACTGCGAATCCCGATGTTGTAGAGGCGTTCGAGAATGTCAACGAGTTTCCCCGATTCTTGCAGGACACCGCGTGGGTGGCTCCACAATCCTGATCCATCGGGAAGCGGGGTGTCCCCGATCACAACGGCGAGAGGCTGGTTAGGAAAAAGGTTTCCGTCTGCGGTTCGAGCGGTGAGGCTGGGGTTGTCGGCGATTGCGGTTCCCGTTCCAATTGCGATGGTGTCGTGCTGTGAACGCAAAAGATGAATGTACGTGCGCGACTCTGCAGATGTAATCCACTGGCTGGTGCCGTCGGTCGCCGCTGTTCGCCCGTCTAGACTCGAACCCCATTTGGCCGTGACCCACGGGCGTCCGAGTCGGTTTGCGGTCAGCCACCGTTCGACGAGATGGTATCCCTCACCCGAAAGAACGCCAGAGACGACATCTATCCCGGCGGCACGGAGTGTCTCTGCGCCTCCACTGGATTCTTGGCCGGGATCGTCGAGTGAATACACCACTCGAGACACGCCCGCCTCGATGAGTGCTTGAGTGCACGGCCCGGTTCGGCCGGTGTGGTTGCAGGGTTCAAGCGTCACCACTGCGGTGAGGCCGCGTGCGCTCTCGACCTTGGAAAGAGCATCGACCTCGGCGTGGGTTGTACCCGCACCGCGGTGCCATCCTTCCGCCACAATCGCACCCGTATCGTCAACAAGGACACAACCGACCTGCGGGTTCTCTCCGGTGCGTGGGCCACGTTCAGCGAGTTCGCGTGCGCGGTGCATCGCGTCATCATAGGTACTGATGGGCATTAGGACTCCTTCCGAGCAGGGAATCCGGGGATGCGACAATGCGTCGCAAGGCACACCAACCTTCGGTGAACCTCATCGTGCATCCTCCCATCCGGACTATAACCGTCGGTCCTGGATTTTCACCAGGTCAACCGTGTGGCCGAGGCCATACGGGTCGCGGACTTTGACCGCCGGCTCAGATTTTCACTGACCCCGGAGCACGTGCTCTTGTTCCATGGTAACCCTCACGCGCCATTCTCGCCATCGCGATGTCCAAGAATTGGCCAAGAATCAGGTGCGGGTCAGGAAACCAACCGCATCGTACACGCGGGCAAGAGTCGCCTCAGCGATTCCGGCCGCCCGATCTGCGTTCACCGCAAGGAGGCGATCGAGCTCGGCGGGGTCGGCGATTAGTTCAAGTGCGCGTAATCGAATTGGTTCGAACTCGGCGACGACGGCGTCGGCGACCGCGCTTTTGAGGTCACCATAACCCTTTCCCGCGAATTCGGACTCGAGTGACGGAATCGTCGAACCGCCCAACAACGAGAGAATTCCGAGAAGGTTCGACACACCCGGCTTTCCCGCCGGATCGAAACGAATATCTCGATCCGCATCGGTCACCGCCGATTTGATCTTTTTTGCTGTCACGCTCGGTTCATCGAGTAACCACACGATGCCCTGGGGGGATTCGCCCGACTTGGACATCTTGGACTCGGGGTGGTGAAGGTCAAAAACTTTGGCGGACTCTTTCACGATTCGGACCTCGGGGACAGTCAGTGTTTCACCGAAACGCGAATTGAAGCGGGTCGCGATGTCGCGCGTCAATTCGATGTGCTGGCGCTGATCTTCGCCGACGGGGACGGTCACGGCGTCGTAGAGCAGGATGTCGGCTGCCTGCAGAATTGGGTAGGTGAACAGTCCAACGCTCGCCGAATCTGAACCCTGCTTGGCGGACTTGTCTTTGAATTGGGTCATCCGCGACGCCTCACCGAAGCCGGTGATGGTGTTGAACACCCACGCGAGTTGGGCGTGAGCGGGGACGTGTGATTGAACAAATAGTGTCGAGTGGTCGGGGTCTATCCCCGCGGCGATGTATTGGGCGACGGTTCGGCGCGTGTTTTCACGAAGTTTCGCGGGATCCTGCGGAACAGTGATGGCGTGAAGGTCAACGACACAGAACACTGCGTCGTGAGTCGACTGCATCTCGCGCCACTGGAGCAACGCGCCAGCGTAGTTTCCGAGGTGCAGTGAATCCGCGCTGGGTTGCATTCCCGAAAACAGTCGTGGGCCGGTCATGTCAATCCTTAGATGTCGTAATCGATAACAACGGGGGCATGGTCACTCCAGCGAGTATCCCACGCATCGGCCTTATCGATGGCGTAGTTAAGCGCGGTTTTTGCGAGCGTCGGTGTCGCAAGGTGGTAGTCAATTCGCCAACCCGTGTCGGTGTCAAACGCTTGGCCGCGCTGACTCCACCAGGTGTATGGACCAGGAACTTCACCAGAGAACCGACGTCCGAGGTCCACCCAACCAAGTCCGGCGCCAGCGTTGTAGTCCGGATCGTCCTCGGCACCGAGAATTCGGTCGAAGTACGCGCGTTCGGCGGGCAAGAATCCGGCCTTTTTCGTGTTTCCCTTCCAATTTTTGATATCGAGCGTTCGGTGACCAACGTTAAGGTCACCCATTACGAGGGCGAATGTGTCACCCTCGGCCAGTTCCGTCAAGCGGACTTCGAACGCGTCAAGAAATGTGTACTTTTCGACCTGTTTTGGGGTATCGACGTCACCCGAGTGGACGTAACACGACACCACGGTCACAGTTTTTCTACCAATGTGGAAATCCGCTTCAATCCAGCGCCCAGCGCTGTCGAAATCGTTTGCACCGAACTCGGTGCGGACGGCAACCGGTTCACGCCGCGACAAGATGGCGACACCAGCTCGACCCTTGGCTGTTGCCTCGTCGTTGATGACGTGCCATGTTGAATCAACGAGTGCATCGATGTCTGCGCGTTCCGCTCTGACTTCCTGGACGGCAACGATGTCTGGTTTACGCTCGGCGAGCCAGTCGCCCATTCCCTTGCGATACGCGGCGCGGATACCGTTGACGTTGACCGATGCGATGCGCGTAACCATGGGTCAATCTTACGTTCGCGCGGTGGGGCCCCGAGTGGTGTCAGCGTCCACTGCCGAAGAGTTTCGCGAAGATACCCTTCTTCTTGTGGCCGTTGTCGGATGCTGCGGGGTTTGATTCCTCGGGTTGTGCAATCTCGACTAGTGAGGCTGTGCCATCGTCAATTTGACTGAGCAGTTGATTTATCAAGTCGATGGACCCATGGATCGCAGCAGCGACATCGACGTGAAGATAGGGCTTCCCCACAAAACGGTCTCGCCCAGCCAGCTCGAGATCGACCGCAAAAATGACACCGTCGGCTGAATCGATGAGGTCTTGACCAAGGGGACCTGAGCCGGTTGGCCCCTGGGTCTCGACATAAATCTCGTGACCGAGTGTTTCCCCGGATCGAACAAACGCCTCGGCGGCAATATAAGTGTGCACAATTCCACTGAAGCACGAGGTAACACAAACTATTTTCACTAGTGGACCTCTTTCGGCATGATTTCCGTAATCATGTCAGGTTCGGTCGCCGTGCGAAATGCATTGTTGACGTGATCACGAGTCACCTGACGGGCGAAACCAGCGCGGTCTGGTGACCGGCTTATCGGCGGACGCCGCTAATGGCGGCTTGCTTGACCTCAGAGATCGCCTTGGTGATCTCGATGCCACGGGGGCAGGCCTCGGTGCAGTTGAAGGTAGTGCGGCAACGCCACACGCCTTCTTTCGAGTTCAGGATGTCGAGGCGAACCTGAGAGGCCTCGTCTCGAGAATCAAAAATGAAGCGGTGCGCGGCGACAATCGCGGCTGGACCAAAGTACTGACCGTCCGTCCAGAAGACTGGGCACGACGTCGTGCAGGCCGCACACAAGATGCACTTGGTCGTGTCATCGAATCGGGCGCGTTGCTCGGGGGTCTGGATGTTTTCTTTGTCCGGCTTTGAGGTCGACTGCAGGAACGGCTGGACCTCGCGATACGCGGCAAAGAACGGCTCCATGTCGACAATCAAGTCCTTCTCGAGCGGCAGCCCCTTGATTGCTTCGACATAAACGGGCTTGGTGATGTCGAGGTCTTTGATGAGGGTCTTGCACGCGAGACGGTTGCGGCCATTGATGCGCATCGCGTCCGAGCCACATACTCCATGGGCGCACGAACGACGGAAGGACAACGAGCCGTCCTGTTCCCACTTGATCTTGTGGAGACCGTCAAGGACACGGTCGGTCGAATACATGTCAACGTCGAAATCCTGCCAGTACGGTTCCTGGTCGGTTTCCGGGTTGAAGCGACGAACGATGAAAGTAACGGTGAACGATTGCACCACGCCGAGTTCGGTCATTAGTACTTCCTCTCCATGGGTGGGTACTTCGTGATGACGACCGGCTTCCAATCAAGCGCGATTTTCTCGCCTTTCTTGTAGGCCATCGTGTGCTTCATATAGGTTTTGTCGTTGCGGTCGGGGAAATCGTCGCGCATATGGCCACCACGGCTTTCCTTGCGGTTACGGGCCGAAACAACAACGACCTCGGCAAGATCGAGCAGGAAGCCGAGTTCGATTGCTTCGAGCAGGTCCGTGTTGAACCTCTGGCCGCGGTCGTGAATTCCGACTTTCTCATATCGCTTCCGGAGTCCTTCGATGACTTTTTGCGCGTGCGAGAGGGATTCCTCGGTTCGGAAAACCTGGGCGTTACGATCCATCTCGAGCTGAAGTTCTTTTCGGATTGCCGCGACGTTTTCGGAACCGTCCGCGGTTCGCATCTTTTCGATCAGTTCGACAACAAACTTTTCGGTGCCCTTCGGCAGCGCAGGGCGCTTGGCCTTTTTGGCGTAAGCGGCAGCGTTGCGACCGGCTCGTTTTCCGAAGACGTTGATGTCGAGGAGCGAATTCGTTCCTAGTCGATTCGAGCCGTGCACCGAGACGCAAGCACACTCGCCGGCGGCGTAGAGCCCGGGAATCACGGTCGTGTTGTCCAAGAGCACTTCGGCATCGGTGGTGGTCGGAATTCCACCCATCGCATAGTGCGCGGTCGGCATGACAGGAACAGGTTCATGCACCGGGTCTACGCCGAGATAGGTACGGGCGAATTCGGTGATGTCCGGCAATTTGGTTTCGAGGACTTCGGCACCAAGGTGGGTGCAGTCGAGTAGGACGTAATCTTTGTCCGGCCCGGCACCACGGCCTTCGGCAACTTCTTGAACCATGCAACGAGAAATGATGTCACGCGGCGCTAGATCTTTGATGGTCGGGGCGTACCGTTCCATGAAACGTTCGCCGCTCGCGTTGCGAAGAATCGCTCCTTCACCGCGAGCACCTTCGGTCAAGAGGATTCCCAGGCCGGCCAACCCGGTCGGGTGGAACTGGAAGAACTCCATATCCTCGAGGGGGATGCCCTTGCGCCACACGATTCCCACACCGTCACCCGTGAGGGTGTGCGCGTTAGAGGTGGTCTTGAACATCTTGCCAAAACCGCCGGTCGCAAAGATGACGGAGGTTGCGTTGAAAACGTGGATGTCACCGGTGGAGAGTTCGTAGGCGACAACACCGCTCGTGCGCGTCTTGCCCTTTTCTTCCGTGAGGATGAGGTCCAGAACATAAAACTCGTTGTAGAACTCGACGCCGAGTTTGGTGCAGTTCTGGAAGAGCGTCTGCAAAATCATGTGTCCGGTTCGGTCAGCCGAGTAACACGCGCGGCGAACCGGCGCTTTTCCGTGGTCACGAGTGTGGCCCCCGAAACGACGCTGGTCGATTTTACCGTCAGGCGTTCGGTTGAACGGAAGACCCATTCTCTCGAGGTCGAGGATTGCGTCAATCGCTTCTTTCGCAAGGATTTCGGCGGCGTCCTGGTCTACGAGGTAGTCCCCACCCTTGACGGTGTCGAAGGTGTGCCACTCCCACGAGTCTTCTTCGACGTTTGCGAGAGCTGCAGCCATTCCGCCCTGAGCCGCACCGGTGTGCGAACGCGTCGGGTACAACTTGGTAATGACGGCGGTCTTCGCGTGAGGTGCCGATTCGATGGCCGCACGCATTCCAGCGCCACCCGCGCCAACAATGACAACGTCGTATTCGTGATGATGAACCGTGGTCACGGTTTACTCCTTATGTATATGTCAGCCGGCGGTGCAGAACGAGGGAAGCAAATCCGCAGGAGAACCTACGGGGCAGGGGTCGAGTGTGAACACGACGAGCGTTCCGAGAACGATTAACGTGGCGGTCGAAATTCCGAGTGACACGAACAGACCACGCTTCAACCCAGGTCGGTAGACGTAGTCATCAATAATGACTCTCATCCCGTTGCTGCCGTGGATGAGCGCTAGCCACAAGAGCGTGACGTCGAACCATTGCCAGAACGGGTTCGCAAGTTTTCCGGCCACGAAGGCGAAGTCGATTGCCTTGACACCACCGTCCTGCATGAGGTTGACGGTGAGGTGGGTGAAAATCAGCCCAATGAGAATCACGCCAGAAACGCGCATGAAAATCCACGCGAGGCGATCTAAACGCAACATTTTCACGATTACCCTCCGAAGACGTGCATCAGGTGGCGGGGGAGGAACGCGATCATCACGACGAGCCACAACACGAGGACACCGTAAAACAACGCACGTTGATGACGTGACGCCCACGCAGTCATGTCAACCAGGATGATTCGCAAACCGTTGAACGCGTGGAAAACGATGGCGGCGACGAGCACTGCTTCGCCGAGGCCCATGATCGGAGTTTTGTAGGCCGCCATGACGACGTTGTACAACTCGGGATCGATGCGAACGGTTGCGGTGTCGAGCACGTGCACCAGCAGAAAGAAATAGATTGCGATACCGGTGATGCGGTGAAGAACCCACGACCACATGCCCTCGTGTCCGCGATATAACGTCCCCCGAATCACGGTTCGAGTCGAGCTAGCGACGCTGTTTGTCAAATCGTTTTCTCCCCGTTCCAAGTCTTTTCCCCTCCAGTCTAACCCCCTCGCGTAGGCTGTCTGTCATGACCAGCTCACATCGCGACGCTAACTTTTACGCAGTTATTCCTGCGGGTGGAGTTGGTTCGCGGTTGTGGCCGTTGTCGCGCGCGGACGCCCCCAAGTTCCTTCACGATCTCACGGGAAGTGGCCGCAGCCTCCTTGTCGAAACGTGGGATCGACTCGAACCCATCGCGGGGGACAACATCGTTGTGGTGTGCGGAAAGTCTCACTCGAAGGCTGTCGCGCACGAACTTCCGATGCTCTCCGCCGACAACACTGTCCTCGAGCCTTCCCCGAAGGATTCGACCGCAGCGATTGTTCTCGCCGCGGCGATACTCGTCCGGAGAAATCCACATGCCATCATCGGGTCGTTTGCCGCGGACCACGTTATCGACGACCAGCGCCGATTCATTGCGGCGGTGAATGAAGCAATCGCCACAGCCTCAGCCGGGTACATCGTGACGATTGGAATTCGACCGACGTCGCCGTCGACCGCTTTTGGTTACATCGAGTCGGGCGAGGCGCTGGAGGTAGACGGTGCGCGTCGCGCGCATCGAGTGGTTCGTTTTGTTGAAAAACCCAGCCTGGAGAAAGCGACCGAATATGTCGAGGGCGATACTCACTTATGGAACGCAGGAATGTTCATCGCCAAGGCGAGCGTTCTCCTCGAAGAGCTTCGCGCGAACCGGCCGGACGTTGCTGACCCCATCGACGAGATAGCCGACGCGTGGGACACCCCCGAACGCTCCGCTGTTCTCGATCGTGTGTGGCCGACAATTCCCAAGGTTGCCATTGATTACTCGATCGCCGAGCCCGCGGCGGAACACGGCCGCCTCGCCGTTATCCCCGGCGACTTTCAATGGGACGACGTCGGTGATTTCGCGTCGCTCGCCCGACTTCACACGCATGGTCGCGCGAATGTTCTCGCAACGCTCGGTGAAAACACGCGTGTCTTGAACCAAGGTTCCAGTGGAGTTGTTGTGTCGCATACGAAGCGCTTGATTTCGCTCATTGGCGTCAAGGACATCGTCGTTGTCGACACACCCGATGCACTTTTGGTCACGACAGCCGCCCACGCGCAACGTGTCAAGGACATTGTCGAACAGATTCGCCAGTCTGGAGATGACACGCTTCTCTAGCGGTTTCTTA
This sequence comes from Gulosibacter massiliensis, assembly GCA_945949175.1. Lineage (GTDB taxonomy): Bacteria > Actinomycetota > Actinomycetes > Actinomycetales > Microbacteriaceae > MWH-TA3. The sequence goes on along the minus strand of CAMFDU010000018.1, from coordinate 12,942 downwards.
GAATTCGTCGAAAAAGTCTGAAAAATCGGCGATTCGACGTTTTTTTCATGGTGTCGCCGCGGAAAACTACTGTTTCGCCTCTCCCGACAATAAGATAGGGACAGTCGTGGTGCCGGTTCAGGATTCGCTGGACTGGGACCACACCATCCAATGAGAGGAATCACCCTGTGAAGAACATCACATCGCGTGCCTGGACTGGGCTCGCACTTGCGAGCGCAGCCGCGGTCATCTTGACCGGTTGTGCCGCAGCACCCACAGAAACCGCCGCACCAGACGAGACACTCGACTATCTGGCATGCGCCGTTTCGGACGAAGGCTCGTGGAACGACAAGTCGTTCAACCAGTCGGTATATGAAGGCCTCGAAAAGTCGCAGGCTGAGCTCGGAGTTCAAATCGCTGACGCCGAATCGGCAACGCCCGATGACTTCGCGCCGAACCTTCAGGCCATGATTGACCAGGGCTGCGACATCACCATCGCTGTCGGATTCAACCTTGTCGACGCAGTCAACGTTGCTGCAGAAGCAAACCCTGAATTGAACTTCGTCACGATTGACGGATGGTCGAACGGTGCAACCAACCTCAAGCCCGTCAACTACGCAATGAACCAGTCGTCGTACCTCGCCGGCTACCTTGCGGCAGCTCAGTCGGAATCCAAGGTTGTTGGTACCTACGGCGGAATGCAGATTCCTGCTGTCACCGACTTCATGACCGGCTTCTACTACGGAGCGATGGCGTGGGGAACCGACAACATGACCGATGTCACTGTCGTTGGCTGGGACCCCACAACCGAGACCGGTGACTTCATCGGTGACTTCGTCCCCAACTCGGGAACCTCGAAGACAATTGCTGCTGGCCAGATTGAAGCCCGTGCAGACGTCCTCTTCCCCGTTGGTGGCGACCAGTTCGGTGCAGTTTCCGAAGCAATCACCGAAGCCGGCATCGACGGACGCATGATCGGTGTTGACAAGGACATCGCCGCTACCTCGCCTGAGTACGCAGAATGGGTACTCTCCTCTGCCGAGAAGCGCATGACCCTCGCGGTCTTCGACATCATCAAGCAGATCGCGGTTGACGGCGGCGCCTTCACGGGTGACGTCTACCTCGGAACGCTCGAGAACGGTGGAACGGCCCTTTCGGCAATCACCAACTACACCGGTGCAACCGCACAGGCCGACGTTGAAGCCAAGCTGGCAGAACTTCAGGCCGGCATTATCGACGGGTCAATCAACCCGCTCGGTTAGGCTTTAAAAAGCTAAAGTCGGGGGTCGTCGAGACACTGTCTCGGCGGCCCCCGTCCCATTCTCTTCAAGGATGAATAGATGAAACTCGAACTCCGCGGAATCACCAAACGATTCGGATCGCTCGTCGCCAACGACCACATCGATCTCGTCGTCAACTCGGGCGAAATTCATGCCCTTTTGGGTGAAAACGGAGCGGGTAAATCGACGCTCATGAACGTCCTCTACGGCCTCTACATCGCTGATGAGGGTGACATCGTGCTCGATGGTGTAGTTCAGAAGTTCAAAGGACCTGGCGACGCGATGGCGGCCGGAATCGGGATGGTCCACCAGCACTTCATGTTGATTCCCGTCTTCACGGTCGCAGAGAACGTGGTGCTCGGTCATGAGCCCACCGGAATACTCGACACGCTCGACCTCGACACCGCGCGAAAACTTGTCCGCGAGATTTCCGATCGATTCGGATTTGAAATTGACCCCGATGCGTTGGTCGAAGACCTGCCCGTCGGCGCCCAACAACGTGTCGAGATTATCAAGGCGCTCGCGCGCAACGCCAAGGTCCTTGTATTGGACGAACCCACTGCAGTGCTGACCCCTCAGGAAACCGATGAACTCATGGGGATCATGTCGGGTCTCGCGAAAGCAGGAACTTCGATTGTGTTCATCACTCACAAATTGCGCGAAGTCCAGGCAGTTGCGGACCGAATCACGGTCATCCGCCTTGGCGCGGTCGTCGGTGAAGCGAAACCCACGGACTCCGCCGCGACGCTCGCGACCATGATGGTCGGTCGTGCCGTTGACTTGTCCGTAACTAAAAAAGCACCGAAACGCGGCGACGCTGGACTTTCGGTCACGGGGCTTACGGTGATTGGCGACCGGAACAACAAGGTCGTCGACGATGTCTCATTCGAGGTACACGCGGGTGAGGTTCTGGCGATAGCCGGCGTGCAGGGAAATGGCCAAACCGAACTTGCCGAGGCTCTCGTCGGATTACGAACCCCGAGTGCGGGGTCGATTCACCTTGGAAAAATGGACATCACACATTCCAGCGTGCGCGAAGTCATCGATGCTGGTGTTGGGTATATCCCTGAAGACCGGTCTAAAAATGGTCTCGTCGGGGATTTCACGATTGCCGAAAACTTCATGATCAACCGCTCATACGGCCCGCCCTTTGCCAAGGGACTCAGTATTGACTTTGCCAATCGTGAACGCATCGCCGCGGAGCTGATTGATGACTATGACGTGCGAACGCCGTCACAAGTGACGCTCGCTAAGAAACTCAGTGGCGGGAATCAACAGAAAGTCGTTGTCGCCCGAGAACTCAGCCGCGAACTCAACCTTTTGATTGCGTCGCAACCAACGCGCGGCGTCGACGTCGGATCAATTGAATTTATCCACGAACGCATTATCGAAACGCGCGATGCCGGTAAACCAGTCGTCATCGTGTCAACCGAATTGGACGAAGTCACGTCTCTCGCTGATCGTATTGCCGTGATGTATCGCGGCCGCATCGTGGGAATCGTCGATGCGAAAACCTCACGAGAGACTCTGGGACGCATGATGGCGGGAGCAACGGTATGAGCACCACAACAGAAACCTCGACCACCAGTCGCGGCGCAACCGTGATCCGAGAAATCATGTCGGGAGGCGCGACGCGAGCAGTGCTGTCCGTCATCGCCGGATTCGTCATTGGTGCGATATTCATGGTCTTCTCGAGCGAAGAATTCCTCATGGCGGCGCAGTACTTCACGTCGCGGCCCGCTGACGCGCTCGGTGCCGCATGGACCGCTATTGCGGAAGGGTATTCAGCACTGTTCCGCGGTTCGATTTACAACTACAAGGCGGACGATGTTGTCGCTGCCTTCCGCCCGATGACCGAGACCCTGCGATTCGCCGGCCCGCTCATCGCGTCGGGGCTTGGTGTGGCTCTCGCGTTCCGCGTCGGATTGTTTAACATCGGTGCGAGTGGACAATTGTTGTTTGGGGCACTGTGGGCCACCTGGATTTCTACACGGGTGGAACTCCCGTGGGGAGTTCACCTCATCGTCGCGGTTCTCGTCGCCATTCTGGGCGCGGCGGCGTATGGCGCCGTCGTCGGATTCCTGAAAGCACGAACCGGCGCACACGAAGTGATTGTGACCATCATGCTCAACTACATTGCGGCTGGGATCCTCACTTTCTTCTTCCGTAGCCCGGAACTCCTTCGCGAAGCGGACGGAGGCGGAACGCCCAAATCCGACGCTCCTGCCGAAACTGCACAATTGCCGTTATTGCTCGGCCCCGAATTCACGCTGCACGCCGGATTTATTCTCGCCATGGTCGGCGTGTTGGTTTACTGGTGGCTCATGGAGCGTTCGACCCTTGGGTTCCGCTTTCGCATGGTCGGACACAACGCTGACGCCGCCCGCACCGCCGGAATCAATGTCGAGAGAACCTTTGTCCTGGCGATGGCCGCTTCGGGTGCTTTCGTTGGTCTCGCCGCCGCCAATCAATCGCTTGGAGTTCGCGCGGGGCTCACCCCCGACATCGACGGCAGTATCGGATTCGACGCCATCACGGTTGCTCTGCTCGGGTCTTCTACGGCACCCGGAGTGTTGCTCGCGGGCCTTCTGTTTGGCGCTTTCAAGGCCGGGGCACCGCAGATGCAGGTCATCGGACTCGCGCCCGAAATCACGGGAGTGGTCCAGGGCTTTATCGTCCTGTTCATCGCAGCACCGCCTCTTGTTCGCGCGATCTTCCGATTGCCCCCGCCCCAACAGACCACGGTTATCGCGGACTGGTGGCACAAACTCACCTCGAGAGGTGGTGCGAAATGAACACCGTCGTGACCCCCGGATTGTTTTCACAGGTTGACGCATCGGTCTCGAAGAAGACTCCGTACCTCATGGCCGCTTTCGCGGTGTTCGTTCTGGTGGCCTTCGGTGTCGCCGGCAAAACCGAAGCCGTCGCCTTTCAGTGGTCAAAAAAAGACGACCTCTTCCGCCTGCCCGACTTTGTAGTTGCCTCGAACGTCGTCGGACTTGTGCTTGGCACGATCCTCGTGGCAGTCGCAATCGTGTCGTTCATGCTGGCTCAACGTAAACGGGTCACGCCTTTGTGGCTCACCCTGATTTTCGGGCTCCTCGCGGTCGTTGCACTGCTTGCCTGGTTGGCCGCGGGAAACCCCCTTCCGTTCGCGTTCATCCTCGGAAACGCCGTGGTGCTCGCAGTACCTCTTGCACTCGGGGCAATGGGCGGAATCATGTCCGAGCGTGTGGGTGTCGTCAACATTGCCATCGAAGGACAACTGCTCACCGGGGCTTTTCTCGCGGCGGTCGTTGGGTCGCTCACCGACAACCTGTATCTCGGGCTCATCGTCGCGATGGTCGGCGCCGCATTGTTGTCAATGGTTCTAGCGGTGTTTTCGATTCAATACCTGGTCGACCAAATCATCGTCGGCGTAGTGCTCAACGTTCTCGTTCTGGGAATCACCAACTTCTTGTACGCCCAGTGGCTCTCGAATGACGGCCAGAACTCGAACTTTCCCGGAACATTTCCCATCATCCCCATTCCGGGATTATCGGCCATTCCGGTCATTGGGCCGGCACTGTTCGAGGCGCGAATCACGACGTATCTTGCCTACGTGATCATTCCGGTTCTGTGGTTCATCCTGTTCAAGACCCGCCTTGGGCTTCGGGCACGGTCAGTCGGTGAACACCCACTCGCCGCCGATACCGTCGGAATCAACGTTGCACTCACCCGTTTTTGGTGGGTGACGTTCGGCGGCTTGGTTGCTGGGCTCGGCGGCGCTGCTCTGACCATCGGTGCGGTCGGGGCGTTCGGTCGGAATATGTCCGGCGGACAAGGCTTCATTGCGCTCGCGGTGGTCATCCTCGGTCGATGGCACCCATTCTCAGCTGCAGCCGCAGCGTTGTTGTTCGGATTCTCGATTGTGTTGCGTGTCTGGGCAAACCAAGTGAGCCCGGGAATCCCCACAGATTTCATCACGATCGTTCCGTATGTCGTGACGCTCATCGCCGTCGTCGGATTCGTCGGACGAGTTCGAGCCCCGGCCGCAACCGGCAAACCGTATATCAAGTGATAACTGTGTCGGACATCAACTGGGACGCAATTCGGGCCGCGGCAAATGAGGCCATGGGAAAGGCGTATGCGCCCTATTCCAATTTCCCGGTCGGCGCAGCGGCTCAGGTTGACGATGGCCGTATCGTGAGCGGATGCAACGTCGAAAACGCGAGCTACGGTGTCGGGCTATGTGCTGAGTGCGCGCTCGTCAGCGCACTGACCATGTCCGGCGGCGGCAAGCTCGTGGCCTTCACGTGTGTCGACGGTCACGGCGATGTCCTCATGCCTTGCGGCCGTTGCCGCCAATTGCTTTTCGAACACTCAGCGCCGGGAATGATGCTCGAAACTGTTTCGGGGATGCGAACAATCGATCAGGTGTTACCAGACGCTTTCGGTCCGCGAGAACTTGACGCATATTCTCTAACCGACCCCGCTTCGGGAACAACCTGTGAAGGATGCGAATGACCGCCATCGAACCGTTTGATGCGGTCGACCTCATCAAAATCAAGCGCGACGGGGGCGAACTGTCGACCGCGCAAATCGGATGGCTCATCGACGCGTACACCCGAGGATACGTAGCCGACGAACAAATGTCGGCCATGACGATGGCGATTTTCCTGCGCGGGATGGTGTCGACAGAAATCAACGACCTCACGGCAGCGATGGTCAATTCAGGTGAACGCCTCGACTTCTCTGGATTATCAAAAGTCACGACCGACAAACACTCGACTGGCGGAGTCGGAGACAAGATCACACTTCCACTGGCGCCGTTGGTCGCGAGCTTTGGGCTTGCGGTGCCGCAACTCTCGGGTCGCGGACTCGGTCACACGGGTGGAACTCTCGATAAGTTCGAGAGTATTCCCGGGTGGCGGGCGAACCTCACGAACGCCGAGATGCTGGCGCAGCTCGAGTCCGTCGGCGCGGTGGTTTGTGCTGCTGGTTCGGGACTCGCTCCTGCCGACCGCAAGTTGTACGCGCTTCGAGACATCACGGGGACTGTCGAAGCAATTCCATTGATTGCATCCAGCATCATGAGCAAGAAGCTTGCCGAAGGCACGTCGTCACTCGTTCTCGATGTGAAGTTCGGAAATGGCGCTTTCATGAGCGAATTCGACCGCGCGAAAGAACTGGCCAACGTCCTCGTCCGCATCGGAAATGATGCGGGCGTTGAAACAAGGGCGATTTTGACCAACATGAACACTCCGCTTGGTCTCGCTATCGGAAATGCAAACGAGGTGCGGGAATCTGTCGAGGTGCTCGCCGGGGGCGGCCCTGCCGACGTCATCGAGGTGACGGTGACTCTTGCCGAACACATGCTCGAACTTGCCGGAAAGACGGGGGTAGACGTTCGAGCCAACCTCGCGAACGGTAAAGCGATGGATTCGTGGCGCGCCATGGTTAGTGCCCAGGGCGGTGACCCCGACGCTGCGCTTCCCGACGCGTCGGAAACCCATGTTGTCACCGCCGATCGCGACGGAGTCGTGACGCGAATGGATGCGCTTCCCTTCGGAATTGCAGCATGGCGTCTTGGAGCGGGCCGAGCCCGCAAGGAAGACCCCGTCATACATGCGGCGGGAATTGACCTCGCTGTCAAGCCGGGCGCTTCAGTGAAAAAGGGCGACGTGGTCTTTACACTTTCAGCGAACGATTCCGCCCGTTTCGACCGCGCGCTAGAGGCGCTGGAGGGCGGCTGGGAAATTGGCGACAAAGTTGTCGACCACGGACCACTGATTGCCGAGGTCATCACCGGATGAGCCGCATCGGACTTCCCCAGGTAACGCCGGGCGACAGAACCACCCATATGTTCCCTGGGACCGACGTGCCAACCGAGTCGCTACCGAAGATCTCTTTACACGACCACCTCGATGGCGGGGTTCGCCCTTCGACCATCGTCGAACTGGCAGCCACCGAAGGAATCGAGATTCCACGCCCCACGCCTGACGGCCTGAACGAGTGGGTGCGGGCCAACGCGGATTCGGGGAACCTCGTCGACTATCTTGCAACGTTCGCGCTGACGTTGTCTGTCATGCAGTCGGCGGAAAATCTCGAGCGTATTGCGCGCGAATTCGTTGAAGACCTCATTGCGGACGGCGTCGTTTACGGCGAGGTTCGATGGGCGCCAGAACTTCACGGTGAGAACGGCCTCGACATGCGTGACGCGATTGACGCAGTCCAGCGCGGAATCGATACGGCGGTCGCGGAAGGCCACGCGGGCGGTAGTGCTACCCGCATCGGACAATTATTGTGCGCGATGCGACAATCTGACCGTGCCGACGAAATCGCCGACCTTGCGATCGAGTACAGGGAACGAGGAGTCGTCGGTTTCGACATCGCTGGCCCCGAGGCTGGATTCCCGGTGTCGAGACTCGCCTCGGCATTCGCAAAACTGGACGAGGCCTGGGTTCCCCGCACAGTTCACGCTGGAGAAGCCGATGGCCTTCTCAGTATCGAAGGCGCACTCATTGATGGACGCGCATTGCGTTTGGGGCATGGAGTGCGAATTACCGACGACCTGTCAATCGTTGTTGACGGCGCGGCGACCCACGTCACACTCGGACCGCTTGCCGCGTGGGTTCGCGATCGTCGAATCGCGCTCGAAATCTGCCCGACCTCCAACGTCCACACGAACGCTTTTAGCCGCTTCGGCTCGACAATCGACGCTCACCCTTTCGAGATGCTCTATCAACTCGGGTTTGCCGTGACCGTCAACACCGACAATCGTCTGATGAGTGGTACGAGTCTTTCCCGCGAAATCGCCAATCTTGCCGAAACCTTCGGGTACGACCTTGACGATGTGTTGCAGTGGCAACTGAATGCTGTCGATTCCGCATTCATTGCGAGCGACGACCGCGACACCCTGTCCGACTTCCTGATGTCGGCGTATACGCGCTAGCCGACTTCGCCGGAAACCCGCTGGTCGGCGTGGAGGCCTTCGCACTCGAGGTTGACCGAGTCGGCAGAACACGCGTCGCACATAATCGCACGGTGACGACAATCGAGGTTCGCACAATTGACGACCAACGACGTAGCCGAACCGCAGACGTCACAGTCTCCGATGACCGTGGCGTCAGCACTGAAGTTGATAGTCATGCGCTCATCGAATACGTACAGCGAGCCCTCCCAGAGGCCCTTATCGCGGTAGGCCTCGCCGTATCGGACTATTCCGCCCTCGATTTGATAGACCTCTGAAAATCCGCGGTTGAGCATCGCCGCACTAAGGATTTCGCAGCGGACACCACCTGTGCAATACGTCACGATTGGTTTGCTCTTGAGGTGGTCGTACTTGCCGCTGTCGAGCTCCGCGATGAAATCGTGAGTCGTGCGTGCGTCGGGAACGACGGCATTCTTGAACCGACCGATGCGTGCTTCGAACTTGTTTCGGCCATCGAAGAATACGACGTCGTCTCCGCGCTCGGCAACGAGCTCGTTCACCTGACGTGGACTGAGGTGCTGCCCGCCGTTGACAACCCCTGTCTCGTCGACGACGATTTCTTCGGGTGATGTAAAAGCGACAAGCTCGGGGCGTGCTTTGACGCTAAGGCGAGGGAAATCGTCACCCGTGCCCTCTGACCATTTCACGTCCATCTTCCCGAAACCGGGATACTGCTTGGTTGCCCGCACGTACTTCTTGACCTCGATCATTGATCCACCGACGGTGCCGTTGATTCCGTGCTTTGACACGATAATCCGCCCCGTCAACCGGTGTTTCTCGCACAGAGTGCGCTGCCACAACACGACCGCCTGCGGGTCGATGACCGGCGCGAATGCGTAGTAGAGAATGATTTTGTTGAGTGTCACGAGGACCAAGTTTAGGTGGTGACCGGAATCGTGTCGTAACCGCGCAGCACAAAGGTGGGGCGACGGGTCGGTGCGCCAGCAAGTTCGAGTTTCGGGAACCGCTCGATGAGCGCTGGCAGCGAGATATTCATCTCCAGTCGGGCGAGCGGAGCACCGATACAGAAGTGGATCCCCGCTCCGAAAGCAATGTGCTGATTGGACCCTCGGGTCAGGTCCATGGAATCGGCGTTCTCAAACACATCGGTGTCGCGATTGGCCGCGCCCAACAGCGCGGCAATCTTCTGCCCACTTCTGATGGCGACTCCGTTGATCTCGGTGTCGGTGGTCGCGGTGCGTTCGAAAAGTTGCAACGGCGAATCAAATCGGAGGAATTCCTCGAGGGCGGCACGAGACACCGCGCGAGGGTCATCGCGCAGCGGCTGCATCACGGCCGGTCGTTTCAATGCGGCAACGATGCCGTTTCCGAATCCGTTGACGCTCGCTTCGTGTCCGGCATTGAGAAGCAACACACAGGTCGCAATGAGTTCCTCAACACTGAGTCGCTCGCCGTCCTTCTCAGCGGCCGCCAAGGTGCTGATGAGGTCGGTTCCTGGATGAGACTGTCGAAGTTCCATCAAGCTGCGGACGTAGTCGGCGAATTCTGTTGCCGCTTTTCGCGCTTCGGCCTTGTGCGCGTCGCTTGGGTTGACCTCGTACATCTTGACGATGGACTGTGACCACGGCCTCAATAGGTGCTCATCGGCGTCGGGGAACCCGAGCATGTGGGCGATGACTTTGACCGGGAGTGGCTCGGCGAAATCCGCAAGCACATCGAATGTGCCGTCCTGATCACGTTTGTCCGCGCAGTCATTAAGCAATACTGCCGTGATTCGTTCGATGTCGGGTGTGAGTTCGGTGATTGTGCGCGGATTGAATGCCTTGCTCACGAGCGCCTTTAACCGAGTGTGCTTGGGAGGTTCGGAATCGAGGATCGAGTCCGAATGCAGATAGTTGAAATCATGCCATTCGGTCTCGGGAGTCTTCGGAGTGAAGATTCTGCCGAGTGACTTATTGCGCAGTACCGCGTTGGCGTCAACGTGACGGGCCGCGAGGAACATTCCGGTTGGTTCGTGCCAGAAAGGCTTTCCGATAGCCCTGGCCTCAGCGAGCGCAGGGTAAGGGTCGACGAGGAAGTCCTTGTCGGTGAAATCAAGCAAAAGTAACCTCGGTTTCGGTCATTCGATAAAGGCCCGTAGGTCCGATTCGATTGCCGCGACAACGTCGGTGACTCGTGCGGTTCGATTGTCGCCGTCGGTCACAGCGGCATCGATATAAATCTTGAGTTTCGGTTCGGTTCCCGATGGGCGAACGATGACGCGAGATCCACCCTCGATGGTCAGCCGAATCAAGTCAGTCGGCGGGAAGTTCTCGAATCCATTCGCAAAGTCGTCTACGGCACTCACGGACTGACCACCGAGTGTCGTCGGCGGCGAATTGCGGAACTTCGACGAGATTGCGGGAATCTCTGAAAGGTTAGCGACGCGAAGCGAAATCTGCGTTGACGCAAATGCACCGAACCGGTCGGCGAATTCGACAAGGTGATCGGCGATGGTCAGTCCGCGCTCCTGGAGCTCACCAGCCATCGACAGAAAATCTATCGCTGCCGAAATGCCGTCTTTGTCACGAACCTTGTCAGGATCGACGAGGTACCCGAGCGCCTCCTCGTAACCGAAAATGAGGTTCGGGACGCGATTGACGAACTTGAATCCGGTCAACGTATACGAAAATTCGATTCCATAGTCCGCGGCAACAGCCCCAAGAGCTGGAGACGAGACGATCGACGCGGCGAGTGCTGCAGGGGCACCGGAACCCTTATGGCGCTCGGCTGCCCGCCACCCGAGCAAACTTCCGACCTCGTTTCCGGTCAAGCGACGCCATTCGCCGTTGTCCCGGATCGCGACCGCGAGCCGGTCGGCGTCGGGGTCGTTCGCGATGATGAGATCCACCCCGGCCCGGTCGGCGGTTTCATACGCGCGGTCGAGAGCCCCCGGTTCTTCTGGGTTGGGAAACGCCACCGTGGGGAAATTCCCGTCGGGTTCGATCTGTTCGGGGACGACAATCGCGTCACCCAATCCGGCGGACACAAAACAACGATTCGAGACCTCCCACCCAACGCCATGCAGCGCGGTGTAGACAAATCGGACCGGCATTTCCGGCCGGGTCGAAAGGGACGCGGTTTTTGCGACGAACGTGTTGACAACCGATTCGGGTGCCGTCTCGTAGTCGTTCGAGCGCGGGAAATCACTGAGATTCATCTCGGCCGCCCGCACAATCAGTGCTTCGATGTCGGTGTCGTCGGGGGACACAATCTGCGAGCCGTGATCCTCGCCGCCGAGGTACACCTTGTAACCGTTGTCGCGCGGCGGGTTGTGGCTCGCGGTCACGACGACCCCCGCACTCAGTCCTAGTTCGCGCAGGGCAGTCGCAACAACGGGTGTCGGAACCGCGCGATCAAACAAGATGACGCGCAGACCAAGTCCCGCAAATATTTCGGCGGAGTCTTGAGCGAACACGTCTGAATTCACGCGACCGTCATAGCCAATCACGACGCTCGGTTTTGATTCGCGCTCCAACAGGAATTGAGCGAATCCGTGAGCTGCTTGAGAGACGAGCACCCGGTTCATCCGGTTGGGGCCGGCGCCGAGCTCACCGCGAAGTCCGGCTGTGCCAAACGTTAAGCGGGTGTCAAAGCGCTCGGAGAGGTCGGCAATTGCGGATTCATCGCCCGCATCGGCGCGCTCGATAATCACGCGCAACTCCGAGGCGGTCTCTTGGTCGGGGTCCTGCTCGAGCCACGCGTTCGCGCGAGCAATCAGGTCACTCGAGGCCATTGGTTACCCCGCGACGAGTGCGGCGACGACGCTAGCGAGCAGCGCCGACATCACGGGCTCGGCGTCCTTGCCGGCGGCGATAACCTCGGCATGGCTGAGAGGTTCGCCAAGTCCCGCAGCGAGATTGGTGATAAGCGAAAATCCGAGAACCTCCATGCCGGCTTCGCGGGCAGCGATGGCCTCGAGAGCCGTCGACATTCCGACGATGTGCCCGCCCATGCGTCCCGCCATTTGGACTTCGGCTGGGGTTTCGTAGTGCGGTCCGCGGAACTGAACGTAGACGCCTTCGTCGAGGTCGGGCTTGACGCTTCGAGCGAGATCGCGAAGACGGGTTGAATACAAATCGGTGAGATCAATGAAGGTTGCACCCTCGAGAGGCGACGACGCGGTGAGGTTGATGTGGTCGCTGATGAGGACCGGAGTCCCGGGCCCCCACGACTCTTTGAGCCCACCGGCTCCGTTGGTCAGCACCATGATTTTCGCCCCGGTCGCGGCGGCTGTCCGAACCGAATGCACTACGCGACGAACGCCGTGGTCCTCGTAGAAGTGAGTGCGGGCTCCGATGATGAGCACGTGAGCACCAGAGGCCGTGCGAATCGAACGGATTGTTCCGACGTGCCCTTCCACTGCTGGTTTTGAGAACCCCGTGATTTGCGTGGCGGGGAACTCGGCGACCGTCTCGCCGATAAGGTCGGCCGCTTTACCCCAACCGCTGCCGAGAGTGAGCGCAATGTCGTGTTTGGCGACGCCCGTCTTTTTCGCGATTTGGGTGGCGGCCTCGCGGGCCACTTCCTGGGGGTCTACCGAACGATCGTCGAGAGGGTGTGTGCCACTGTGCATCATGCCTAGGAACTCTTTTCGAGCGAGAGAAGAACGAACCCAGCCTTGACCGTTGTGCCGACCTCGGCACTGACCTTAGCGATGACACCGTCACGAGGAGCGGCGATTGCTTGTTCCATCTTCATGGCTTCGAG
>CAMFDU010000017.1 GCA_945949175.1 Gulosibacter massiliensis | reverse complement strand
GACGCCATCGCCGGGATTGCGATTTGCTACGACATCGTCGACGACGCGCTGTTTCGCGACATGCTGGCCGACAACGCCAACGTGATCTTTGCCCCAACCAACAATTCTGATTTCGGGCGCACCGACGAGAGCATCCAGCAGCTCGGCATTGCGCGTATGCGCGCCGTCGAGACCGGCCGCTCGGTGGTCAACGTGTCGACGGTCGGCGTTAGTGCCGTGATTGCACCGGATGGCAGTGACCTGGACCGCCTCGAACCGTTCACTCCCGGGGTCATGGTGGCGAATGTTCCGCTCTCAACCGTGGTCACACCGGCAAGCGTCATCGGACTTCCACTGGAGTGGGCGCTCATCGTGATGGGACTTGTACCGGTACTTGGGTTGCGGCGAAAGCGTGAAAAGTGAGCGACGCGCTCATCATCGTTCCGACCTTTAACGAGCGCGAGTCGCTCATCACAGTTCTCAATCGGATCGCAGCATCGTCCCCGGGCGTCGATGTTCTCGTCGTCGACGACAACTCGCCAGACGGAACAGGATTCCTTGCCGATGAGTACTCGGCACAAAACCCCAACGTCCATGTTCTTCATCGCGCACGGAAGGCGGGGCTGGGCCCGGCGTACATCGCGGGGTTCCGATGGGCATTCGAACGCGATTACGACTGGGTGGTCGAAATCGACGCTGACGGGTCGCACGATGCCGCCGTCATTCCGGCACTGCTGGGGATTGCTCGTGCCGTGACAGCTGATCTGGTCATCGGTTCGCGCTGGGTCCACGGTGGTCGGGTCACCGGCTGGAGCATCCCGCGGCAAATGATTTCCCGCGCCGGGAATTCCTACGCTCGGTTGGCCTTGCGCTCAACAATCAGTGACCTGACTGCAGGTTTTCGAGTGATCCGTGTCGCGAAACTGCGCCAATTGCACCTCGAGACCATCGCGTCGAGTGGCTATTGTTTCCAAATCGAAATTGCCGACCGAATCGAATCCGATAGGGGAACAATCATCGAACACCCCATCACATTCGTCGAACGCGCAGTCGGAAGATCAAAAATGCACCTCGGAATAGTCGTCGAGGCGTTCGCCCGAATCACAGGCTGGGGTGTTGGCCGCTGGTTTTTCGGTCGTTAGGCCGATTTTCGGAGCGAACCAAGATCCAGTTGACCGCTCGCACGCATTGCCGTAATGCGTTCCTGCAAAATCACTTCGAGTTCTTCAATCGTGCGACGTTTCATCAGCTGTTCCCAGTGTGTCACGGTCGGTGCCGTGGGAGCCGGGGCGTTAGGGTCATCGCCCTGAATCGGCTTTCCCTTTGCGTCAAGACGCCGACCGATGTTGCTCGAACGGGGCGAACGCCAGTCGTAGGGGAGTTCTACTCCGGTCATAAACGTGACGACAAATTCTTCGCCATCCGACGTTCGGAAAGTCACATCGTGACGATCGACAAAGTCGACGCCCTCTTCGGACTCGGAACTAATCGAGCCGAGTCGAGTGCCCTGCATACGCTTGTTGCTCATTGTTTTCTCCTTCGGCTTGTGGCCTACCTCTTATAAGGCCAGAGCTCGCCGAGATATTCCTGAGCGAAAGTAAAGAATTTGCTAAGAATCGACGACGCGAAGAGCGATATCCGCCCGATCGGTAACAATTCCGTCCACTCCGATTCCTAACAATCGCCGCATTGATTCTTCGTCGTTGATCGTCCAAACGTGAACCTCCAGTCCTAAACGGTGGTACTGCTCAACAAGTTTCTCGGTAACGAACGTGACGCCGTTGGCTCTTTCGGGAATCTGTAAAGCATGAACGAGGGGGAGGGGAGGGGTTATTCCCAGGCGAGCGGCCGCAGCGAGTCCGAGAAATTCCGTAGCCGACGGACTACTCGCGACACCGGGCAAACGTGCGATGGTCGCGCGACGGCGTTGTGCGCTAAATGACGTAATCAACACACGCTCGATTGCGTCAGCGTCAATTACGGCGCGAACCACGCCGTCTATCGCCGTCGATTCTTTGACGTCAATATTGAACCGTGCGGTCGGAAATTGCTCGAGAGCCTGCGCCAGCGTGAGGAACCCCTCGCCGCCCAAATCAATGTCAGCGAGTTCTGCGGCCGTGCGCTCGGAAACGAGCCCAGTCTGAGTCGATACGCGATTGAGGGTCGTGTCGTGCGAGATAATGGCGAGCCCGTCTTTCGAGCCCACTACATCTGTTTCGATGAACGTTGCGCCAGCCGAAATTGCCGCCCGAAATGAGCTCGCGGTGTTTTCCGGCACATCGAGATGAAGGCCACGGTGAGCAAACACCCGAGGAGTCGACCCCGCGAAGTAGGGGTGCTCGGTGGCGCGAAACGTCATGCGGGCACGGTACCACGCTGACTTTGCATGATAGTTTTGCCCCATGAGCGCAAACCCCTTAAAGCCAGGCCAACTCGCGGGGAAGACCGCCTTTGTGACGGGTTCGTCCCGTGGAATTGGGGCAGAGACCGTCGGATTTTTCGCTGGAGCGGGCGCCAAGGTCGCCATTAACTTCCGCGACAAAGAAGCCCGTGCCGAAAAGGTCGCAGCGGGAATCCGTGAGAACGGCGGGGACGCAATCGTCGTCGGAGCCGACCTCACCGACTACGACTCGATCACGGCACTGCGTGACACGCTGCAGAAGGAATTCGGCGGG
This sequence comes from Gulosibacter massiliensis, assembly GCA_945949175.1. Classification (GTDB taxonomy): domain Bacteria; phylum Actinomycetota; class Actinomycetes; order Actinomycetales; family Microbacteriaceae; genus MWH-TA3. The sequence continues at coordinate 24,344 of CAMFDU010000017.1, read as the reverse complement.
CTCGACATCCTCGTCCTCAACGCCTCTGGTGGCATGGAAGCCGGCAAGGGTGACGACTACGCGATGCGTCTCAATCGCGATGCGCAGGTGAACGCGTTACAGACTCTGCGCCCGTTGCTTCACAAGGGCTCGCGGATCGTGTTTGTCACCAGCCATCAGGCTCACTTCATTCGCACGGTCGACACGATGCCCGAATACCTCCCGGTTGCGCTGTCTAAGCGCGCCGGCGAAGACGCGCTTCGCGACATGATTCCCTCGCTTGAAGCAGACGGAATTGGGTTCGTCGTCGTGTCGGCCGACATGATCGAGGGAACCGTCACCGCAACGCTCTTGGACCGGGCAAATCCCGGCACCATCGACGCCCGCAAAGAAGCAGTGGGGAAGTTGTATAACGTGTCGGAATTCGCCGCCGAAATCGCCCTTGCCGCCGTTGAGCCCGTTCCCGCCGACAACACGCGGCTGGTCGGCGATACCGGTTACTTCGGCGAATAGCCAACCGCGTGGCATCCATCGACTTACCACAACCATTTGTACTGGTTCGACTGATTGTCGGCCTGTACCTGTTCGGTCTCGGAATCGCATTCCAGATTCGCGCGACCCTAGGGCTCGCGCCGTGGGATGTCTTCGGACAAGGTCTCGCGAACATCACGGGGCTTAGCTTCGGGTTGGCGACTGTTTTGGCGAGCGCGCTGATTTTGTTGTTGTGGATCCCGCTCAAGCAAAAACCCGGGCTCGGAACCGTATTTAATGCGCTTCTCATCGGACCTTTTGTCGATTTGTCACTGCGCTGGGTTCCGTCAGCCACCGATTGGGGGATTGTCGGTCAAATCGGGTGGTACGTGCTCGGAATGGCCATCATCGCCTTGGGAACCGGAATCTACATCGGCGCTCGACTGGGTCCGGGGCCACGTGACGGGCTGATGACGGGTTCCGTCAAGAAGTTCGGGAAACCCGTCTGGATCGTTCGCACGGTGCTCGAGGGCGGAGCAACGCTCATCGGACTTGCTCTAGGTGGGCCTGTTGGGCTGGGCACCCTGCTGTTCGTCATCGGAATCGGACCAATGGTCCAAGTGTCCATGCGGGCGTTCGGATTGGTTGATAAGGGCGGAAAATGATCCACCCCGAGGGAAGAACACATGTTTTGCATCGCGAGACCGCCCGAATCGTGCTTCACGACGGTCGGGGCAGATTTTTGCTCTTGCTGACCCTGTTCGACCACCGGGTTGGTCTGCCGCCTCGCTGGATCACGCCAGGCGGCGGAATTGACCACGGCGAGACCCCTCGGGAGGCGGCCGTGAGGGAATTGCGCGAAGAGACGGGGCTAGTCGTCGAACCCACAGAACTGGGCGACATGCTCGAGGCCGTGGACGGGTACTGGGATTGGCCGGACGGACAGCACTTCCATTCCTATGTTGATCATTTCTATGTGCTTCGCGTCGATGAATTCGAACTGGATCGTTCCGGCTGGACAGAAACTGAACACCACGACGTGCTCGACATCCGTTGGTGGACGCTCGATGAGATTCGTGCTGAAGCGCCATTTATCGGTCCTGAACGGTTGATTGAGGTCTTGGAGCGCGTTTCTTAACTCTTCCCGTTGATTCCGCACCGTCGGTTTTATCCGATAATGTACATTATGTCAGAATAGGGAAATTGCGAAGAATGTTCTCGTGACCCGCACTTCCCTAGTTGGTTGCGGCCACCCAGGCGTCGAGTTTCGCACTCGCCGCACCGGAATCGATCGCGTGTACCGAGACCTCGACGGCGTCGGACATTCGATCGACAAACGACCGATCGCGTTCCGCTGGGTTGTTCGATAAGCGATGCGCAACGATTCCCGCCGCCGAGTTCAAAAGGATGATGTCGCGCGCTGCGTTTTTCTCTCCCGCGAGAACCTCTCGAGCCAACGCCGCGTTTTCATCGGGCGTTCCGCCGCGAATGTCGTCGATTGACGAATAAGAGAATCCGACCTCGCGAGGGTCGAAATCGTGTTCCGTCACACTCCCTCGACTAACCTCGAACACCTTCGAGTGTCCCGTCGTCGTGATCTTGTCAACTCCGTCTTCGCCTCGGTAGACGAGCGCCGTCGCACCGCGCTGTTGGAAAAGTCCCACCGCAAGCGGGATTCGCGCCGGGTTCGACATCCCGAGCGCGTTTGCTTCCGGGCGGGCGGGGTTACACAGAGGTCCGAGAACGTTGAAAATCGTCGGAATGGCCAATTCCTGACGCACCGGGCCGGCGTTTCGGAATCCAGGGTGAAACACCATTGCGTTGACAAAAGTCAGCCCGATCTCGGCGAAAACGCGAGCAACACGGTCGGGTTCGAGCGAAATGTTGATGCCGAGTGATGTCAACACGTCGTTTGCACCGGATTTCGAGCTCGCAGCGCGGTTTCCGTGTTTGATGACGGGAACACCCGCCGCCGAGACGACAATTGCCGCGATGGACGAGACGTTGATGACACCGATCGGGTCTCCGCCAGAGCCCACGATGTCGACCGCGTCGGTCGAAACATCGAGCGGAAGTGCCGCAGACAAAATCGCATCGCGGAAACCGACGACCTCGTCGACTGACTCCCCCTTGGCGCGAAGTGCGACGAGAAATGCCGCCAGTCGCGCATCGGTTATGTCGCCGTTCATGATGGCGGTCATGGCCTGAGACGCCTCAGCGACCGTCAACGATTGACCCTCGAGCAAGTCGCTCAAGAGAGTGGCCCAATTGTCGTTCGACACTCCCCCAGCCTATCGCGCGCGCAAGCGACGAAATCGACAGTTTTTGGTCAAAATCCGCGCAAAAACGCGCGCAAATGGTCAAGAGCTACGCGGAAGTTGGGCATAATAGAAGTTGTGACCAGCGCCTCGACAATCAGACCGCAGTCGGTTGTGAACCGGCCCAACTCAGTAGCTGTTGGAACAATCGTGTGGCTTGCGAGTGAGGTCATGTTCTTCGCCGGGCTGTTCGCGATTTACTTTTCGTTGAGGTCGATGGCCCCCGAGATCTGGGCTGTCCAAACTGAAAAACTGAGTATCCCCTTCTCGACGGTCAACACCACAATCCTTGTTCTTTCGTCCGTAACCTGCCAGATGGGCGTCTTTGCTGCCGAACGCCTTCAGCCACGACGAACCGGATGGGCACCATCGAAGTGGGGTGTTGTCGAATGGTTCTGGCTCACCTACGCGATGGGAGCAATCTTCGTCGTTGGCCAGGTCTACGAGTATGCAGTGCTGACAAGCGAATGGGTCACACTGGACAGCGACGCTTACGGATCAGCGTTCTACCTCACTACCGGCTTCCACGGTCTGCACGTCACCGTCGGCCTCATCGCTTTCCTGCTGATGATTGCTCGAATCCAAGCTCTTAAAGTCTTCACTCACCGCGACGCGATATCAATGGTTGCGGTGTCGTACTACTGGCACTTCGTCGATGCGGTGTGGATCGGCCTTTTCCTTGTCATCTATATCTTGAAATAACGAAAGAAATCCATGTCCCGAAACCTCCGTCGCAAAGGTCGTCGCCACCCGCTCTCGTCCGTCGTGATCATCCTCGTCGGATTGTTCGTATCGGGCGCCGCCTACGCAGCAGTGACAGGGACCGCGACGGCTGCCAATGCACCCGTATCGGCGACGCAGATAGAGGATGGCAAGAAGCTCTTCGCTGCAAACTGCGCATCGTGCCACGGGCTCAGTGCGGAAGGTTCAGCGGCCGGACCGTCGCTCATCGGTTCAGGTGCGCTGTCCGTCGAATTCCAGGTCGGGTCTGGGCGCATGCCGATGTCGGGCAGCGGCCCGCAGGCCGAGAAAAAGCCCGTCCAGTTCACGCAACCTGAAATCGACGCCATGGCTGCGTGGGTTGCAAGCCTAGCGCCCGGCCCAGGTGTCCCTTTGGCCTCTGAACTTACGGGTGGAGATGCGTCCAATGGCGCTGAGTTGTTCCGCATCAACTGCGCAATGTGCCACAACGTCGCAGGTGCCGGTGGCGCTTTGACTGAAGGCAAATGGGCCCCTCACCTGAAGAATATTGACCCCGTTCATGTCTACGCAGCGATGGTGACTGGCCCCCAGAACATGCCCGTTTTCTCAGACCTGAACATCACTGCAGAAGAAAAGAACGACATCATCGCGTACCTCAAATTCCTCGACGAGAACCCCTCGGTCGGCGGAATGGACCTCGGATCCCTCGGCCCAGTGTCAGAGGGCCTCTTCGTCTGGATTTTCGCGCTCGGCGGACTCGTTGCAATCACCATTTGGTTGAGCGCCAAGTCAAACTAGGTTTACAGAAAGGTTCATCCCATGGCTGACAAGAAGTCTGACGTCGTCACTAGCGCAGGTAGCGCGGTGTCACGCCCTGATCGACTGCAGAATCCAGGGTTCGAACCAGAACACAAGCGAGTTCACGATGAGTCGCCCGAGCGTGCCCGTGGGGCGGAACGCGGCATTTCGCTGTTGTTTGCGCTGTCTGGAATCCTCAGCGCCTCTGCTTTCGCGCTCAACTTCATTTTCCCCATCGTTCCCGGGGACCTCATGTCAACCCGATACAACAACATGTTTGTCGGACTGGCGATCGCCGCAGGACTGCTGTGTCTCGGCGTCGGAGCCGTTCACTGGGCAAAGGCTCTGATGCACGGTCATGAACTAGTCGAGGAACGGCACCCAACGCGCGGAGACGATGATACTCGTGCCCGTGCCGTTGAAATCTTTCAGGAAGCGAACAAAGAATCCGGCTGGACTCGACGTCGCATGCTGCGGAACTCATTGATCGGTGCGCTCGTCGCGATACCCATCCCGGCGGTAGCGCTCTTCCGCGACCTCGCCCCTGCTGGCACCCCCGAAGAAAAGCTTTCCCACACGATTTGGGAAAAGGGTGTCCGGTTGACGCGTGACCCGAACGGTGTGCCAATTAAGGCGAGTGACGTCACGATCGGTTCGGCGTTCCACGTTATCCCCGAGAACCTTCTCGAAATCGAAGAGGGGTTCCTCGACGAAAAAGCCAAAGCCGCCGTTCTGTTGATGCGTCTCCCCCTCGACGCACTCAACGAGACCGAAGACCGCAAGAGCTGGTCGTATGACGGCATCGTGGCGTATTCAAAAATTTGCACCCATGTGGGCTGTCCGGTGGCGTTGTACGAACAGCAGACCCACAACCTGTTGTGCCCTTGCCACCAGTCACAGTTTGATGTTTCAAACCACTGCGCCGTAATCTTCGGACCCGCGGCGCGCCCACTACCCCAACTGCCGATTACGGTAGACGCCGAGGGGTACCTGGTCGCCCAGAGCGACTTCCTGGAACCCGTTGGACCTAGCTATTGGGAGCGTGAACGATGAGTGTCGCCACACAGAAGAAGAGCACAACACCGACTTCGAGCGGTGCGGGAATGAAGTTTGTCGCTGGAGCGTCGAACTACATTGACGAACGAACCAGCATTTCCGGCGCCGTCAAATTCCTCGGTCGCAAGATCTTCCCCGACCACTGGTCGTTCATGCTCGGCGAGATCGCGTTGTACTCGTTCGTCGTTATTCTGCTGTCCGGTACCTTTCTGACGTTCTTTTACGACCCGTCGATGGTTGAGGTTCACTATGACGGCTCGTACGTACCGCTTAAGGGAATCCACATGTCGGCGGCCTATTCCTCGACGTTGAACATTACTTTCGACATCCGTGGCGGCCTTCTTATGCGCCAAGTCCATCACTGGGCCGCATTATTGTTTGTTGCGGCGATTGGACTCCACATGCTCCGTGTTTTCTTCACGGGAGCATTCCGCAAGCCTCGCGAAATCAACTGGGTAATCGGTTTCGTTCTCTTCATCCTCGCGATGGCAGAAGGATTCACCGGCTACTCGCTTCCCGACGACTTGCTCTCAGGTAACGGTCTTCGAATCATCGACGGAATGATCAAGGCGATCCCCGGAATCGGCACCTGGATTTCGTTCCTTTTGTTCGGTGGCGAGTTCCCAGGGACCGATGTCATCCCGCGTTTGTATGTCTTGCACATCATGCTCTTGCCCGCTCTTGTCATCGCACTAATTGCGATTCACATGGTGTTGCTGATCATCAACAAGCACACTCAATTTGCCGGCCCGGGTCGAACAAACGACAATGTCGTAGGATCACCCATCCTCCCGGTCTTCGCGGCAAAAGCAGGCGGATTCTTCTTCCTCGTCTTTGGAATCATCATGTTGATTGCGTCGCTCTTTACCATCAACCCGATTTGGAACTACGGCCCGTATGACCCATCCCCCGTGTCGGCCGGTACCCAACCGGACTGGTACATCGGGTTTGCTGACGGAATGTTGCGCCTGATTCCCTCAGGGTGGGAATTCGTCGCTAACGGATACACCTGGTCGCTCAACCTTTTGGTGCCGATTGTCGTGCTGATGCTGTTCATCATCATCGTCATGATTTATCCCTTCATCGAGGCATGGGTCACCGGCGACAAGCGTGAGCACCACATCGCCGAGCGTCCGCGCAACCAACCTACTCGCACCGCAATTGGCGCTGCTGGGGTAACTTTCTACGCTGTTCTGTGGGCCGGGGCAGCGTCTGACCTCGTCGCCACGCACTTCCGCACCACAATCGAAGGGGTTATTTTGACCCTCCAGATTCTGCTTATTGTTGGTCCGATTGCCGCGTTCTGGATGGCGAAAAAGATTGCACTCGCTCTGCAGCGAAAAGACCGCGAGCTTGTTCTTCACGGCTACGAATCGAGCCGCATCGTCCGTTTGCCCGGTGGCGAGTACCGCGAAATCCACACACCGTTGAACGAATTTGAGCAATGGAAACTCGTGTCGTTCGACGAATATGAGCCTGCCCAACTGCGGCCGAACGCTCGCGGAAAGATTACTGTCGGTGCGCGAATGCGCGCATCGGTCTCGCGGTTCTACTTCGAAGACCGCATTGCGCCGGTGGTCTCGAAGGAACTTGAGTCACAAAAGCACTAATCTCTATAACGCAGATGGGGTCTGGCCGAAGGCGAGGCCCCATCTGTCTGTTTCACGACTTGTGATTCAGACTGGTCAACGCGAATAGGAACCGATGATCGCGAAGATCATGGCAACAACAAACAATCCCGTTACGAGACACCCGCAACCAGACAAGAAGGATGACACGCATCCCCCGCCCTGCTTGCCGACGACGTTGACGACGAGGTTGGTGTTGGGCGGTACCTCGAAAGACACCGGGTCGGCGGCGGTGAGATCGACCACTTTGGCGTCGGGTTCGTTCGCTGTGCCACCGACACTAGCGTTCGCGTCGGATTTGGAATCATCGGGTTCGGGAAGTGGTCCGCGAGTTTTGGTCACGTCTCCACATTAGGCGCTACCACCTACATGGAAAGCGGAATTAAGGCCCAATTGGCCGCTTCGACCACGGTTTAACGGCGGTAGGCTCCGCGAACAGGCTCAAAGAACCATCCGATGAACGTAATGAGCACGAGCCCGAGCGAGAATAACGCAAGCCAGATGCCGACGCTCATGGCGAGCATTGCCAAACCACCGGCGGCACCGGCGAAGAGCGGCCACCATGACCAGGGAAGGTAAAAGCCCATTTCGGTGTCCCCGTCATCGACATCGGCCACGAGACTGTCTTCTGGAAGCACTCCCCCAGCTTGGCGACGCAGGTTGATGTAAAGGAATCCCCACAACAGCAGGAACATCACCATCGTCAACGGAATCGCAAGCGTACCAACCCACTCAATCGGAGAGCCAGAAATGTAAATCCACGTAGGGTACACAACTGAGAAAATCAGAAAAAACCCAGCGAGCCACAAAAACAGTTTGGTGTTAACTTGCATCGACCGCGCTCCTACTTGTCCGTGTACCCGGGTGGCGCAACCTCGGGGTGGTTCAGGTCGAAGGCCGGCGATTCCGATCGAATCCGCGGAATTGAGGTGAAGTTGTGGCGGGGCGGTGGGCTCGACGTCGCCCATTCGAGTGAGCGTCCATAGCCCCACGGGTCGTTGACTCCGACCATGGGGGCGTTCCGCTTGGTCCACCAGACATTGAACAAGAACGGGATCATCGACACGGCAAGAATCATCGAGCCGACGGTCGACAACTGATTCATCCAGGTGAAGCCGTCCTCGACCAGGTAGGTCGCGTAACGACGCGGCATGCCCATGACGCCCGCCCAGTGTTGGATGAGGAAGGTCATGTGGAAGCCGACGAACAGCAACCAGAAGTGCAACTGGCCCAGGTCTTCGCGCAATTTGGCACCGGTCCACTTTGGCCACCAAAAGTAGAAGCCCGCAAACATGGCGAAGACGACCGTTCCAAACACCACGTAGTGGAAGTGCGCTACGACGAAGTACGTGTCAGAGAGGTTGAAGTCGAGTGGCGGTGAGGCCAGGATCACACCGGTCAGTCCGCCGAACACAAACGAAACCAGGAATCCGAGGGTGAACACCATCGGGGATTCGAACGTGATTGACCCACGCCACATCGTTCCAATCCAGTTGAATATCTTGACCCCCGTTGGAACGGCAATCAGCATCGTCATGAGCGCAAAGAACGGCAACAACACACTGCCCGTCACATACATGTGGTGTGCCCACACCGTCATCGACAGTGCGGCGATGGTGATAGTGGCAAAAACGAGCGTCTTGTAGCCAAAGATTGGCTTGCGCGCGAAAACAGGAATGATTTCGGAGATGATTCCGAAGAAGGGTAGAGCAATGATGTAAACCTCGGGATGGCCGAAGAACCAGAAAAGGTGTTGCCACAAAATGGACCCACCTGTGGCCGCGTCATAGACGTGCGAACCGAAAACTCGGTCGGACCCCAGCGACAGAGCGGCGGCGGCAAAGACTGGGAAAACCATGATGATGAGCAGTGACGTGACGAGCGTGTTCCACGAAAAGATGGACATACGCCACATGGTCATTCCCGGCGCGCGCATGGTGATTATAGTGGTGATGAAGTTGACCGCGCCCATGATGGTTCCGAAGCCGGAAAGTCCGAGACCGAATACCCACATGTTCGCACCAACACCCGGAGTGTACGTTGCCGACGATAATGGCGTGTAGGCAAACCAGCCGAACGACGCAGCGCCCTGGGGTGTGAGAAAACCTGCGGTTGCCACGAGCGAGCCGAAAAAGTAGAACCAGAACGCAAGAGCATTGAGCCTCGGGAACGCGACGTCGGGTGCGCCGATTTGGATCGGCATCAACACGTTGGCGAAGGCCGCGAAAAGCGGCGTAGCAAACATGAGGAGCATCAACGTTCCATGCATCGTGAAGAGCTGGTTGTACTGCTCTTTGGTCACTAAGTCCATACCGGGTTGGAACAACTGCGCGCGAATAATGAGGGCCATGACACCGGCAATGAGGAAGTACACGAACGACGTGACGAAGTACATGTACCCGATGGTCTTGTGGTTCGTGGTCGTCAAATAGTCGAGGAAAACGGATCCCTGACGTCCCGCTGCTGGTGTGCTTGCACCTTCAGGAATCGCTGGCACTGCTGGGCGTGGTGCTGTTGTTGTCATGACTGTGCCTTAGCTGTCGGTGTTTCCATCGGTGCCGGGAAGGTTCTGGTTCGCGTTGTACTCGGGACCGAGTCGGCCAGTCATGTCCTGATCGCGAAGTTTCTGCATTTGTGAGTCATATTCTGCCTGAGAGACAACCTTGACCGTGAACAACATGAGCGAGTGGTATTCGCCACAAAGTTCGGCGCACTTTCCCCTGTAGGTGCCCTCTTTCTCAGGGACAACGTACCAATGGTTAGTTTTCCCGGGAATCATGTCTTTCTTGTACAGGAAGTCGAGAATCCAGAATGAGTGGTTCACGTCGCGCGACTCGATCGTGATTTCAACAGACTTACCGACCGGTAAATACAGAATCGGTAATGAGTCGATGTCAACGGTCTTGTCCGCTTTTTCTCTCGCCTGGACGCCCGAGAAGTGCACGTCCTCTGAGAGGTAGTTAAAGTCCCACGCCCATCGCTTTCCAAAAACCTCAATTTTGACATCGGGGTTGGGGTTGACCTGTTCGATAATCGCCTGGTCGCGAGCGGTGAAGGCAAAGAATCCGAGTACCAAGATCAGCGGGACGGTGGTGAAAAATGTCTCGATTGGCGTGTTGTAGCGAAGTTGCGCTGGAAGTCCTGTGTCGGTCTTTCGGCGACGGTACGCAAGAAGCGCCCAGATGATGAGACCCCACGTGATTGCACCGACAATCAAGAGGACAATCCACGAGGTAGCCCACAGTCCGATGATTCGTGAGGTCTGATTTGTCACGCCCTCTTCAGACGGAAGGAATCCGCGAAGCTCTTGAGCGGTGCAACCCGAGAGAGTCAACGCTGCAGCGACCGCCGCACTTGCTGCGATCAAGCGGAACAAAACCTTTTGCACTGAGGGCCTCTCGACGGGACTCTTTCTGTCTTTACAGTCTATGACATTCCGCGGCGGTGATTCGCGCATTTGACGCGAAAAAACCGCGAAAATCTGCGGATTTTGCGCGGTTCTTTCTGTTTGTTGAAGGTTAGTTGAATGAGTCTCCGCAGGCGCACGTGCTGGCCGCGTTCGGGTTGTTGATTTGAAAGCCTGACGAGTGGAGCGTGTCTTCGTAGTCAATCGACGCACCCTCGAGATACGGCGCGCTTTTCTTGTCCACGACAACCTCAACTCCGTCGAAGGCAACAATCGCGTCGCCGTCATTGTCACGTTCGTCGAAGAACATGTCGTACTTGAATCCGCTACAACCGCCGGCCTTGACGACCAGCCGGAGTCGTAAGTCGTCGCGCTGTTCTCGTTCCATCAACGCTTTAGCCTTTACCGCGGCGGTCGGGGTGAGCACGACGCCGTGGGATTTTTCAGTCACGGTGGTTCCGGTGATTTCAGTCATGAAACGATTTTACCTCTTCTGAGAGTCATTCGCGATCATTCAGCCGAACCAGAAAAAGTGCCTCGGCAAGAATGGCTCGTCGAAATACGTCAAGAGACAGCGATTCGTTGGGGCTGTGTGCGCGGGACTGTGGGTCTTCAACACCCGTGATCAGAATCTGAGCGTGCGGAAACCGTTCGACCAAATCGGCGACAAACGGAATCGAACCGCCCACTCCCACCTTCACCGGGTCAGCGCCGTCCCAAGCGTCCCGAAGGGCCTCGAGTTCGAGCGTCGCCGCGCTTCCCGACGAATCCACGAGAAACGAGTTGCCCAAGTCAATCTGGCTGAATTCAAGATGCGCACCCCACGGGGCCGTCGCGCGAAGATGCTTTTCGATATGTGCGAAGGCGTCGTCCGAAGTTTGCCCCGGCGCGATGCGCACCGAAATCTTGACTGTCACAGCAGGAATCAAAGTGTTGGAAGCGTTCTGAACGGTTGGTGCATCAATGCCCGTAATGGAAATGGCTGGCTGAAACCACAAGCGGGAGAGAATCGGACCCGTTCCAATATCGCTGACACCATCTTTTAAGCCGGAGTCGTGAACCAGTTCGTCCCGAGTGAACTCGGGCACTGAAGCTGTGTGGCTGCGAAGTCCCGCAATTGCAACGGAACCGTCTTCGTTATACAGCCTCGCCAACAGCGTCGTCGCCGCCATCATCGCGTCAGGAACCGCTCCCCCGAGCATTCCGGAATGCGAGGCGTGGTCGAGCGTAGACACGGTGAGTGAAAAAGCAACGTTTCCGCGAAGGCTGACCGTCAACGACGGGATGTCAACCGACCGGTTGTCTGAATCAGCGACCACAATGATGTCACTTTCCAGAATCGCTGCGTGGCGATCGAGAACGGACGTGAACGAACGAGAACCGAATTCTTCCTCCCCCTCGATGAAAAGTGCGAGCCCGATTTTTAAATCGTCGCCGAGGATTTCGGAAATTGTCTCAAGAGCAGTCAAGTGAACGACGACCCCAGCTTTGTCGTCTGCTGAACCGCGACCGTAGAGACGCCCGTCCCGTTCGACCGGTTCGAATGGTGCGCTATCCCACGCCTGAGTATCACCCGGCGGCTGGACGTCATGGTGGGCATACAACAGAACCGTCGGGTAACCGGGTGCTGGATCTCTGCGCGCGAGCACTGCGGGCTGGCCGTAACCGGGCACGTCCGCAAATGGTTCTGTGACGACCTGGACCTCGTCAAAGATGCCTAAGGCACGAACGCGCTCCGCGACGAACTCGGCGGAACGACGCACCTCGTCGGCTGGATAGCCGTCCCACGAAACGCTGGGGATTCGAACCAGAGCCTTGAGCGTTTCGAGCGATTCAGGAAATGTTGCAACGATTCGTGAGTGGATTTCGTCACGCGAGCGAGAGGAATGCGTCATAACGGTAATCTTAGAAGTACCAATCGAGAGGAACCTTCGTGACCGACTCTGCAGACACGTCACCCACCACGGGTAAAGGACGAGCCACACCGAGCCGCAAAGAGCGTGAGGCCGCCAATAAGCGTCCGCTCGTCGCGACGCGCACAAAGACCAAACTGACTAAGGAAGAGCGCCGGAAGCGCGCCGACGAACGACTTGTCGCCCGACAGGGATATGAAGCCGGTGATGAGCGGTACATGCCCGCGCGCGACAAAGGGGTCCAGCGCCGTTTCGTTCGTGACTACGTTGACGCGAGATACACCGTGGGAGAATTCATGATTCCGTTGATGTTCACCGTCATCATCGCGACGTTCTTGCCCCAGTACAACGCAACCGACGGTTCCGGTGTCAGCCTTCAACTGACGGTTCTAATTGCCATGTACGGCTTTTTCTTCGTCGCTGTTATCGACGCAATTGTGTTCAGCCGCAGATTGATTCGAGTGATGTCAGACAAGTTTGGAGCGGCGAATATCGAAAAGGGACACCGCTGGTACGCATCGACTCGCGCATTCCAGTTCCGTCCGCTACGCGTGCCCAAACCGCGTGTGATGCGCGGTCAGCACCCGTCATAGCGAGCGAGCAAAACCCTTTGCGAGGCGCGCTGCCCAGAATGGGCCCTCGTACAGGAATGCGGTATAACCCTGTACAAGAGTCGCGCCGGCAGAGAGTCGGTCTGCGACATCCTTCGCGGTGGTGACACCTCCCACCGAAATGATGCATAGATCCGCGCCCACTCGATCGCGCAAGCGGCGCACGATATGAGCTGAACGTTCAGCCAGCGGTGGACCTGACAAGCCTCCGGCTCCCATCGACTCGACCTCTGCCGCGGAAGTTGACAGTCCTTCACGCGAAAGCGTGGTGTTGGTGGCGATTATTCCGTCAAGGCCAACGAGCAAAACAAGGTCCGCGACAGAATCGATTGCCCTGTCCGTCAAATCTGGTGCGATTTTCACCAATACAGGAGTCTTTCCGGCCTCTGCCTTGACGTCGCGCAGTAAAGGCTCGAGTTTGTCAATCTCTTGAAGCCCACGCAAACCCGGTGTGTTGGGCGATGAGACGTTGACAACCAAATAGTCCGCAGCCGGCGCCAACAGTCTGGTCGAGGCAAGATAATCACCGCGGGCATCGTCGACATCCACCGCACGGCTCTTTCCGATATTGACACCAACAATGGGACCGCGTCGACGGCGAAGCCTTGGTGCAACAACTACCGCGCCATCGTTGTTGAACCCCATTCGATTGATCAATGCGCGATCGGTCTGGAGTCGGAAAAGTCGTGGTCGCGAATTTCCCTCTTGCGGATGGGCGGTGACGGTCCCGACCTCAATGTGACCGAAACCCAACCCCCACAGGATCCGATAGGCAAGTGCGTTCTTGTCGAAACCCGCAGCGAGACCAAACGGAGATTCAAAGTCCATGCCCAGCGCGCGAATCCGCGCAGAGCGCGGCGGTCTCGTAAAAACCCGAAGAAGCGGCGTGAGCCCGAACCGTTGCCCCCAGACCAAAAGCGACATCACCAGTTCGTGAGCGTTTTCGGGGTCCATTCTCGCGAAAACAAGACGAAAAAGAGTGCGATAGATCACGCGGAATCGCCCTTTGATGCCTCTTCAGCTTTGAGGACAACAATGGCCGACTCGAAGTCGTTGAGGGAATCGAACGCTTGGTAGACGCTCGCAAATCGTAAATAGGCGACAAGGTCAATGGTGCGAAGCTCTGGCAATATCGAGAGCCCAACCTCGTTCGCCTCAATTTGAGAAACGCCCGTGGCACGGATGTTTTCCTCGACTCGTTGGGCAAGGCCAGCCAAATCCGCGTCGGAAACGGGCCGGCCCTGGCACGCTTTACGGACACCCGCGACAATCTTTTCACGAGAAAAAGCTTCGATTACGCCGTTGCGTTTGATGACCGATAGACTCGCGGTCTCGAGAGTTGACCAACGACCGCTGCACTCCGGGCATTCACGACGGCGGCGCACGGACAGGCCGTCATCCGACGTTCGCGAGTCGATCACTCGGGTATCCGTATACCGACAAAAAGGGCAAAACATGGAGTCCCCTTTCGATTCGGGCGGTAGCCACGTTGCCGTGTCTTTCCATGTTAGCGTTCGGGAATAAGGCTGGCTCAAAAGCCATTGAGAGGATTGTGACCATCGTGACGCCACAGGAGGCATTCCTCGCAGCATTCTCTGTGCATCCCGCTGGCGTTGCGGTAATCACAGGACTTCTCGACGATGGGTCCCCCGCCGGCTTCACTGCAACATCACTCGCCTCGTTTTCGGCAATTCCGCCGCGAGCGACTGTTAACGTCGCGCAACACGCCTCATCGTATCCCGCGCTCGCGATGGGCAAAACGGTGCTTCTTCACTTCCTGAGCGGCGACCAAGTCACAACGGCACGCACGATGGCGGGTGACTTCTCGCAGCGCTTCACCGGCGATCACTGGGCGCCCGGGATTGGCGGACTCCCCCAACTACACGGAGTGCGAGGTGTGTTGCTTGCGACGGTAGTGGCGGTGACAGAAGTAGGTGACAACGCGACAATCGTCCTCGACATCAGCGACGGAACAACCAACCCCGAGAAAGCGCCCCTCTTATACGTCGATCGCCACTATCACGGCGTGGGCGACGTCATCGCGAACTAAATAAAACAGTTCGGTCCGAGAACCCGCTTGAGTTCGCCATAGAGCGGTCCGCTCACCGCGACTCGGTGTGGCAGGGTGAAAACCTGAATACCCGACGCATGGCGAAGTCGGAGTTCCACCTCGGCATCTCCTGGGTATCTCTTGAGAACATCATCCAACTCGGCAATAAGCGTCGTTGTCGAATGTTCAGCTGGGACTTGAACTCGAATGATCGACACCTCAGAGTCGTGCGAAACCTCGAGGTGTTTTACGTTACGAACCATCATCGAGAGGAATTGTTCGCGCAACCGGACACGACCACTGATGGCAACAAGCGAATCGTTGACGAGTATCGGACGAAGATCGTCATAGGCCTTTCCCAGAATCGACAAATCAATGGAGCCTGACATGTCTTCGAGAACAGCAGAAGCGTATTGCTTTCCTGACGCTCGTGCCGTGCGATGTTCGATGTTCCTCAAAAGCCCGGTGAGTGTAATCACGTCGTCTTCAGACGCTCCCTGCAGCTCCCACTCAGTCTCGTCGCCCTCGCTTTCAGCAACTTTGGGTACCGCAGTAAGGTCACTGACATATAGGGTTCGGTGGCGTTGCAGAATGATCTCTTGACCGTTCAGTGGATGATCGGAAACATACAGGCCCAACATTTCGCGCTCGAACTCGAGCTTGGTCTTGCGCGGCCATTCGGGACGATCCGGAATCAGCTGCACCGGTTGGTCGAACAAGTCGCCGAAATCAAAACCAACGTCGCCCTTCGACGCGTCTTTTTTCTCACGAGTCGCGTCGTCAACTAACTTTTCGTGGACTTCGATGAGGGCACGACGTGTGTGACCGAACCGGTCGAACGCTCCGGATTTGAAGAGTGACTCGATGGTGCGTTTGTTGAGCGCGGGTAAAGGTACACGATTGAGGAAGTTTTCCACCGAGGTGAATTCGCCGCCCGACATTCGTGCCGTTGTCACATGAGAGACCACGTTTTCGCCGACGTTCTTAATTGATCCAAGTCCGAAACGGACATCGTCGCCGACCGCCGTAAAATACAAGTCGGACTCGTTGATGTCCGGTGGCAGAACGGTGACTCCCATACGACGTGCCTCGACGAGATAACCGCCCAACTTGTCGCGATCGTCGCCGACTGAAGTGAGAAGTGCGGCGATGAATTCAGCGGGGTAATGAGCCTTGAGGTAGGCCGTGAAATAGGCGATCACTCCATAGGCGGCAGAGTGCGACTTGTTGAACGCGTAATCCGAGAACGGAACGAGGATGTCCCACAACGTCTTGATTGCCGGTTTGGTGTAACCGCGTTCCAACATTCCCGCCGAGAACAACGGAAATTCTTTGTCGAGAGTTTCCTTACTCTTTTTTCCCATTGCGCGTCGAAGGTTATCGGCCTGTCCGAGAGAGTATCCCGCCACCCGTTGCGCAATCTCCATGACCTGTTCTTGATAGACAATGAGGCCATAGGTTGGCCCGAGGATGTCCGCCAGAGACTCAGCCAGTTCGGGATGGATAGGAGTGATCGCTTGTTGCCCTTGTTTGCGCATTGCGTAATTGGTGTGCGACTTCGCGCCCATTGGCCCGGGTCGATACAGTGCGAGCACCGCCGAGATGTCTTCAAAATGATCGGGTCGCATCTGTTTGAGAAGTTGACGCATTGGTGGCGAATCGAGTTGGAATATTCCGAGCGTCTCGCCCGTTGACAAGAGTTCGTAAACGCCGGGGTCATCAAATTTGAGGTCCTCGAGAACGAGGTCGATGCCGCGATTTCTTTTGATGTTGATAAGCGCATCGTCGAGAATGTCGAGGTTTCGCAGGCCCAGGAAGTCCATCTTGATGAGTCCGAGTTTTTCGCAGGTCGGGTAATCAAACTGCGTAATGATCTGTCCGTCGTTGTCGCGCATCATGAGCGGGACGATGTCGGCGAGCGGTGTGTCCGACATGATGACACCGGCAGCGTGTACTCCCGTGTTTCGCTTGATGTTTTCAATGCCTAGTGCTGTCTCGAAGACCGCTTTAGTATCTGCGGATTCCTCGATTGCCTCGCGGAATTGGGCCGCCTCTTTGTAGCGAGGGTTTTCGGTGTCATACATCTCGCCGAGAGACATGTCACGGCCCGCAATCATGGGCGGAACCGCCTTCGACAGTTTCTCGCCCATGCCATAAGGGAAACCCATCACGCGCGAAGCGTCCTTCAAGGCTTGTTTTGCCTTAATGATGTTGAAGGTGGCGATTTGCGCGACACGGTCAGAGCCGTATTTCCCGGTCACATAGCGCTTGACGTCATCGCGCCGCCTCGTTGAAAAGTCAATATCGAAGTCAGGCATCGATTCACGTTCGGGGTTCAGGAAGCGCTCAAACAGGAGCCCATGTTCAATCGGGTCGAGATCGGTGATCCGCATCGCGAAGGCGGCCAGCGATCCCGCACCCGAGCCGCGCCCTGGTCCCACTCGTACGCCGTTCTCCCGCGCCCATTTCACGAAATCAGCGACGACAAGGTAGTAACCCGGGAACCCTTTGCTCGTAATGACCTCGATCTCGTAGCGTGCGCGTTCTTCGATCTCAGGGGTTAGCCCGTTGGGGTACCGATACGCTAAACCGGAAATCACTTCTCGTTCAAACGCCGCCGCTTCGGAATCGCCCTGTTCGATTGGGAATTGCGGCATGTGGCTCACCGACGTGTCAAATTCGACATTGCACCTCTCGGCAATAAGGAGCGTATTGTCGGCGGCTTCGGGGTGGTCGGGAAACAAAGATCGCATCTGGGCCGCAGATTTCAGGTAAAAATCATCTGCTTCGAACTTGAAGCGCTTCTCGTCCAGCAGGGTCGTGCCTGATTGAACACATAACAGAGCGGCGTGCGACTTGGCGTCGTGCGCGTGGGTGTAGTGCAGGTCGTTCGTCAATACGAGAGGCAGATCGAGTTCCTTCGCGAGCCGCAACAAATCTTTGATTCCGCGCCGCTCAATGGGCAACCCGTGGTCCATGATTTCGATGAAAAAATTCTCTTTACCCAGGATGTCGCGCATCGTTTCGGCCGCACGTTTCGCGCCGTCGTAATCGCCAATCCGAATCTTGGTTTGAATCTCACCCGATACACACCCACTCGTGGCGATGATTCCTTGAGAGTGCGTGCTTAGCAGTTCGAGGTCAATGCGAGGCTTGTGATAGAACCCCTCGATGTACGACGATGTCGACATCGAGAAGAGATTGTGCATTCCCTGCGTCGTCTCGCTGAGCATTGTGAGGTGCGTATACGCCCCGCGGGCAGAGACATCGTTCTCTCCGCCGTCTGTCCACTGCACCGGCTTCTTGTGGTGTCGTCCTTCCGGCGCGAAGTAGGCCTCGAGTCCGATGATTGCCTTGATATCCCGTTCCTTGGCCTGTTTCCACATCTCAAACGCGCCGAACAGGGTTCCATGGTCTGTCATGGCGATGGCGGGCATCTGCTGCGCCACCACTTCATCCAACAGGCCGCCGATGCGAGCGGCGCCGTCGAGCATGGAGTTGTCCGTGTGCACGTGCAGATGAACGAACGAACTCGACACGGACTCTCCTTTTCGCGATTGCGGACTTTCAGTTTAGGTCGGTCGGCGGACTGGTCCGTAAGGCGCGTCAGCGAGTTGCGAGAAGTTCCAACGAATGCACCAAATCTGGCGCATAGTCACTCGTTATCTCGAGTTCATCGCCCGTCGTGGGGTGGTCAAATCGAAGACGGACGGCATGGAGCCATTGGCGCGTGAGCTCGAGTCGCTTCGCAATGGTGGGGTCAGCCCCGTATAACGAATCACCGACGAGTGGATGTCGTTGCGCAGCCATGTGAACCCGAATCTGGTGGGTGCGACCGGTCTCAAGTCCCACAGACAAGAGCGTTGCTGTTGGGTAATTGGCGAGTGTGTCGAAGTGAGTAACCGCATTGCGACCATCGTGAGTGACCGCAAATTTCCAAGCCGAACCTGGGTGGCGACCGATCGCTGCATCAATTGTCCCTGAGGGCGGAACCATCTCACCTTGAACAAGCGCGTGATACTCCTTGAACACCTCACGGTCCTTGAATTTGCGCTTCATCACCGAATAAGCAATTTCGCTCTTGGCCACAATCATGAGTCCCGACGTTCCGACATCAAGTCGGTGCACAATTCCCTGGCGCTCTGGCGGTCCCGATGTTGCGATTCGATACCCCGCTCCGGCAAGAGCGCCCAAAACTGTGTCGCCTTCCCACCCCAGTGAAGGATGCGCCGCGAGGAAAGGGGGCTTACTGACGATGACGATGTCGTCGTCGTCGTACACAATTTGCATGTCAGCAATCACCACCGGCACGATTTCTGGTGCCCGCGGGTCATCCCACTCAATTGACAACAGGACGTCTGCTGATAAACGGTCGGACTTTATCGCCACTCGCCCATCCACAACGACACCACCGCGTTCGATCACGTCGCCCGCGAATGTGCGTGAAAAGCCCAGAAGTTTTGCCACAGCAACGTCAACCCGCTCCCCGACGAGACCGTCAGGTACCGGAAGCGAACGATGCTGTGGCATCGCGACTAGAAGGAGTTGGCGGATTCCTGACCGCTGTTGGCCAGATCTGCAAGCTGCTTTTCAAGGTGCTGCTTGAGATGCTGACGGTATTCTTTTTCGAACTGCTTGAGGCGTTCGATCTCGCGTTCGACGGCGATTCTTTGCTGGTCGAGAACATTGATCTCGTTGCGCTGACGAAGCTCTGCTTCTGCGAGCATGCGCGTCACGTGGTTCTTACCCTCTTCGATAATGCGATCACGCTCGGTGTAACCCTCTTGGATGTGCTGATCGTGGAGTTTACGAGCGAGTTGCAACAATTGACTAGACGTTCCGGTCTCTGCCGTTCCCACTGTGGCGCTCGCCGCGATGGGGCCGCCGCTGCGTTGAAGTTCTGCGACACGCGATTCGGTGGCCAAAACCTTCTGGTTCAGTCCATCGTTTTCAATTTGTATGCGGCGGAGTTCTTTGACAACCTCATCGAGAAAGTCATCAACATCATCGGGGTCGTAACCGTCGCGTTTCGTCTTGAATTGCTTGTTAACAATGTCTTCAGCACTCAACATTGGTCGACCTCATTCCTTAGGACAACCGATTTATCGGTTGACAACACTTTACCGCGAACCCTAAACAACCCAGGACATTGCAATATACGTTGCGAACAGCAAGAGGGTCCACGACAGGTCGATTGCGACCGCGCCGATGCGCAACGGCTTGATGAACCTGCGTAAGAAGCGCAGTGGCGGGTCGGTGACGGTGTAGGTCGCTTCCGCGATAATCAACACCAGACCACGTGGTCGCCACTGTGGAGAGATTTGTTGAACCCATTCCAAAATGAAACGGGCCCACAGTAATGCCGAGAAGCACCACAAAACAGCATAGCTGATGGTTCCCAAGCCTGGCATGGACTATGCCAGGAGTTCTTCGTCGTCGCTCGTCTGGAGGCTGTTCTGGTCTAGTTCATCATCGAACTGTTCAATTCCAGCCGGGGTCAGCATAAACACCTTGACAGCGACGCGGCGAATCGTTCCGTCGAGGCCCTTGACGAGTCCCGACATAAAGTCGATCAGGCGACGCACGTCTGCCTCTTGCATCATCGAAAGGTCAACGATGATCGGTGAGCCGTCAGCGAAGGTCTCTGCGATGCCCGCCGCGTCGGACGCGTAACGGCGCGGTCGCATGGTGTGAATGACCGAATAGGCAGGCTCGTGACGTGATCGGCTCATCGACCGCACCGGAGCAGCGACGGGACGAGGTCCGGACGCGCGGGGCACGTCGGGGCGAACGCTCGTGCGTTCTCGCGGTAATTGGGGTGACGACGAAACGAAGCCCAAGTATTCAAGTGTTTTCCTCATGACGATTTCCTCTCCTTGAGGTTTTCATCAGATTAACGCGGATCGGGCCGTTTCCCCGTGATTGACGTGCCTATCCGAAGGTGTGTCGCGCCGTGTTCAATTGCCTGTTGCCAATCGGCGCTCATGCCGGTTGAAATGTCGGTCGCGTTCGGATGGGCCTGGCAAAGGATCTCTGACATCGTGGCGACGTGGGCGAACGCTGCGCCGGGGTCGGCGTCCTGAGGCGCTACGGCCATTACGCCACGCAGATCAATTGTGCCCGCATTGATGATTCGTTCAGCGAGTCGCAGCATGTCATCGGCAGTCTGCACTCCACCGCGTCCAGGATCGTCCGTGAGGTTCAGTTCGACAAAACCTGCTACTCGATTTTCTGACGTAGCGAGAGCGTCGACTACGGAATCTCGGTCGAGTGAATGAATCACCGAGGCGTACCGCGCAATTGCTCGGGCTTTATTGGATTGAATCTGTCCCACGAAATGCCATGTGAGATCTCGTCCGGCTAGTTCATCTGCTTTTGGTGAAGCGTCCTGGTGACGACTTTCGCCAAAATGGCGGGCGCCGGCCTCCAAGAGCTCCTCGATGACTGATGCAGGATGGAACTTCGTGACGACGACGATAGTTACCTCGTTGGCGTCACGGCCCCACTTCGCACATTCGGCGACGACATCGGCGGACAACGAGTGCCATCGTTCGCTTACGGACGGCACAACGGGCTACTGAAGAAATTCAGGAAGATCGTAGGCGTCAGAATCGGCAAACTGATCGGTCAAAACCGGAATGTCCGTCGTTGTTCCTGAACGACCAAATTCGCTGTGCTGCAATTCCTCATCAAGAGTTTGGAACGACGCAACAGTGCCAATTCGATCGGGGCGCACGGTGTCACGCTCGTCGAATCCGGCGGCGATCACCGTCACGCGCACTTCGTCCCCGAGTGTGTCGTCAATTCCCATTCCCCAGATGAAGTTGGCTTCGGGGTGAATGACACCAGAGATGAGCGACGCCGCCTCGTTGACTTCCATGATGGAAAGGTTGGAACCGGCCTGGAATGACAAGAGCACACCGTGTGCACCGTTGATCGTCTGATCGAGCATCGGCGACGCAATCGCCATCTCTGTTGCCTTGATTGCCCGTTCGGCTCCGCGTGCGCTTCCGATACCCATGAGTGATGTTCCCGCACCATGCATGACGCTACGAACGTCGGCGAAGTCGAGGTTGATGAGTCCTGGATTCGTGATGAGGTTGGTGATGCCTTGAACTCCAGCGAGGAGGACTTCGTCCGCAATCGCGAAGGCGTCGGTCACCGAAATTGTCGGGTCAGCGAGTTGAAGGAGTCGGTCGTTGGGAACGACAATCAAAGTATCGACCTCTTCGCGAAGACGTTCCACTCCCGCTTCGGCCTGTTCGCGGCGACGACGCGCCTCGAAGCCGAATGGCGTGGTGACGACCCCGATGGTAAGCGCACCGATTGATTTGGCGATGCGAGCGACAACGGGAGCACCACCGGTTCCGGTTCCGCCGCCTTCGCCTGCTGTGACGAAAACGAGGTCGGCTCCGGCCAGACTTTCTTCGATTTCTGTCGCGTGGTCTTCCGCAGCGCGGCGACCGATTTCGGGGTCGGCTCCGGCACCAAGACCGCGGGTGAGTTGACGGCCTACGTCAAGTTTCACGTCGGCGTCGCTGAGAAGAAGTGCTTGTGCGTCGGTGTTGACCGCGATGTATTCCACGCCCTTGATTTTGGCGTCAATCATGCGATTAACGGCATTGACACCACCGCCACCTACGCCGACCACTTTAATGACGGCGAGGTAATTGTTGCTTGCGGTTGCCATGGATTCCTCCAACGTTCAGGCTCAACTTGAAGTCGAGACTTTTTCTGCCTTCTCAGGCACCCACACGGTAGTCACGACTATGGGCAGAGGTCGTAAGCCGAGTCGGCGTGTCGGAATTCAGCGCAATGGTTGCAGAACAATGTTGTCGGGGGCAGAGACATCAATTTCGAAAACGTCATTCGACCGATCAGCGACGCGAAGCGCCCGCTCCATCACCACAGTCTTCACCGCAGAATTCTCTGGCGAACCCCACACGATTTCGTGACCTACCCAGCGAAGCGTAAACCGAACACTGTCTCGTGTCCGTGCAGAGATCGAAGCGACTTTCGCGCGCACGCCGCTCGGGAGGGAAGCGAGAGTCTCTGCCATGGCGCTAAATGATAAGTCAGTAGTTGACTCACCCAACAATTCCGGAATTCCGGGAGGCTTTTCCGTCACCGTGTCAATGACGACACCGGCAGCGTCGACAACCACCCATTGAGATTTGATCGCCATAAATCCGATGGCCTGTCGCTCGACGACACGAATGACAAGAGTGTGCGGTGGTTGAATCTCGGTTGTGAATGACTGAATTCGAGGAACAGAACTGAGTCGGTCACGAATTGCATCGAAGTTCAGTGCGACGAGAGGTTTACCGATCTGGTCGGATGCCGCGCCAACGATGATTTTTTCCGAAACCGAATCCCGCCCCTTCACGACGATGTCCGTCAACGTGAGCAGTGGCGACATCACGATTCCAGTGACCACGAGCACGATGGCGACGAGGGCACCACCACCCATCAGCCACACGCGACGCCGGTGGCGGCGACCGGCCGTGAATCGACGCTCGTCCGAATCGCGTTGAGCCGTTCGAATCGCTGACGCCGCGACCGGCTGTGATCGGTAAGGATGTCGAACCGACCGCGGTGAGCCGGGCGCTCCCGGCAGATTAGGGCGTTTCACGAGGCGTCGAGTTCCGCAACGACCAGCGGAATGATCCGATATACGTCCCCACACGACAGCGTCATGATGATGTCCCCCGATTGGGCGTGCTGTGCCGCCATTTTTGCGGCGTCCGGCCATTCGGGACAATACGCCACGCACGTCCGATCAGCGAACGCATCAGACACAAGAGAGCCGGTTACCCCTTCGATTGGGTCCTCCCGAGCGCCAAATACGTCAAGCACAACAGTGAAGTCCGCGCCATTCTCATATTCACGCGCGAAATCGGCCGCCATGTCGCGCGTCCGCGAGTACAAATGGGGTTGGTGGATCGCGATCACCCGACCGGCGCCAACCACACTTCTCGCCGTGGTCAAGGCGGCTCGGACTTCCCGTGGATGGTGAGCGTAGTCGTCATACACGCGCACACCGCGGACTGTATCAATCAGGTCAAAGCGTCGGCCCGTTCCTGCGAAATCACCCAGCGCTGCCGCGGCCGCAGATAGTCCGAACCCGAGCGCGCACAGTACCGCGATTGCACCCGCGCCATTCATTGCGTTGTGGGCTCCGGCTACGGGCAGTCGGAGTTCAACGACTTCATCATCGTGGGTGATTGTCGCGGTGACACCATCCGCTGACGACTCGATTTCGCTTACCCGGTAGTCAACCCCTTCCGATTCGCCAAAAGTCACCGTTGGCGTCGTAATCCGAGGCATCAACCGCCGCAGAGTCGGATCGTCTCCAGATACAACAACTACCTCGCGACAACCGTTTGCAAAAGTAACGAACGCCTCGTCAAAC
>CAMFDU010000016.1 GCA_945949175.1 Gulosibacter massiliensis | reverse complement strand
CGCCGCCTTTCTAGAAACTATTCGAGGAAGTCGTTGTCCTTGGCTGTTCGCATAAAGTCGACGACACGGCGGTCGACCTGGATGTCAGTTGGTTGCAGCGTGCGTGACAGGAAAACCCCGTCCAAGGTCCGGATGCGCGAAAACGCGACATAGGCCTGACCGTTGGCGAACGCGCCGCGACCAAAATCAAGGACAGCAGAGTCGAGCGTCTGGCCTTGCGATTTGTGGATCGTGACCGCCCACGCCAAGCGCAGCGGGTACTGCGCGAAGGTCGCCATCACATCGGCCTCGACACTGTTTGCTTCCGGATCGTAGGTGTACTGGATTTTTTCCCACTGAACCGGCTGGACTTCCACGGAACTACTCGGGTCGGTGTCGAGTGCAACGTGCACCGCTCCGTCAACCTTGACGACAGTGCCGACGGAACCGTTCACCCAGCGGCTTCCGTCCGCGATCGAATCGTTCCGCAGGAACATGACCCGAGCGCCGGGTTTCAGCTCGAGCTCTTCCTCAGCCGGCAATTGACCGCCGAAGTCACCGTCGATGATGGCCCGCGCGACCTTGGGCTTTCCCGGAAGTTCTTTGAGCGCTTTGGCATTGATGCTGTTCGCGCTGACGTTGGTGGTCGCTAGGGTCACGGTTCCCTCGGGAATAGGCCTACGAGCGCCGATGTCATTCAGAACTGCGCCATCGGTCGTCGTCATTTGCCCGTTGCGCATTCGATCGAGAATGTCGCGAAATTCGGCTTCGTCCTGACGTTTGACGTCGGTCAGCTCGACGACACGCGGCTGCGCCTGTCCCCACACCTTGGAATCAAAAAACCAGGGGGATCGATAGTTGTCCATGAGGTATTGCTTTTCGGGTCCTTCTTTGAGAACGGGGGGAAGCTGGTACGGGTCTCCGAACATGACGACCTGCACCCCACCGAACGGCTCGTTCTTTCGCCCTCGGGTTGCTCGCAGACGCCGATCCAACCCGTCGAGCAGATCACAGCGAACCATCGAGATCTCGTCGATCACGACCGTGTCAATTCTGCGCAACAAGACCCGTGCGTCGTCCGACAGCGGATAAAACTTGGTGTGGTCGGTGACCAGTCCGATAGGGAGGCGAAACAGCGAGTGAATCGTTTGCCCCCCGACGGTCAACGCCGCGACTCCCGTCGGAGCGCCAATAACGAGCGATTTCGAAGTCTGCTCGACGAACTCCTGAAGCAATGTCGACTTGCCCGTACCGGCTCGTCCCGTCACAAAAACATGTTCGCGAGTGCCCTCAATGATGTCCATCACGCGCGATTGTTCGAGCGTGAGTTCAAACACAGTAGAGCCTTTCGTCGGATTCTCCAGAGTACCCGCCTGCCTTATCGCCGCGCGGAGGCGGGGCGGGGCTGGTGACAAATCAGCGACAATTTATCTGTTGGTCGGCCGGCGTTTCTCAAGTTTTTCGAGCATCGTGTTGTATTCGTCAAGCTCGGCATCGTGATCTCGTGCCGCCTGGCGGTCCGATCGCTTTGCCTCACGCTCGTCGGATCGAATCCACGACCGCACAACCATCGCCGACAAGATGAGGGTCGGCAGTTCGCCGATTCCCCAAGCGATTGCGCCACCAATTTGCTGGTCGAGGAGAGGGGGATCACCCCAGGTTCGTCCCATCGCGCCGAACCACTCGGGTAAAAGTAGCGATGTCCCCGTCATCAGCGAAAGGCCAAAGAACGCGTGAAAGCCCATCGTCCCCATCAGAAGAATCATGCGCAGGGGGTACGAGGTTCGATGAGGTGACGGGTCAACCCCGATGAGCGCTTGGACGAACAGATATCCCGCTAGCAAGAAGTGGAGGATCATCCATTCGTGACCGAGGTGCGTCGTCGACGCCCAGGACAACAGCGGCGAGTAATAGAAGACCATGAGCGAAAGTGCGAAGACCACCGTTGACACAAGGGGGTGGCCCACAAAACCGATCCAACGCGATTGAACAATTCCGAGGAACCACTCGCGCATCCCCCGAGAACCGTCGTGGCGAACCTGGATTGCTCGTGCGGCGAGCGTCACGGGCGCAGCCAGAACAATCCCTACGGGGATGAGCATGGTCAACAACATGTGTTCGATCATGTGCGCGCTGAACAAGAATTCACCGTAAACCGCGACCCCGCCGCTCGTCGTATAGACGAGGATAGCCATCGCACCGACCCACATAATCGGCCGGTGAATTGGCCAGGCGTCGCCGCGGCGGCGAAGTCGTTCGACTCCCCACACGTAAAAGATGCTGGTGAACAGGGCAAAAAGAGTCCAGATCACATCGATGTTCCATGTCGTAAACGCCGTTGTCCACGTCCACTCACCGGGTAGAACTCGTCCCGTCAGAATTTCCGCTGGTGTCATCTGGCCAGACAGGGTTTGCTCGATGGGTGGAGCGGTTCGGGCAAGTCCCGTTGCCAACCCCATAACCACGCCAAGGATCGCCGTTTCAAGAACTGCGAAACCGACAACCCCTTTCGCAGACTCGAGGTGAGGAATCATGGCGCGGCGCCAGCGAACCCCGAGCAGAGCGAGAAGACCGACCCCGACCGCCTTGAGGATGACCAAGATTCCATAGTCGGTGTTGAGGTTGTCGATGGTCCCGATCCGAATGATTGCGCTCGAAACACCCGTGATTGCGACGATGGCAATGGCCAGTAGCGCGATCGAGGAATATCGTCGGAGGATATCCGACCGGTTGGCCCCCGCGCCCATCGCGACGATAGTCGCGACCAATCCGCCGGTCCAGAGTGACACGAACACGATGTGGAGCACAAGCGAATTCACGGCGATTCCGTGGTTTGCGGTCGCGCCGGAGTGGCTCATCTCGGCGAAAGGCCATGCCGACGCGACAGCCACAAAGAACGCCGCAGCGAGCCCAAAAAAACGACGAGCAACCGCAATTACGGTGGTGGCGGCAGCCGCCATCCCGGTCGCAATCATCAGCAACTGGCCGAGTTCGGTGGTGAGAACAAAAAATCCAAAGTTCTCGTCAGATCCAGAATCAAAGGTGGGGGCTGTTCCGATGACAGTGAAGTAGGTAAGTACTGTGTACACAACCAGCGAGAACGTCCAGACAACCCCGGCGCCAAGCGCAACCATCTGCACCCGTTGAGAAGCAGGACCGGGTGGAAGGACGAAGAGCAAGACTCCCAGCCCACCGATGACAAGCGCACCTGAGAACGACACCATCATCTTGACGAACGGCGCGCCCCAACGCACCAGGTCACCGGCGTCCTCGAGCCCACCAGCGGCTGCTCCGCCACCAAAACTGAGCGCAAACCAGACGCCGAAAAACATCGCGGCGACAAGGGGTGCCCAAACCACCAGTCGTTGACGCATCACCTTGTGAGCCTACCTAGCGATTCTGGGCAAAGAGAAAGGGACGGAGTTTCCTCCGTCCCTTTCCACAAGCACAAACTACTTGACAGCAGCCTTGAGCTTCGAACCAGCCGAAACCTTGACGCCCTTTGAGGCGGCGATTTGGATGGTGGCACCAGTCTGGGGGTTACGTCCCTGACGAGCGGCACGGTTGGTGCGGTCGAATGCGACCCAACCGGGGATGGTGACCTTGTTACCCTTGGCAACTTCGCCGGCAACAGTGGTGAAAAGAGCGTCGAGAACACCGTTAACGGTGACCTGGCTCTGTCCGGTGTGTGCGGCGATTGCCGCAACGAGCTCGGATCGGTTCATTCGAGTCCTCCTGAGACTTTGTTGATGAAGTGATAAACCTTGAGTTTCCCCAAGTTTTAGCGCTTTCAGACTACCAAGAAGACTTCTTTACGCCTGGCAATTCGCCACGGTGTGCCATTTCACGGAATCGGACACGCGAGATGCCAAATTTCGAGAGAAATCCTCGTGGGCGACCATCGATCGCGTCACGTCCGCGAACACGAACGGGCGACGCGTTGCGGGGAAGCTTCTGGAGTCCGAGACGCGCGGCCTCACGTGATTCCGCGGTTCCGTTAGGGTCAACGAGTGCCTTCTTGAGTTCGAGACGCTTGGTCGCATAACGAGCGACAATCACCTTGCGCTGCTCGTTACGAGCAATCTTGCTTTTTTTTGCCATGGTTAGCGCTCCTCACGGAATTCAACGTGCTTACGGACAACCGGGTCGTACTTCTTCAGAACGAGACGGTCGGGGTCGTTACGACGGTTTTTGCGGGTGACATAGGTGTATCCCGTGCCGGCCGTCGAACGCATCTTGATAATGGGGCGAACATCTTGAGACTTCTTAGCCATTAGAACTTCACCCCACGAGCGATGAGGTCGCGCATTACGGCGTCAATTCCGCGTGCGTCGATGGTTTTGATTCCCTTGACCGACAGGGTCAAGGTGACCTTACGTCCAAGAGTGGGCACGTAGTAGGTCTTCTTCTGGATGTTCGGGTCGAACCGACGCTTGGTGCGTCGGTGCGAGTGCGAAATGCTGTGTCCGAAACCAGGAACGGCTCCGGTCACCTGGCACACTGCTGCCATGGTTTTCTCCTTGTATTTACCGTGAGGACGTACCCCACCCAAGATCACTTGTCTGCAACCGATTCGGTGAAACAGTCGCGGTGTGCACGCGTGAACGCGCAACCTCTCAAGGGTACGGGATTAATCCACGACACACAAACTCAGGCGGAACAGGCGGCGCATCGGCCGTAAATGTCGGCGATGTGCGAATCGGTGGCGAACCCATGTTCGCGAGCGGTTCGCGCCGCCCATTCTTCGATTTCTCCACCATCGACTTCTACCGTTGTCGCACATTCGGTGCACACGAGATGGTGGTGGTGTGCGGTTCCGCACGCCCGATAGACCTGTTCGCCTCCGCGCGCGACGGTATCCGCTAATCCCTCATCGACGAGCGCTTGGAGTGTCCGATACACCGTAGCCAGCGAAGGCGCGTCGTTTCCGAGTCGCACGTGGAGTTGTTGCGCAGAAACAAAGTCGGCTGCCTCGGAAAGCGCAGCCACCACGGCCGATCGTTGTTTGGTGCTGCGCTTCACCCCACGAGCCTAGTCGTGGTCTTTCGCACCCTTGATATGGATGTGGTCGTCGTGGTGCTCGATGCCGTGTTCAGTATCAATCTCTTTGTGCAGCTGATGACGCAGTTTAGGAAGAATCCACTTCTTGAACACAATCCCGTAAATGAAGGCGACAAGTATGACGTCGAAAACTACTTGCCAAAAGATTTCTCCCGCAATATGCGCGGGGTCGAAGGTAATCGAGATGACTTCGTCCCAAAAGGACATCGATTCATCCGCATGGTCGTGGCCGGTTTCGGCGAGGTAATTGATTATCATTCTCACATAGTAGCACTAATGAGAAGCATTCGCAATAACTAGTCGAGCAGCATCGCGGGTTCTTCGATGATGCTCGCCACATCGGCCAAGAACCGACTGGCGACATCGCCATCAACCACCCGGTGGTCGAACGAAGCGCCAATGGTCGTCACGAAACGCGCCTCTACCCGTCCGTCAACTACCCACGGTTTTTGTTTGATCGCACCGAGGACAACAATCGATACTTCACCCGGGTTGATAATCGGAGTTCCGGTGTCGACACCAAACGACCCGAGGTTCGTGATGGTGATTGTTCCGTTCGACATGTCGTCGACGGTCGTCTTGCCGTCTCGGGCCGTCACCGTTAGGTTTTCGAGGCCGAGAGCCAGTTGCTTCATGTTGAGCGTGTGCGCCTCTTTGACGTTCGGCACAATCAGCCCTCGCGGCGTCGCTGCCGCAATTCCGAGGTTGACATAGTGATGAACGATGATGTCCTTGTCAGTCCATGACGAGTTCACGTTGGGATTTCGTTGGACAGCCCAAATGACCGCGCGCGCCATGACGAGCAGAGGCGAAACGCGAATCCCCTGGAAGTCAGGAGACGCCTTGAGGCGTTTGACAAAGTCCATCGTTCGCGTTGCATCGACGTCGACGAAAACCGAAACGTGTGGTGCTTCGAATTTAGATTTGACCATCGCGGTCGCAATCGCCTTGCGCACGCCTTTAACCGGGATGTATTCCTCGCGTTCGCTGGGCCATTCGGGGGTTTCGACGTTCCGGAACACGGTCTTGACTTGAGATTGGCGAACCACGTCATCGCGGGTCACCTCACCGCGAGCGCCCGTTGCCAGAACTTTCGAGATATCGACACCGAGTTCCTTTGCGAGCTTTCGAACGGGTGGTTTCGCCATGACAGGAGAAGTGCCGGCGGGAGGATAGGCGACGGGCTCAGCAGCGGTTTCGGCCCGAGGCGTCTCTGTCGAGGCGCTGGGCTGAGTGCGCGAACCGCGCCGTGACGCAACCTGGCCGGCGCTTCCATATCCGACGAGCACCGGCTCAGCGGCGGGTTCGGCTTTAGCCTTCCCCTTCCCCTTCGTCTGAGCAGCCGGCGCGGCAGGCGTCGCAACTGGTTCGGGTGCTGCGTGGAGTGTTGCGGGTACGCCGGTAGCAGAATCAACTTGAATGATTGGGGTGCCGACGGGAACGGTATCCCCCTCGCCGGCTAGTAGGGCCACGATGGTCCCCGCGAACGGGCTGGGTAATTCAACGAGCGATTTCGCGGTCTCGATCTCAACCAGAATGTCGTTCACCGCGACGACGTCTCCCTTTTTCACCCGCCACTGGACGATTTCGGCTTCGGTCAAGCCTTCGCCCACGTCGGGGAGTAGGAAATCTGCTACAGCCACGGTCAGTACCCTCTCGCTCGATCGACTGCGTCGAGAATTCGGTCAACGTCGGGAAGGTAAGTACCTTCGAGGTTGGCTGGTGGGAACGGCACATCGAATCCGCTCACGCGCAAAACAGGTGACTGCAAGAAGTAAAAAGCACGTTCGGCGATGGTCGCCGCTATTTCAGAACCAACGGATGCATTTCCCGGTGCTTCCTGTGCCACCACGAGGCGACCCGTCTTTTCAACCGATGCGACAATGGGGTCGTAATCAATGGGCGACAGGGAACGCAAATCAATCACCTCGAGGCTAATTCCTTCGCCTTTGGCGACTTCAGCCGCATCGAGCAGCATCGCAACCATCGCGCCATGTCCGACAACCGTCGCGTCTGTTCCGGTTCGAACAACGCGCGATTGGTGGGCTGGGTCGGGAGTGCCATCCAATTCGACGTCCCCCTTCGGCCAATAACGCGCCTTCGGTTCGAGGAAAATCACGGGGTCATTTGACGAAATCGCCTGCTGGATCATGTGGTAACCATCATTGGGTGTCGCCGGAGACAGCACGCGCAGTCCAGAGGTGTGCACGAAGTAGGCCTCGGGGCTTTCTTGATGGTGTTCGACCGCACCGATGTGTCCGCCGTAAGGAATACGGATGACGATGGGGAAGGACTGATCTCCCTGGTGTCGGGAAGTCTGCTTGGCGAGTTGAGACATGATCTGGTCGAACGCGGGAAACACAAAGCCGTCGAACTGGATCTCGCATACCGGACGAAACCCGCGCATGGCGAGTCCGATCGCAGTTCCGACGATTCCCGATTCTGCGAGTGGTGTATCCAACACGCGGTTCTCGCCGAATTCGTTCTTGAGCCCCTCGGTAACGCGGAAAACCCCGCCGAGAGTACCGATGTCTTCACCCATGAGAAGAACCTTGTTGTTCTCGCGCATCGCACGCTGAAGACCGAGGTTGATGGACTTAGCCATCGACAGACTTTCCGTCATCGGTGACCTCCGAACGACGCCTCGTACTCGGCCAGCCACGCTTTCTGTGCCGAGATTAGTGGGTGCTCGTCGGTGTAGGCATGATCAAACATGACGTCCGCGGGTGGTGGTTTGAGGGCGAGGACTCTGGCGCGAACATCCGTGGCGAGGTCTTCGCCTTCGGTCTTCACGGCGTCAAAGAACTTGTCCGACTCACCTTTGGATCGCAGGAATTTCTCGAACCGCGCAATCGAGTCTCGTTCCTTCCACAGGTCCTCTTCGGCTTGTTCTCGGTACTTCGTGGGGTCGTCACTCGTTGTGTGAGCACCGAGTCGATAGGTCTGGGCTTCGATGAATCGGGGTCCCTTGCCGGCTCGGGCATCATCGAGTGCGATCTTCGTCACAGCGTAAGAAATGAGGACGTCGTTCCCATCAATCTGACAGGAATCGATTCCGAACCCCTCGCCACGCTTATACAGCGGGCTTCGCGACTGGCGCGACACCGGGACGGAAATGGCGTACTGGTTGTTCTGCAGAAAAAAGACAATAGGCGACTGGTACGACTGTGCAAAGACAAGCGCTTCGTTGGCGTCCCCTTCGCTCGATGCACCGTCACCGAAATAGACGATTGTCGCTTCGTCGACATCGGGTTTGCCCGTTCCAGATTTGCCGTCCATCGCGATTCCCATCGCGTAACCAACGGCGTGCAGGGTCTGCGTTGCAAGAACGAGTGTGTAGAGGCGGAACCTCGACTCGTTAGGGTTCCAGCCACCGTTCGTGACTCCGCGAAGCAGTGAAAGGATTGCAACGGGGTCAATCCCGCGAATTCGAGCGACGGCATGTTCGCGGTAGGACGGAAAAATTGTGTCCTGTTTCCGAGTGGCAAAAGCCGAACCGACTTGTGCTGCTTCCTGACCCAAGCTGGGCACCCACAAGGCGAGTTGGCCTTGGCGTTGCAGATTTCCGGATTCTATGTCGAATCGGCGCGTGACCACCATTTCTCGGTAGAAACTCTGTAGCTGAACGTCGGTCAGTTTGTCGACGAGCGCACGATATTCCTCCGTCCGATCGCTTTCGACAAGTGTCCCGTCGATCGACAGCAGTTGAAGAGTTGCCTCGGTATACGGCATAAGTCCAGACTAGCCGTAACGAGGCGTATGACGCAGTCAGTCGTAGGCTGTTGACATGACTCGACTGCTTTTGGGATTGATCATCAACACTGCGGCTCTGTGGATTGCGGATTCGTTCGTTGAGGGGATTCGCCTGATTCCGTTTGGTTTGGGTGACGCCAATCTGGTTCTCTCTTATGCGGCAGTGGCGGCGGTGTTTGGAATTGTCAATGCCGTAATCGGCAATTTCATTCGCATCGTCGCTTTCCCGCTGTACCTGCTGACGCTAGGGCTAGTTGCCCTCCTCGTTAACGCCGGTCTATTGACACTTGTCGCTCAAGCGACGCCCTACATGGGCTTCGGTCTTGTGATTGACGATTTCTCGTGGGGCGTCATCGGCGCGCTGGTCATGTCCCTCTGTAATTGGCTGATCGGTATCGCGCTGCGCCCGTTCATGAGCCCGGTGTCCGTCACTCGCTGAGAGTCGATCGAAACCACATCGCGGTTCCTCGACCATCGATTCGTAGCTGGTTTTCAAGTGTCATAAGTCCTGGGTCCCTCACGCTAGCAAGTTTCCCGAGCGACGACTGATAGTTCTCTGCGAGATGCGCACTAGTGCCTGTCGAGCGAGGTTCGGTATGCACTATCCAGGTAGTGCCCGCTGTCCCGCGGATTACTCCGCCCAACGCGGGGACTGGGTCCTCGGGGTGCACAACGTGAACGACGGGAACATTCGCCGGAGACTCGACAAGTCCTGCAGGAGTTCCTGCCGTGAAAACTGCCGCCACCGCGTAGCGACCCGAGTTTGCGAGCGCCAACGCCAGCGCTCCGCCCTGTGAGTGCCCCGTGAAAACGATGGATGTCGTGCCCGTCACTCCTGCGTGGGCCAGCGCAGATTCTGCCGCGGACATCGATCGCGACACACCCGACGCGAGCAGTTCGGTATTTGCGCCAACCCACCAGGGATTATCGGGACCCGCACCGAAATCGGTGCCGGCGAGATAAGCCTCGAACCGGGGACCGGTTGGGGTGTCATACCGATCGATGCGGACGCGTTCCGAGCCCGTGGGAATCCGGGCGAAGCGTTCCGCGAAATCCCGAGGCGCGTTGGCATTGTCGATTTGCCGTGACATTGTGATCGGCACCCAGTGCGCTACCACCGTTTGCCAGGGGGCGTGATGAACTAGCCATTCACTGACACGTCGAGTCGCCGACCACGGCGAGACGGTCGCCATTACGGAACGGGTCGCTTCGGATGGTTCGATTGTGGCGATGACGCCCTCTAGGTCTGCGCAAACCCCGAAAATGTCTCTGGCCGCGTGCTCTAGTTCGAACTGCAGGGCGAGTCGTTCTGGCGTGAAGGTAAGACGAGCAGAGATTCCCACAGTCGCTGCTGCGTGCGCAACCGTGGCCGCGACTCGTCGCAGATCGACGGAACGTGCGAGAAGTGCATCGAGCGTGTAGTGAAAGGTTTTCGCTTCGACGGAAATTGGGGGAATCAACTGGATGACCGGGTTTGAATCGCGAGCGAAATCAGCCGCGCCCGAAACTCTGTGGCCACGTCGTCATAGGCGATTCGGGCCGGTCCGACCCAGCCGGTGCGCGCGATTGAGCGTTCGAGGTCGGCAATCGCCTCGCCCAAGAGGTCCGTTGCACTGACCAGATTGGTGAAAATCACCATCACAGTGTGAAGGATTGTGGAACCGAACATCATCACAACGAGGTGTTCGTGGAAGGGTGGTGCGCACACGTCTCGTGGGGATAAAACTGTGAGAATAGAGACATGACCCTTTCGCCCCAGCCGCTCAGTCCTTTGGATGGCCGCTACCACGGTGCGGTTGCCGAGATTGGTCAACATTTGTCCGAAGCGGGGCTCAACCGTGCGCGGGTTCATGTCGAAATCGAGTGGTTGATCCGCCTCGCGGACGAGGGCCTCTTTGGTTCGACGCTGAGTGCCGGCGAGCGCATCGCCTTGCGCGATGTCGCGACGAACTTTAGTGATTCCGATGTCGCTCGCATTGCCGAGCTCGAAGCAACGACGCGTCACGACGTCAAAGCCGTCGAATTCTTCGTCAGAGAACACCTCGAACGCCTTGGGTTGTCCCGCATCGCTGAATTGACGCATTTCGCGTGTACAAGCGAAGACATCAACAATCTGGCCTACGGAATAACCCTGGGCGCTGCGGTGCGCGAGGTGTGGCGCCCGGCAACAGAGGTGTTGGTCAAGAAATTGACCACCTTTGCCACCGCGGAAAGAGACACCCCCATGTTGTCTCGAACTCACGGTCAAGCCGCTACCCCGTCGACGTTCGGCAAGGAAATCGCTGTCTTTGTGCACCGCCTCAACAGACTCCTGGCCGACGTCGATGCGGTGCGGTTATCTGGCAAGTTCTCTGGAGCATCCGGCACCTTCTCTGCTCACATTGTCGCAGCGCCCGAGGTTGACTGGATTCGCGTGTCGCGGGAGTTCGTCGAATCCGTTGGGCTCGAGTGGAACCCGCTAACAACCCAAATCGAATCGCACGACAGTCAGGCGGCGCTCCTCGCTCGGATAAGCCATGTCAATCGGGTGTTGCATAACCTCTGTACAGATATTTGGACATACATCTCTCAAGGGTTCATAACCCAGATTCCTGTTAAGGGCGCAACGGGTTCGTCAACAATGCCACACAAGGTCAACCCCATCCGCTTCGAGAATGCCGAGGCGAACCTCGAAATAGCTTCAGCGTTGGGTGATGCTCTTGGTGCCACGCTTGTCACGTCACGACTTCAACGTGATCTAACTGACTCGACAACACAACGAAACCTTGGTGTCGCACTCGGCCACTCGTTACTGGCAGTTTCCAACATCACCGCTGGTTTGGACGAGATCACCGTCGATCGTGACGCGTTACTTCACGATCTTGATGTCAACGTCGAGGTCCTCGGTGAGGCAATTCAAACTGTGCTGCGTGCAGAACGTGCGGCGGGGACGACGACAATTGACAATCCTTACGATTTGCTGAAAGACCTTACGCGGGGGAAGCGTTTGACCACCGAGGGTCTGCGAAACTTTATCGAGGGTCTCGAGATGTCGGCAACGGGGAAAGCTCGACTGCTCGAACTCACTCCCGCAACCTATGTCGGACTTGCCTCGAAACTGGTGAATTTCCTCGACTAATCGTGCGGGTTGTTGTTCGACTTCGGTAACTGCGGGCTCATCGCGAGGACCATCATCGCAAGACTGATGATTGTGACGACAAACCCGCCACCTCCGGCGATTGCGGAAAGGGCGAAATCCCGGGTCACCATCAACACCACGCCCCCGAGAAAGATCCCCGCCACGAACGCTAGTCCAACGAGTTCGGCTGGACGAGTTTTATCGCTTCGGGCCACGAGTTTTCGCCTTTGCTGTCGTTGTCGATTTCGAGGATTTTGATTGTTGAGTCAAGCGCCGTGATTTTGCTCGGGAATCGATCACGCTTATTAGTCCGAAAATACCTGCGATTATCGCCCATCCCCCCGTTAATCCGGTGGCGGTTCTGTCGTTTGTATCGATAGTGAAGTACAAGACAGAAAGGCTCAACGCCAATACTCCGGTTGACCAAAGCCAAACCCGGTCACTTCGAGTGAAGGCCCGAGAAGTCTCGAAGGCCACAAGCGCAATCGTCAAGGACAGCGCGGTCGCAGGAGACATCCTGCCCGCGATGAGTCCCAGTAGTGCCAGCGCCGCGACCACCAGCGTCGCCCACCACGCTACGGCGTTCATCGCCGTGGCGGGCCCACCTCGAGTTATCAAAGAAATCACAACGACAAACGTGAGCCACACGAGCCCTATATAGGTCGAATGGTCTGCCGAGAACGTGATGGCAACTCCCGCAATCAGGGCGGCACTGTAGCGAGCATAGGGCTGGCTTGCGTCAAGGGCCCTAATGATTTTCGCGAAAAGGTCGCGTGAAGTTGCCATGACTTAAGAATACGTGATTCCGAATTGAGGATCTTCCGGCTACATCTTTGCCATATCGCTGAAGCGGGAATAGTGCCCTTCAAACAGCACCGACAGCACTCGCATCTCACCGTTTCGGTGCTTTGCAATGTGAATCTCGGCATCGTTTCGGTTTTCACCTTGTTCCGCGAAACGCTCGCGATGCAAAAGCAGAACGATGTCTGCGTCTTGCTCGAGTGATCCCGACTCTCGAAGATGCGACAGTTGTGGTTTCTTGTCCGGCGCGTTTTCCGGTCCGCGGTTGAGCTGAGAGAGCGCCACGATCGGGACACCCAGTTCCTTCGCCAGAAGCTTGAGTGATCGCGAAAACTCGGATACTTCTTGCTGACGATTTTCGACCTTCTTGCCACTGGTCATGAGTTGAAGATAGTCGATGATAACGAGCTTGATGCCGTGCTGAGACTTCAGGCGACGGCATTTCGCGCGGATTTCGGACAATGTCAAGTTAGGGCTGTCATCGATATACAGCGGAATGTCATCGAGCCGCGACTGAATTGTGTTGATTCGTTTCCAGCCTTCAGACTTCAGGTCTTTTGATTTACGAATTGCGTTGAGCGGCACGCTCGATTCCGCAGACAACAAGCGTTGCGAAATTTCACTTGCACTCATTTCAAGCGAGAAGAAAACGGTCGGAACGTTTGATCTCAAGGCGGCAGAGCGAGCAAAGTCGAGCGCAAGCGTGGATTTTCCCAGACCGGGTCGAGCGGCGATGAGGACGAGTTGCCCGGGGTGTAGCCCGTTCGTAACGTCGTCGAGCTCGCGAAACCCCGTAGGGATGTCTAGCCCTTCTTTAGCGGATTTCGCTTGTTCTTCCATCTCGTTGACAGCGATCTTGACCGCGTCGCGCAAAACAATCGCATCTTGAGCTCCCGCTGAACGGCCAATCGTAAAAATCTCGACCTGTGCATCGTTGACGAGTTCACTCGGGTCACCTTCGGCGGCGTATCCGAGCTGAGTGATGCGAGTTCCCGACTGCACAAGTTTCCTCAGAATTGCTTTGTCGGCGACAATGCTGGCGTAGTAGCTGGCGTTTGCGGCGGTCGGCACCGACGACTCAAGCGTGTGCAAGTAGCTCGCTCCACCAATTTTGGTGAGGTTACCGTCGCGGGTCAACTGTTCCGTAATCATGATCACATCGGTCGGTTCCGATCGCGAGAAGACGGTATTGATTGCATTAAATATGATTTCGTGTTTGGGGAAATAGAAATCTTCACCCCTAACGAGTTCAAGCACTTCGACAATGGCGTCAGGAGACAAAAGCATCCCGCCAAGCGTGCTCATTTCAGCGGCCTGGTCGTTGGGTGGAACGCGAGTGTCGCCGGTTCCTTCTGGAACCAATTCGAGCTGCGGACCTGCCATCGATGATCACCTCCTGGGTTAACTTTTGGTTCGGGCTCTTTAGTATGCGGGTGAGAACGGACATCGATTAGCACCACGCCACACGAGCTCATTGAACGCTACGTTTTGGGCCGAACGGACGCAAACGGGGTTGTGGATAACCCTGTGAGTAAAATGTGCACCGCGCGTGCCAACTCTGTGGAGGAGGTGGGGGAAACTGGGGATAACTAACCCATTTACTTCCTAAAAAACAGCGCTGACCGGATGTTTTTTCATTGGGGGAAATGGGGAGAAAGTTGTTTAGAGTTTAGGTTGAACCTTTGACTTTTCCACACCGTGCCTAAATCCGATAAATTGTTTAGCGCCCATCTTCGTTTCCAAAGACGGGCGCTAAACAGAGGTGCGACAAGGCTACTTACGAGCAACCACCTTGAGTGCGAGCGTCGCAGACACTCCGTCGTGTAGGCGAACGGTCGCCGAGAACGCACCCGTCGACTTGATCGGGGTAGCCAACTCGATTGTGCGCTTGTCAATATCACCAAGTCCGGATTCGGCTACCGCAGCGGCGATGTCGGCAGTCTTAACCGAACCAAACAATCGGCCTTCAGAGCCCGCCGACGCCTTTACGGTAATCGTGGCACTTTCAAGCTTTG
The DNA here is from genome assembly GCA_945949175.1 of Gulosibacter massiliensis. GTDB lineage: Bacteria > Actinomycetota > Actinomycetes > Actinomycetales > Microbacteriaceae > MWH-TA3. Next base: position 14,409 of record CAMFDU010000016.1, on the reverse strand, counting down.
CTTTGAGCGCCTGTGCGTCGTCGAGCGAGGCCAGGGCGCGCGATGCGCGAGCCTGCTTGATGTCGGTCACTTGCTTTTCGCCACCGCGAGTCCAGTGAATTGCGAAACCCTGGGGAACAAGAAAGTTCCGTGCGTAGCCGTTCTTGACGTCAACAACGTCTCCGGCAGAGCCGAGGCCAGTGACCTCGTGAGTGAGAATGAGTTTTGCCATTGTCGTACTCCTTAACGGCCAGCGCCGGCGTAGGGAAGAAGAGCCATTTCGCGTGCGTTCTTCACCGCACGAGCAATGAGACGCTGCTCTTGAACCGAAACACCCGTGATTCGACGCGAACGGATCTTTCCGCGCTCCGAAATGAACTTGCGAAGTGTTGCGACGTCCTTGTAGTCAATGACGTCGATCTTGATTGCGCGTGCGGGCGGAAGCGCTTTAGCGCCTTTACCCACGCGCGGCTTGCGGCGGTCGCCGGTTGCCTTTCCTGCCATGATTATTCCTTTTCGTGAAGAGTTAGTTAGAACGGAGCATCGTCGTTAGAGGGCTCGGTCGAGCCAGCACCCCAAGGGTCACCGCCGGCAACGGGAGCGGCCGGGGCTGGCCATTCATTGCCGCCCGCGGGAGCAGACCAATCGCCGTTTCCGCCGCCGCTTGATGCCGAACCCGGTGCGCGGGTGACGGCTGCGGTTGCGTATCGAAGCGAAGGGCCGATCTCATCAACTTCAAGTTCGATCGAGGTTCGCTTTTCGCCTTCCTTGGTCTCGAAAGAGCGCTGGCGAAGACGACCGGTGGCGACAACGCGCGAGCCTTTCGAGAGCGACGAGGTGACGTGCTCGGCGAATTCACGCCACACGCTTGCGCGGAGGAACAGCGCTTCGCCGTCCTTCCACTCGTTGCTCGCTCGGTCGAAGGTTCGAGGAGTCGATGCGATCGTGAAATTCGCAACCGCAACACCGTTCTGCGTGTATCGAAGTTCAGGGTCGGCGGTGAGGTTGCCGACAACCGTAATGACTGTGTCGTTAGCCATACTTGTTACTCCGCAGTCGCTTCGGCAAGCGTTGCCTTTTCGGCCGCTTCAACGGCCTGCGACGCAATACGAGCTACGGCCTCGTCCGCGCGCAGAACCTTGGTGCGCATGATCGACTCGTTGAGTCGGAGCTGGCGCTCGAGTTCCTGCGTGGTCGCGGGGTCCGCGGTGAAGTTAATGACGGCATAGATGCCTTCGCTCTTCTTCTGGATTTCGTAAGACAAACGACGACGGCCCCACAAGTCAACGTTGTCGACAGAGCCTCCACCGTTCGTGATGACGCTCAAGAACTTTTCAAGCGTCGGTTGTACGGTGCGCTCATCGACCTCTGGGTCGAGAATCACCATTATTTCATAGGGATGCATGACGTAACCCACCTCCTCTGGACTCAGCGGCTACAGAATTTCTGCAGCAGGAGGGTTGTGCATCTAGTGCGTGTCGCCCTGTGGGCAACCGTCCAAGAATAGCCGAAAGAAGCGTTCAGGACAATTCGCGTCCAGCGGCCCAGGCTCGAAGACGCTTTTCTGCCTCCTCGACGCCGAGCGGACCCTCGTCTAAACGCAGTTCCATCAGGAACGCGCGCGCCTCACCAACAACACGGCCGGGCCGCACATCGAGAATTGCCATAATCTGGTCGCCGTCCAGGTCGGGGCGGATTGCGTCGATTTCCTCACGTGCGCGGATCGCAGAAATCCGCTCTTCAAGGTCGGTGTAGGCCGCGTCCATTAGTGCGAGCTTTCTGTCATTCCTGGTTGTGACATCGCTGCGAACGAGGATGTGTAAGCGCTCAAGTTCCTCTCCGGCGTCTTTGACATAGCGTCGAACCGCAGAGTCCGTCCATTCCCCCTCGCTGTATCCGAAGAAACGGAGGTGCAATCGGATGAGGTTGCACACCCGGGCAATCGTGTCGTTATCGAACCGCAGCGCGTGCAATCTTTTCTTGGCAAGACGTGCGCCGGCTACGTCATGGCCATAGAAGGTCACAACCTTTGCGTTGTCGAACGAACGAGTTGCCGGTTTGCCGATATCGTGCAGCAACGCAGCCAGTCGGCCGATGGTGTCGGGCGGCGATTCCGAAAATCGTTGACGCTCCAGCGCGATCGATTTCGTCAGCACCGTGAGCGAGTGTTCATAGACGTCCTTGTGACGACCGTGTTCGTCGTGTTCGCGAATGAGCACGGGAAGTTCCGGAAGCACTCGATCGAGAATTCCCGTGTCGACAAGCGTACGGATTCCGGGAACTGGATCGGACGCGTCGATGAGTTTGATGAATTCGTCGCGAACACGCTCTGCACTGATCATCAGGATTGAGTCCGCAAGCGTCGCCATCGCAGTGACAACCTCGGGGACAAGGGAAAATTGCAGTTGGGCGACAAAGCGCGCAGCCCGCATCATCCGAAGCGGATCATCCGCAAAAGATTGTTCCGGTGTACCCGGTGTCCGTAGTCGTTTCGCAACCAGATCGTCGAATCCGCCGTTGGGGTCAATCAACGACAGATCGGGGAGGGAAAGCGCCATTGCATTGACTGTGAAATCGCGGCGCAGCAGATCGTCGTCGATGTGATTTCCGAACGCCACAATTGGCTTCCGGGTCTCGCGGTCATAGGTGTCACTTCGATAGGTCGTAATTTCAACTTGCGCGCCCTGGACGCGAGCGCCGATTGTGCCGAAGTCACGTCCGATATCCCACGTCGTTGTCGAAATCGGGCCTAGAACGTGCAGGATCTCGTCGGGATTCGCGTTCGTTGCAAAATCAAGATCCGCGAGTTCTCGACCGAGAAAGGCATCGCGCACCGGTCCCCCGACGAGAGCAAGTTCGAATCCTGCCTCCACAAAAGCGGCGGTCAACGTCGAAACGGTTCCGCTGCCGGCGAGGGCCGTCAATCTCGCCATGGCCTCCGCCACGCTCTCCATATTGCTTCAGTCTAGACTTACCGCTATGTCGGCCGTCGGAAAAGTTGGGGTTCGTCGCGCTCGCGTCAGCCTTGCCGTCGCGACAATTTTCACGCTTTTCGGTTTCGGGGCTGCCCCCGCGGAGTCTGCCACGCGGCCAACGTTTTCGGTTCTTGTTCCCATCGTCGCTTCCGGATCGTTATCTGACATGATTACGGCGAACGAGTTGAGGTCGCTTGTGGCGCCAGGCGGTCCGTGGTCTCAACTCACATCAGCCGCGCTCTCTCACGGTGCAACAATCGCCATTGACTCGCGAATCGTCGCTAGCATCGCGGCGCTTGGGCGGAATGCGCCGGCTCCCGTTTCCGCGTGGCTAGCGTCTGTCACCCGCTCTCGGCCAATCTATCTGCCGTGGGGAAACGCGGACCCTTACGTGATCGCGGATACCGGAGCGAGTTTCCGCATCTCGACGATCCAGCTCAGTGAAATTTCGGGTGTCAACCCAGCCGACATCATCGGTTGGCCAACCGGTCGAGCCGGGAACACAGAGGTCCAAAGTAGTGCCGAGAAATTGGGGTTTGGGCGCCTCATCGCGAGCGACGAGATATTTCCCGAGTTGACAGATGCCTATTCTTCCGCTGCGAGCACTGCAGTTGCTGAGGCAGTTGCGCCCGGATCGGCAGTTGACCCGGTTTCCGTAGCGACGCAACTCCGCGATGCATCGAACGACCGTCTGACAGTCGTTCTTCCGCGCGACCCCGCATTCATCGACGTCGCGCGGGCGATTACCTTCCTCAACGCGTTGTACAAAGGTTCCGTAGGCTCGATTCGCTTCGCACCTTCTGTCGTGGCGAATGGGGAGGCCGTGACCTTGAATGACGTTCCGACTGCCACGATCCAGTCGCTGATGTATCAACATCGCCTCGACCAAGAAGTGTCCGAGATGGCGTTGGAGCCTCGCGAAATCACCACCCCACGCCTTCGTCAGCTTTGCGTCATCGCAGGATTGGTCGCCACCGCTCGCTTCCCGGTGGTGGCTCGTGGCTACACCCGAACGGCCAAAACCTTTGAGGAATTTGTTTCGTTCTCGCTCGGAAGTGATTTCACGGTTCTCGCCAATTCGGCCGAACTGCCGCTGACCATTACGAATACTTCGGCGACCGACATCACCGTCGTCGCAAGTGTCAACGCGGTTTCAGGAATTGTGAGCATCCCAACACCCAACCAGACAATCGTCATTCCGTCGGGTTCTAGTGCCCAAGTCACTGTCCCGATGAACTCTGTCGCAAATGGAAAAACGTCGCTTCGAGCCACGCTGACAACAGTCAGTGGAATTGCTGTGAGTGAGCCGGTGTTCGTAGAGATTGACGTGCAGGCTCAGTGGGAGGGTATTACCCTCGTGACGTTTCTCGCGATTGTTGCGTCCGTCTTGGGAATCGGAATTGCTCGCACCGTCCGTGATCGACGGCGGCGCTCGTGACAAATCGAATCGGCCGATCGTCAATGCTGCTCGCGTCAGGCACAATCGTGTCCCGAATTCTCGGATTCATCAGTGCTGTGGTTCTTGCTCGAACGGTCGGCTTGATAGGCTCCGGCGCTGATGCGTTCGCGTTGGCAAACCAACTTCCGAACAATGTGTATGCCATTGTTGCCGGCGGAGTTCTCAGTGCCGTGTTCGTCCCACAAATTGTCAACGCGCAACTTCAGAAGGATGGCGGAGAGAAGTACATTAACCGTTTGCTGACCCTGGGGATGTCGGTTGTTCTCGTCGTCACGGTGGTTGCGGTGGCTGCTGCGCCTTTACTTGTTCGCTTGTACACGCAGCACACGACAGATGGGGGTGGTTACGGTTTCGGTCCAGAGGAATTAGCACTCGCAACCGCGTTCGCGTGGTGGTGCTTGCCCCAGGTCTTCTTTTACGCCGCCTACAGCTTGGTCGGGGAGGTCCTCAACGCAAAGGGCGTCTTCGGTCCGTTTACCTGGTCGCCCGCCCTCAATAACATCGTCGCCATTGCGGGAATGCTGTGGTTTGGTCAGTTTTTCACGGGAAATGTTTCCGTTGCGGGGGACTGGGATGCCGTCGAAGTGGCGATCCTTGCCGGGACGGCAACGCTCGGTGTCGTTGTTCAGGCGTTCGCTCTTTTCGGCTTCCTCGGTCGTGCCTCAATTCGTTTTCGGCTCGATTTCCGCTTTCGCGGTGTTGGGTTAGGAACAACCACCAAGTTGGCGGCATGGACATTCGGAATGATCGTGGTGACCCAACTTGCGGGAATAGTCCAAAGCAATATCGCGTCGTTGGCAACCGCCTACGATGAGCCGGGTCTCGCCGTACTTCGATTTGGTTGGCTCGTTTTCATGCTTCCCCATTCCGTAATCACGGTTTCCCTTGGGACCGCCTACTTCACCCGCATGAGCACCGCTGTTCGAGACCAGCGCTGGGATCAGCTCGGGGACGACATTCGTGAGTCGCTGTCTCGTATTTCGTTGTTCATGGTCATCAGTGCCGGTCTGTTGTGGCTGACGGCAACGTTCGTCGCGAGTGTGTTCGCCGGTGAAGCGGGAAACGGAATGGCGAACGTCATTGCGTTGTTCGCTATCGGACTTGTGCCGTTTGGAATCGTTTTTGTGCTTCAAAGAATCTTTTACGCGTTAGAAGACACCCGAACGCCGTTTTTCATACAGCTAATCCAATCGGCAATCTTCACTATCGGAGCATTGTTTGCCGGCGCCGGGCCTGTTTCCCAAATCGCCAACGGAATTGCGTTGTCGATGAGCGTCTCGACATTCATCCAAGCAATTTTGATGGTTATCTTTATCCGGCGGCGCCTAGGACACCTCGGTGGAAAGGTATTGGGGACAGCGCTCACCCGCTTTGCAATCGCACTCATTCCGGCGATAGGTGTGGGGTTCATCGTCCGCGAAGCGTTGCCCGCGCCGTCCGCCTCAATAGAACTGTCCGTGCTGTGGGCAGTCGTCATTACGGGGGCGATGAGTGCCGTGTATCTCTCTGTGCTGTTGGTATTACGAGACACAACCGCCCGCGATTTGATTGCTCCCCTGCGTCGCCTGAGGAATAAGCGACCATAAACTCGAGTTACGAGTCTTGTTGGAAGGAACACTGTGCGCGATCTTGTCATTATCGGATCTGGTCCGGCCGGATATACCGCCGCAATCTATGCGGCACGAGCTGACCTGAAACCTCTCGTCATTGCGTCGAGCGTCGAAATGGGCGGCGACCTCATGAAAACAACGGACGTTGACAACTTCCCTGGTTTCCCTGACGGAGTTATGGGCCCCGATCTCATGATGAGTATGCAAGCGCAAGCTGAGCGATTCGGGGCTGAATTGGTCTTTGACGACGCGACTGTTGTCGAGCTTGATGGAGTGGTCAAGAAGATCACGCTCGGCAGCGGTGAGGTTATTGAATCCAAGGCCGTCATCTTGTCGATGGGTAGCCAATACCGCCACCTCGGTCTTGACGACGAAAAACGCCTGTCCGGGTTTGGCGTCTCGTGGTGCGCGACCTGTGACGGTGCGTTTTTCCGAAATCGCACGGTCGCCGTTGTCGGCGGCGGAGACTCGGCGATGGAAGAAGCGACATTCCTGACCAAGTTTGCGGACACGGTGTACCTCGTTCACCGTTCCGACCAATTCCGTGCATCGCCCGCGATGTTGGCTCGTGCAAAAGCTGACCCAAAAATCCAATTTGTCACAAACGCGGCTGTGGCGGGAATCATTGGGGCAGACACCGTGACCGGACTTTCCTTGACCATGGCCGACGGGTCATCGAAAACGCTCGACATAGATGGGCTTTTCATTGCGATTGGCTCTGACCCACGCACAAGTCTTGTTGCGAACCAGGTGACTCTTACCGATACCGGGAATGTGGCAGTCGATGGGCGCTCCTCGCAAACAAACCTCGCGGGTGTTTTTGCCGCGGGTGATCTGATCGACCCCACTTATCGGCAGGCGATTATCGCTGCCGGCTCAGGGGCGGTCGCGGCAATGGATGCACAACATTTCATTGAGTCTGGCGCACAGTAGTGCTCGGCTAGAGTTAACCCATCTAAAGAGGAGAAGAACATGAGTGCTCGTGATGTGACGGACGTGACATTTGCCGCCGAAGTTCTGCAGAACGACAAACCCGTGATTGTTGACTTCTGGGCACCCTGGTGTGGACCGTGCCGTGCCGTGTCTCCGATTCTGGACGCCATCGCCGAGGACCACGCGGAAAAAATCGACATCGTCAAGCTCAATGTTGATGAATTTCCTGACCTTGCGGTCAAATACAACATTCTCAACATCCCCGCCATGAAGGTTTTCAAAGGCGGAGAGGTCGTCAAAAGCATCGTAGGCGCTAAGCCACGGCCCGCTCTCGAACTAGATCTCGCCGATTTCCTCGCGTAAGCCCAGGGTTCGAAAAGCGCATTGCCGCGAGCAAGAAACTTTTTGAGTGACTGTCTCGCTGTCCGGCTCGGTTAATCGTCGGCTGATACTCCGATTTCACCAGCAATTCGATTGAGGTCCGCGACGGTTGCAAAATCAATCGTGATGGTGCCATGCGTTTTACCCACGGCGATCTTGACGCGGGTATCGAGCTTGTCGCCGAGTTTGCTGGCGATCGCATCGAAGTGGTCTCGTCGGTTCCCCGGCTTCGGCTTTGCCTTGTCGGGTTTAGCTGGTGTAGTGCTCAGTGCCGCCGCCGCCGATTCGGCGGCACGGACGGACAGTTCTTCGTTGACGATCTTGATCGCGAGCTTTTCTTGTGCCGCGGCATCTGTCAGGGACAGAATTGCGCGGGCGTGACCGGCTGAAATCACCCCTGCGGCGACGCGCTGCTGGACCTTGATCGGGAGCTTGAGGAGCCGAAGTGTGTTGGTGACTTGCGGACGGGAACGACCGATTCGCTTTGCAAGTTCGTCCTGAGTAATCCCGAAATCTGACAGCAACTGTTGGTAGGCCGACGCCTCTTCGAGTGCATTGAGGTTCGCTCGGTGCAAGTTTTCGAGTAGTGCGTCGCGCAACATGTCCGCGTCTTTTGTGTCACGAATGACCGCGGGTATTTCGGTTAGCCCCGCGGACTTCGACGCGCGAAGGCGTCGTTCGCCCATGACGAGTTCGAATGTGGCGTCGTCTCCGGTTCCGCCAAGCGGGCGGACGACAATGGGTTGTAGGACGCCGAATTCACGAATGGAGTGTTCGAGTTCGGCAAGTTCCTCTGGTCGGAACTCTGTGCGAGGCTGCGCCGCATTGGGAACCACATTGTTGGGGTTAATGAGTTGAAATCGTGCGCCGGGAACTTCTGTATTGGACCCTGCACCATTTTGCGGAAAAAAGACGTCCACGCCTCGATTAGAGAGGTTTGCGCCTCCGGTGGGAATCAGCGCGCCAATTCCGCGGCCCAATCCGGTTCGCTTTTCAGCCATGTCAGTACACTCCTCGTTCGGCAAATTCGATGGCCGCTTCGCGATACGCGATTGATCCAACCGAATCATGGTCATAGTCGATAACGGTCTGTTGGAAACTTGGTGCTTCGGAAACTCGAACCGAGCGGGGGATAACTGATTTAAACACGATGTCCGGGAAGTGGCGGCGGACTTCGTCGGCTACCTCTCTCGACAAATTGGTTCGGTGGTCGTACATCGTCAGCAGGACTCCAGAGATGCTCACGCGAGGATTGAGGAACTGTTGAACCATCGCGATGTTGTCCCACAACATCGTGACGCCTTCCAGCGCGTAATACTCGGCTTGAATCGGAACAAAAACTTCCGTTGCCGCGGTCAAAGCATTGACCGTCAACAATCCAAGAGACGGCGGGCAATCAATAAAGATGTAGTGCGGCATGTCTTCGACCGAAGACAAGTACTCTTCCAGCGCGCGCTTCAGTCGCGTCTCACGGGCCGATGCGGGAACAAGTTCAATCTCAGCGCCCGCCAAGTTGATCGTGGCAGGCACACACCACAGATTGGAATTGTTGGGGCTCTGTTGCAGCACTGATTTAATCGTTGCTGATCCAACGAGAACTTCGTAAATTCCAGGAATCTTGGCGTGATGGTCAATACCAAGAGCGGTCGACGCGTTTCCTTGAGGGTCTAAATCGATGACGATTACGCGCGCACCCAGTCGCGCAAGAGCTGCTGCAACATTTACCGTTGTTGTGGTCTTCCCGACCCCGCCCTTCTGGTTCGAGAGGGCCACGATTCTGGTCTTCGCGGGAAGGGGCGCTGCACGCTGCGCCAAGGCTTCACGGCGCCGAGTGAGGTCCATCAATTCTGTGGCAAGCGGTGTCGAGTCATCGTCGTACATCGCACACGCACCTTTCCGAGGGTTGTTGCCTGCACGGGAATTCCCCCGCGCGAAGATGTTTCACGTGAAACATCGAGGTGCCCAATCGGCTATTCAACAATAGCGGTGAACAGCCTGGTCGGCTCGTCTACTGTACCCTCGCCCAGGATGCTGGACTCTGTCACAACGATGTTGTGGCGCGCGAGAACGCTGGCTGCCTCGTCAATCTCACTATCTAAGCGCTGGCCTTTGAGTAAGGCGAGTCGTCCGCCAGCAACAACCAGTGGTGCAACAAGCGGAATGAGGGCTTTCAACGACTTAACTGCTCGTGCAGTGACGACGTCAAAGGATCGTCGCGGCGCGAAGTCTTCTGCTCGTCCTGTAAACACCGTGACGTTTGACAGGGCAAGCGCAGTGACTTGTTCGTCAAGCCATCTGGTTCGACGCTCGAGCGGTTCGATCAAGGTGACATCAACATCGGGGCGAATAATGGCGACAATCAGCCCCGGCAACCCTGCTCCACTTCCAACATCCGCGAGGGCGGTTCGACCACCCGAAACTCCGGATGTCGGTATCTCGGGGGCAAGCAGTGCGCAGTTAAGAATGTGCCGCGACCAGAGCCTTCGCGCTTCGTCCGGACCAATCAGTCCGAGCACCTCACCTCGCGTCCCAAGGTCGAGCGCAAACTTTCGAACACTTTCAATGGCATCACCGCACAATTGTTCCGCGACAAAAGGTTCTGGCTCTATCTCGGGATGTTTCACGTGAAACTATGCGCGGCTAATCACGGTGTGGCGGTCAGCGCCTTCGCCCTCTGAGTGGGAAGCGAACTCGCGCTCGCTCACAAAGTCGTGCACCAACTTGCGTTCATACGACGACATGGGGGGTAGTGCGGCGGACTGAGCGCCACCCTCAATCCGCTCGATCGCGCGATCTACCAAGCGTTCCAATTCTTTGGATCGAGCGTCGCGCGAACCCGCGATGTCGAGAATAAGCCTCGAGAATTCTCCGGTCTTCGTGTGCACCGCGAGCCGAGTCAATTCTTGGAGTGCGGACACAGTGTCGCCCCTGGTCAGGACCTTGAGGTGGTCACTGTCTGTGGCAACGATCGACACGTAATCGCGGCCGTTGGAGTTGGTGATTTCGAGATCTCCGTCGAGATCAGCGATGTCAAGAAGTACCTCGATGTAATCAGCTGCAATGTCTGCTGCGTCTTTTGTGTCTGACATTATTTCTTTCCCTTTCCGCGCTTTGCGCGGTTCTTACCAATGGGCTGCTGCCGTTGTGCCGGCTTCACCTCTTCGATCGCCTCCGGTTCGGTGATGATTCCCTTACGGATGTTCTTCTTTTCTTGGCGAGCTTCCCATGCCTGGAACGCTTGGGACCCGGGTGTTGGCATGTTACGAATAACAACGAACTGCTGGCCCATCGTCCAGAAGTTTGAGACGAGCCAATACATCATGACGCCAAGAGGGAAGGCGAATCCTGAAAAAAGGAACACGAGGGGGAGGATGTACAAGAGAATTTGCTGCTGCTTATATGTCGGGCTTTCCTTCATCGCTGCAGAGATGTTTTTGGACATGATTTGCTTCTGCGTGATGAACTGCGACACCGTCATGAGGATAACCATGACTCCAGCAGTCCAGATGACCGTCCAATCTCCTTCGGCGGTTGACATCGCTGCGTGAAGTGGTGCTGTGCCAAAAATTGTTGCAGCACCAAAGTTCTCGGCAAGATTGAGATTCATAAATCCAATCCCCTGAATTCCGAGTGCTGCGTTGTTCAGTGTGGTGAACAGTCCAAAAAAGACCGGCATTTGGAACAGGAGGGGAAGACAAGACGAGAACGGTGACGTTCCGTGTTTGCCGTATAGAGCCATCGTCTCGCGGGTCATCGCCTCGCGAGAAAACTGATCGCGCTTCCCTTTGTACTTATCCTGAATTCGTTTGAGATCCGGGGCTACCTCGAGCATCTTGCGCTGGCTCTTAATCTGACGAACAAAGAGGGGAATAAGTGCGGCCCGCACGACAAGCACCAAACCGGTGATCGCCAGCACCCAGGTCCAGCCATCGGTCGGAGTCATACCTGCCTGAGTGAATACCCAGTGGAAACCAACCAGCAGGGCTTCGATTGCCCAACGGAAGGGCCACAAGATCATTCCAAGAATATCGGGCATTATTTTTCTTTCTTCTTCGGGGTTACGAATCCCGAGCGCGAGAGGGGGTAGTTACCGTCCATTCTGGCAGGTATGTCGTCTATTCCACCACGCGCCCACGGATTGCATCGAGCAATGCGCAATACAGTCATCGCGCCGCCGCGAAAGACACCAAACTGCTGGACTGCTCCTAGCCCATAGGCGGAACAGCTCGGGTGGTACCGACACACGTTCCCATAGAGCGGAGAAATGGCCGCTCGCCACCCGTGGATTAAGGCCGCCAGGATGTTTCGAGGCAACAGGTAGAGCGTCCAGAGCATCACGGTTGGCTCCACATTTCGGCAACGTCGTGGACTTCCGACTTCAACTCAATGAAGTTCGGGACTGAACCCTCACACCGGAACCGAATGATGACATCGCCGGTAAGAATTCCTTCGTCAATAAGTTTTCTCGCGATCGCTCGAGTGCGTCGCCGAAGTGTGTTTCGAAGCACTGCGTTCCCGCACCTAGCAGTAACGATAACGCCCACCCGGGCTAGTTCGGATGGGCGTCGGTAAACAATGAGGTGGGCGGTGACTCGCTTGTCCCCGCGTCGAACTACCTGACGAAAATCGCCGGGCTCGATTATTCGGTTGTGGCGGGGGAGCACCGTGAAAAACTAGACAGTGATTTCGCTGCGGCCCTTGCGACGACGAGCGGCAAGGATCGCACGGCCGGCGCGCGTGCGCATACGCAAACGGAAACCGTGAACCTTTGCGCGGCGGCGGTTATTGGGCTGGTATGTACGCTTCGACATTTGTTCTCCTCGGCCAGTGGCCGGCACAGTCAGGTTAATTAGTTGCACACAGAAGCGCAACCTCACAAGAATAGGGCACATATAAAGAGTAGTCAAACCCGATAGCGCATGGTTTTCCACAATTATCGCTTTGCTGCTTGTGTGGCACTATTTGTGGCTAATATGGGGACTTATCCACAAGTAGGAAATGTAGATGCCAAACAACCAAAACCCGCTCGAAACCCTATGGCGCGATGTCGTCCAAGAGGTTTCTCGTGGCATCGATGTTTCGCCACGTATCCTGGCTGTCGTTGAGTCGGCGGTTCCTCAGGGCGTGCTCCACGAAACGTTGTATCTGGAAGTCGACTCTGATTTTGCTCGGGACATGATTGATCAACGAGCTCGGGATGACATCCTGGCCGGGTTAGCAAAGTTCGCCACCGAAACACAGACAATCACGAACTTTTCTATCGTCGTCAATCCGGCCATGGGGGACGCCGGTGAAGATGATGCCTTTGATGTTCCCTTGTCGAGCATCCCTAGTGGAAGCACTGACGCCCGCAGTGGGTCCGGAGAAATCCGGTTGAATCCGAAATACACCTTTGAAAACTTTGTGATCGGCCCATCTAACCGATTCGCTCACGCCGCTGCTCTCGCGGTTGCTGAATCCCCCGCCAAGGCCTACAACCCTTTATTCGTCTACGGTGGGTCGGGTTTGGGAAAGACTCATTTACTTCACGCCATCAGCCACTACGCGGAGGGGTTGTTCCCCAACATCAAAACGCGATACGTGTCATCTGAAGAGTTCACGAACGACTACATCAACGCTCTCGCTCTAGGGCAGATGCAGAGTTTTAACCGCCGGTATCGAGAGGTAGATTTGCTCCTCATCGACGACATCCAGTTCCTTGGTGGAAAAGACGCTACTCAAGACACGTTTTTTCATACCTTCAATACCCTTCACGAGCACGGCAAACAGGTCGTCATTACTAGTGATGTTCCGCCAAAACAACTGGTTGGGTTTGAAGAACGCATGCGGAGCCGTTTTGGATGGGGGTTGATCACAGATATCCAGGTTCCAGATCTCGAGACCCGAATCGCTATTTTGCGGAAAAAGGTCACCGCCGAGAGCTTGGGCATAACCGACGATGTTCTGGAATACATTGCGTCGAAAGTGGCATCCAATATTCGGGAGTTAGAGGGAACGCTCATTCGTGTGACCGCGTTCGCCAGCCTCAACCGCGTGCCAATCGACCTGCCTCTCGTTCAGACCATTCTGAAGGATCTCATCACCCTCGAGGAGGGGGATGTTTCTCCTACCGACATCATTGAACATGTGGCGCGATACTTCGAGTTGTCGTTAGACGAACTTTATGGAAATTCGCGCGCGGCCGCTGTGGCTCAGGCTCGACAAATAGCGATGTATTTGTGCCGAGAGCTAACGTCGCTGTCCCTCCCAAAAATTGGTCAGCTCATTGGTCGAGACCACACGACCGTGATGTATGCAAACAACAAAATCGCTGAGTTGATGAAGGAGCGCCGGTCAGTCTATAACCAAGTAACCGACCTCACGCATATCATCAAACAATCATCACGATAGTTGTACAGTCTTCGCCCAACACCTCTGTGTATAGGTGCGGTTTTCCCACAACAACCCCTCGAAGTTTGGGGATAACTATTTTTGCGCAAACGAGATCTTGTTTGTGGTGTGGTGCTGTCAACAGTTTGCTGACAACTTTCAGTCATGTAGTTCAGCCACGGAAGAGGCCATAACTCAAGTTATCCACTTATCCACGGGCGTTAAGACGATTAACTTACTTAAGAAAAGGAATGTGAGATCGATAACCAATCCGCATTTTGCCAAAGACCTGCGTGTGACACAATAAAAGACCGAACATATGTTGAGAGGCATGTAGTGAAATTTCAATCCAACAAGGATGTGCTCGCACAGGCCGTCATTTTTGTGACGAAGCTGCTTACATCCAAAAACACCAACCCCACACTCGCCGGGGTTCGAATCGACGCAACTAATGACGGCGTCACCTTTGCGTCCTTTGATCACGATGTTTCAACCCGCACAACGATTGCCAGTGATGTGAACACCAACGGTTCCGTGCTGGTTTCAGGAAAGCTTCTTGCGGATATCGTTACCCGTCTTCCAGGAGAAACCGTCACCGTGTCACTCCACGAAACCAAGCTGATCATTGCGTCCGGCACAGCAAAATTCAATATGTCGATCATGCCACTCAACGAATACCCGAATCTGCCCGAAATCCCTCCCG
>CAMFDU010000015.1 GCA_945949175.1 Gulosibacter massiliensis | reverse complement strand
TTATGAGTCCGCTGCTCTAACCAGCTGAGCTATCGCCCCGAGAACACCAGCCTACCGAGCGCAGTGAACAGCGACGGCGTGGACACAACTAACGCGTTAGAGCAGGTCGGGGATCTTCTGCTCTTCCTTGACGTTGGCTCGACGGAAGATGAACGTAACGACCGTCGAAATCAGCACGATGAACAGCGAATACAGCGCGGGAACCAAGAGAATCGAGTCAAGTCCGGGGCTGTCGATGTAGACGGCGACAATGATCGCGATGGCGAGCGGCCCGTTTTGGATACCCGTCTCGAGGGCGATCGTACGGACGTTCATCGGGTGAATCCGGATCGCTTTCGCGATGAAGTATGCCGCGGTGATACCGACAACGCCCAGACCAATCGACACCGCATAGGTCGGCCACTCGGTCGTGAGCAACAGCTGCCAGTTACGCGGCACCCAGATGGCGATGAGGAACGGAATGAACAACACTCCGAAAACTCCACCGACCAGTTCTAAGACAGCACCCGCGTTAGCGCTGAGGCGCCGCACGAGCATTCCCAGAGCAACCGGAATGATCAGGCCAACAATCACGATGGCAAGGTCAATGAAATTGATACTGAGCGACTCGTCAAAATCAAGCAAACTCGAGTAGATCCAGAGCATCAACGGGGTCATGATGAACGCCCACAGTGTGGAGTTGATGGTCATCACCACGCTCAACGCAAGGTTGCCCTTGGAAAAATAGGTGAACAGGTTCGAGGTCGTTCCCGCAGGCACGGCACCCATGATGAGAGCCCCGAGAGCAATGAACGCGACCTCGGGTCCCTGTGTGAACGGCATCAACACGGCGATAACCAAGAGATACGCGGTTAGTGGCATGATGCCGAACTGCGTGAGCCACCCGATGATGAGTCCCCAGGGTCGCCGAAGAGAAAGTCCGAAATCTCGTGGCGTTAGACCTGCGCCGAGTCCGAACATGATGATGAGAATGAAAACTCTCAGCAGTGTCTGTTCGAACTCGTTGACGACGGTGGCCTGATTGGTGGCTTCAGCAGCCATGATGATGACAGAGTCAATCATGACTACGCACCCTTCGAGGTTTTCGCAGCGCTCGTCACCTGATCGCGCAACTCACGCCGGAGAATCTTGCCAATGGGACTCTTGGGCAGTTCGTCCACGAAAATGATCTTCTGCGGAACTTTGTAGGCCGAAAGGTGCTCGCGGCACTGCGCCACGATTGCCTCCGTGGTGGGCTTTAGAGCGGTGGCGACGACGTACGCGTGGACCGCCTCGCCCGTCTTGCCGTCCGGGACCCCTATGACGCCGACTTCGAGCACGCCCCGTACGGCCGCAATTTGATCTTCCACTTCGTTCGGGAAAACGTTGAAGCCGCTAACCAGAATCAAATCCTTTTTGCGATCGACGATGGTGAAATATCCATCCGAGTCCATCTGGGCGATGTCGCCCGTGTGGAACCAGCCATCCGTCATGGCGAATTTTGTTTCCGCTTCACTATTCCAATAGCCGAGCATGACTTGTGGCCCTTTGGCTACCAATTCGCCAGGCTCGCCGACCGCGACCGGCTTACCGGCGTCGTTCAACAGCTGAATGTCGGTCGACGGAACGGGGATTCCAATTGTTCCGTCCTTGCTCAGCCCCCCAAAGGGGTTGAACGCCAGCGCCGGTGCCGTTTCGGTTAGTCCGTAACCTTCGACAATGGGCGTCCCCGTCAATGTCCGCCAGCGCTCTGCTACGGACGTCTGCAGAGCCATACCGCCCGCGGCCGAGTATCGAAGGTGTTTGGGTGGACTATCGGCGAACCAGCGCTCGTTCATCAATGCGTTGAACAAGGTGTTCACGCCGGTTAGCCACGTCACCTTGTAGTTCTCGAATGCGCGCTTGAGATTGCTCGGAGGCCGAGGGCTTGGAATCAAGAGGTTGCGACCGCCGCGCTGATAAAAGGCCAGCAGATTGACCGTGAAAGCAAAGATGTGATAAAGCGGCAACGCCGTCACCACGACCTCGACCCCGGGCCGGATGTAATTGCCCACGAAAGAAAGTAGTTGCATCGTGTTTGCGATTAGGTTGCCGTGCGACAGCATTGCGCCCTTCGCAACACCCGTCGTGCCGCCGGTGTATTGGAGTGCCGCGATAGAGTCCGAACCAATCCCCTTCAGGTAGCCCTTGGCTAACGCCGGGGTTGCTTTCTTTCGACCCTGCGCTAGAGCGAGCCTAAACGGGGTGTGGTCGACGGTGATTTGTGGAAGTGTGCGACTCCAGAACCGCTGTGTTCCTCGGATCACTCCGTGCACAATCGGCGAGAAAAATTCTGAAATGCGCACTGTTACGACGTTGGTGATCTGTGTCTTGCTCATCACCTCGGGCAACCGGCCGGCAAACATGTCAATCACGACGAGCGTGGTCGCGCCGGAATCCGAAAATTGTTGAATCATTTCCGATGCGGTGTAGAGCGGGTTGGTATTGACGAGAACGCAGCCCGCCTTAAACACACCGAAGGCCACAATTGGATAGGCCAAACAATTAGGCATCTGAACGGCAACCCGGTCTCCCTGCGACAAACCAAGTTCTTCGCGCAGATAGGCGGCAAAATCATTCGAAAGAGCGTCAATCTGCTGGTAGCTCAACGAAGCGTTCATGCCATTCGCCATGACCTGGGTGAACGCTGTCTTCTTTCCCCACTCCGCGCTCGCCGCAGTGACCATCTCGGGCAGATTGCCGTAGGGCGGTTTCGCCAGATCGTGAGCGACCCCGCTCGGGTAGTGGGCCAACCAGGGGCGTTCTGTCATCGTCGCTCTTCCGCCGGAGGGACACCGACTGCGAGTACGCCGACGGTGGAGTGCTGAGGCAATCTTAGCCCCACTCGTCCATCTAGGAGCAAGCCGGCGGGGCGATGTGAAAGGTCAGACGCCGCGGTAAATCTGTTCGAATCGGTCGAGTGTGGCGTTGATGTCGTGATCCGCAACAATTGAGAGAGATTCGCGTTGAAATGCACGATATTCGCTATCGGAACTGTCGAGAACTCGGGCAATCGCAGCGGTCAACCCGGAAATGTCTCGTGGTTCAAAGAGAAACCCGTTTTTGCCATCGTGCACGAGGTGTGGAAGCGCCATTGCGTTCGCCGCGACAATCGGAAGGCCGCTCGCCATCGCCTCCATAGTCGCAATCGACTGCAATTCTGCGATGGACGGCATCACGAATACCGCCGCCTCGGACAGTAACGTTCGCAGCGTTTGTTCGTCGACGTGGCCTCGGAACTCGACACGATCGGCCACCCCATTGTCACGGGCGATCTTTTCGAGTCGTCCCTGGTCGTCGCCGGATCCCGCGATGACGACACGCAACGCGTCTTTCGGGAATCGGGCAAGGGCGTACAACAATTCTTCGATCCGCTTTTCCTGTTCGACGCGACCGAGAAACACGGCGTATGGTTCCGCGCGTTTTCCCATGACGGGTCGATAGTTGCTGATATCAAGTCCGCACGAGATCGCGTGAACGCCCGATCGACGAACAGCTCGCTCCAAATAGTCGGCTGCCTTTCGCGTCGGCGTTGTCGCTTCGTCCACCATGGCGTAGGTCTTCATCGCGACTTTCCACAGTGTGCGAGTCAGCCAATCGACACCGAATTGAGGCAATGGCAGAAACTGGGCGATGTTTTCGGGCATGAAGTGGTTGGTGGCAATGACTCGAATGCCTTTGTCATGTGCTTCGCGCACCAATCCCCATCCAACATTGATATGCGACTGGATATGAACCACATCGGGTTTCACCTCATCCAGAATCGCTCGGGTGTCGGCGCGGACCTCCCAGGGCAGGGCAAACCGTGCCCAAGGATGATTGAACCAGCTCCATGAGCGCAGTCGATAAACCTCGAGGTCCACTCCGTCGTGGCTTTCGATACGAGGTCCGAATTTTTCGTCTGGTGACGGTGCAACGACGACGACCCGATGCCCACGTCCGACAAGACCGACCGCGAGGCGTTCGGCGAATTTCGCCGCACCGTTTACATCAGGCGGAAAAGTGTCCGCGCCGATGAGAATTGTCAGTCGATTGCCCCCCATAACTTGTGCTGTGACTATCGCAGGGTCTGTGGATGGTGTCGTGCAAGCAGGACTACTCCAATAACGGACAGTGCGCCACCCATCGCGATACCAGCCAGCGCGAAAGGTGGGAACCGATCTGCTTCCCCGAGCACCGTAATCGCAATAGCGACGGCAACAAGCGGATCGATGACTGTTAGCCCGGCAATCACCAAGTCTGGCGAGCCAACCGAGTAGGCAGTTTGAACGAAGTATCCCCCGAGCAGCGCAGCCACAATGAGTCCCGCCAGACAGAGAATCATGAAGGCGTCGACCTGGTTGGACTGCCAACGATTGATGAGTACCTTGGTGATCGTAACCACAAATCCGAAAAGCGTTCCCGCTGCCACAATATAAAACATCGCGCGCAGGCGCTGACGAAAAATCAGGAACGCAGCCACGACTACAGCGATCACCCCAGCAAGCAACCACATTATGAACAAAAGTTGTTCTGCTGAAAGTGCGCGCTCGAATGCGTACACCGCAGAAAAACCGACGAAAATCGCGATACCGAGAACGGCCAGGGCAATGCTCCCCCGAACCCGAGCATCGGGCGCGATTCCGTTGACACGCGAATTGATGACGTTAGTCAGTACCATCGCGACCACACCGAGCGGCTGAACCACGATGAGAGGCGCGAACACGAGCGAAATCAGCTGGATGACAATCGCTAGGGTCAGAAGCAGTGTTCCAAACACCCATGACGGTCGCCGAATCAGCGACATCAGTTGACCCATCGAAAGGCCCGATTTAGCCCCAACTAAGTGGGTTCCATCGACCTTCGAGACCCCGCGGTGTTGCAGTTGTGCACCGATGGACAGAAATACGGCGCCGAGCAGAGCAATGGGAATTCCGATTGCCTGGTATGGAGTCAACGAGATCTGTCCAACCAGATTCGAAAGTTGGTCGTTCACCTCTCTAGGCTACCGACATTAGGCTGGGGCGGTGCATATTCGGGACATCGTCATCACGGGAAATCCCGTACTTCACCGCTCCTGCACCAAAGTTGAGCACATCGATGACCAGCTAAAAGACTTGGTTCAGGACATGTTCGCCACCATGGAACTCGCTCCCGGTGTCGGGTTGGCCGCACCGCAGGTTGGGGTGGACCTCGCCTTGTTCGTCTACGATTGGGTCGACGAAGACGATATTCAACACCGCGGCGTTGCCATCAACCCGACGTTGTTGATAGAGCCCTTGCCAGTCGGGCCTCTCGATGAAGAAGAAGAACTCGAAGGGTGCTTATCTGTTCCCGGCGAGCGGTTTCCGCTTCGCCGGAGCGACCGTGTCACCCTCACCGCGACCAACTTGGATGGAAATGAGTTCACCGTCCACGCAGATGGGTGGCTCGCCCGCATTTTCCAACACGAGTTCGACCACCTACTCGGCGTTCTATATGTTGATCGCCTGGTTGAACCACACCACACAGAAGCGCGCGATGCAATCCATCAAATCGGGTGGGACGTTCCCGGATTCTCGTGGCTACCGGGCCGCGACCATCTCGAGGACTAAGCCGCCCATCCCATAGCACGCAGAATTGCGGCCGCAGCCGCAGCGGCGAGTACGACGACAATGAATGGGGATCGAATCCACAGCAACACGGCGCCAACGACGAGCGCCGCGACTCGCGCATCAAGAATGATTGCGCTTCCGGTTGCCACTGTCTGGGTCACAACAAGTGACGCGAGCAGCGCTACCGTCAATACATCGCTGATCCGCTGAATTCTCGGGTGCGCGGCAACACTTGCCGGTACGAGGTACCCCAGCAGTTTCGTTCCCATAACGACGGCCGACGCAATCAGAATCGTGGTCCACAGAGTCACGGGTGTCTCCGTTCTGCCAGCAACGCCATGATGATTCCGGCGGCCGCAGCGATGAGAACTGGTAATCCGGCCGGTGCCGTCGGCACAGTCAGAACCGTGATTACGGCTGCTATTGCCGCGACCGCGGCGGGTTGTCGAGATTGAATCCGAGGCCACAGTAATCCTAGGAATGCAGCCGCGGCCGCTGCATCCAATCCCCATGTTCGTGGGTCACCCAGCGCGTCTCCGAGGATCGCGCCAACAGCGGTCATTGCGTTCCACCCCGCGAAAATTGCAGCCCCTGTGAGCCAGAAACCGATTCGCTGAGCGCGAGGCTCGGTTTGGGCGATCGCTACCGCTGTGCTCTCGTCGATTGTCCAATGACCAGCCAACAGTCGCTTCCAGAAACCAGGCCCGACCACCGACGACATTCGAACGGCATACAGTCCGTTGCGCACGCCCAGCAACCCGGCGGCTGTGACGATACTGAGTCCCGGCGCTCCGGTTGCCACGAGACCAATCACCGCGAACTGCGAGCCCCCTGAGAACATGAAGAGCGACAAGACTTGCGCCTGCCAGAAATCAAGACCCGAGGCGACCGCCAGCGCACCGAAAGAAACTCCATACAGCGACACTGCCGCGGCAACGCCGAGCGACATGCCCACCGACGCCCGCACGGCGGGCGCGGTCACGATTCGGTCTCGGGTTGTTTCGGGTCGGTCGCGTACCGCAACATCGGGAACGATGCAGTGATGGTGAAGCCGACCCCAGGCACACGCTGGCTGTGCACGATTCCGTCGAACGCCTCGGCCCGACTTCGCATTTCTAGAAGACCACGACCGGTGTTCTTCTCAATTAGCGCTTCTTGGTCGCTCTCGATTGTCACACCCTCTGGCGCTTCGTCGCCCGCTTTGAGTGCCCTTCGCGTTGCAGCCCGCTCGCCGTCATCATTGATTGTGATCGACAGACCGTGTGGACCCCACGTCATCACAACGTCGACCTCTGTCCCGGCACCACCGTGTACTCGAGCGTTGTCAATCGCTTCGGTGATAATGCGGAACAGAGCGAGTTCAGCCGATTGCGACAGTGCGAAACGGTCCCCAATCTCTTCGAGGTTGACAATCAGTCCTAGTTCCTCCACCTCGGCGAAGAGGTGGGTGATGGAGTCCAGAGTTGGCCAATCCTTGACGGATTCGTAGCCTTGTCCCGCTAGGTCCATCGCGCGACGCATGTCGTCAAGAGCAGTTTTTGCGGTCTCGGAAAGCAGCGTGGAGTGACGTTTTAGTGCTGGTCGGTCCTTGATCGATTGAAATGCCGTGCTTTCTGAGCGAGCGAGCAATTGGACCAAGGAACGAGTCACAATGGCCTGATGTTCGTGAATGATACGCAACCGGTCGGCCAATTCTGCGGCACGAAGCGCCGCCTCGGTCTGACCAACGGAAGGTGTTGCGGACAACGAAACAGAGCGTCTCGATTCGGACCCGCGGCGCGATTGCCGAAAGAAATACATGGCTGCTAAAACCGCAATCACAAGGCCGACGGTGAGTAGCGTATCCAGCGGTGACCAGGTGCCCATTGCTTCTCCTTGGAGGTGATTCTCCGAGCTCATTGCCCTAGGTGTTTGGCTCCCCGACTTGGACTCGAACCAAGAACCTATCGGTTAACAGCCGATTGCTCTGCCAATTGAGCTATCGAGGAAGGTGTCATTCACTATACCAAAACTCTCGGGCTCAATAACCTGCGCGAGTGTCCACAATCCCGATAAACGGGGTCCCTTTAAGGAACGCTGTGACGTTGCGTTCGATTCTTGTTCCGAGCAGGTGGGCGGTCATGAGCGGGGTGTCTGCAGAGTGGGACGTGATTACGCACCGCGTGATCTGCCACAGCGGGTGGTCTTCGGGAAGGGGTTCGGGGTCAGTGACGTCGAGCGCCGCACCCCACAGTGCGTCGGTACTGAGCGCCCCGACGAGAGCGTCATGATCGAGCAGCGAGCCGCGCGCGACATTCACGAGAACTGCGTGGCTGGGAAGAAGCGCCAACTCACGCGCTCCGATGATGTGATGCGTGTCAGGGGTTGCCGCGGCAGCAAGAATCACGACGTCCGCCGACGGCATCACCGACTGCAATTCCTCCGCCGTGACGGTGCGGGTCGCTCCGGGAAGTGGCTGGTGTGATCGGCGCACCACCGTTGTGGTGACGCGGAATGGCGCGAGCAGGCGAATAAGTTCGGTTGTGATTCCGCCTGCGCCGATTATGACGATGTGGTTGCCGTAGAGCGACAATCCGGTTCGCTCTTTCTGCCACACCGCGTCGCGTGATTTCGAGGGCAACTCTCGCTGCAGCGCTAGCGCAAGCGCAAACGCGTGTTCTGCAACCGGCTCAGCATACGAGCCCTTCGCCGACGTGAACACGGGGGACGTGTCATGGTCAACCGCCGCGAACATCTTGCGAAAACCGTCGACACCAGCCCACGGCAACTGCACCCATTCAATGCCGGGGTGGTTCTTGAGAATAGCAATCAGTTCGTCGGCACGCTTTTCGCTAAGCCACACCAGCCCTCGCGTGTCTTGCGACAACGGGGCCACTGTACCTCCGCCCGCTTCGACCGCCGCAACGAACATCGGGGTCTGCATCGGCTCGACGGCTATCTGTCCGGGGGTCGGCACGCGATGCGGCACCGCAGGTGACGAGCCGGGAAGGTCGTGATGTTGCGACGGGCGATCGGGCGCGATAGACACGGTGCTACTCGACCTTCAGCGTGCGACGACGCACTTCAAGTTCTGAAATACGCTGTTGCAACGAACTGTGCTCGGCATCGCTTTCTGGAGTGCGCTGCAGGACGCTGTGCAGTTCGTCGCGTTGGCGGATGATGTCAGCCTCAACCAGTGCGGATGCGACATCGACAACATAAGTCGCGATGTTGGCGCTCGTCCGTCGTTCCTCTTCAGCAACACGGGCGATCACCGCCGCGTCGTCTTCGACTCGCGGCTTCTGGATCGTAACGCGCCTGACCGGAATGTCCACCATGGCGAGTTCCGACACGAGAGGGCGCAACTCGTCGCCCGCCTCTTCGATCACGCGCGAAATCCAATTCGGCGAGGCGAAATCTGAGAACACAGAGACCATTGCACTGCGAATTCGACTGAGGGACGGGTTGGTGAAATGGCAGGCAACGATGTCCCCCGCTCGGGATAGCCCAATGAGTTCGGGGTATCGAAGCAACGCGACGATGACATCACGTTCGCGTTTCGCGTTGACGTCCGCTCCAAGTGACGCGAACGATCCGATGACGCCGTGCTCTTTTTCGACTTCGACGACAACACGACCGCTGCCAGCGCGCATCGCCGCACGAACATCTGCGGGTTCGACGCCGAGCCAACCCGAGACAACCCGAACGTAACCGTCGATCATCGAGCGATCTTTGATACCGATGATGATGGGCGCAACCGCTCGCGTCGCGTGAACACGACCCTCAACCGTTGACAGGTCAAAACCCGCGATTGTTCGACGAATGATGAATTCGAAAAGCGGCGTTTTTGTCTCAAATATCGCAGCCAACGCCGCGTCTCCCCGTTGTTGCCGCAGGTCGGATGGGTCGAGACCGTCAGGAGCAACCACGACGAAGGTGTTCGCCACGAATTTGGAATCCTCGGCGAACGCTTTCGATGCAGCCTTTTGGCCTGCTTCGTCGGGGTCAAAGGTAAAAATGACCTCACCGCGACTGCGGGAGTCTCCTGCATCGACATCCCCGAGAACTCTGCGAATAAGGGAAACGTGGTCGCTGCCGAAGGCGGTGCCGCACGTTGCCACCGCCGTCGTGATTCCCGCAAGATGACACGCCATGACATCGGTGTAGCCCTCAACGACAACGACCTTGCGGTCCTTTGAGATGTTGCGCTTCGCGAGGTCAAGCCCGTAAAGGACTTTCGCCTTGTGATACACCGGCGTTTCGGGGGTGTTGAGGTACTTGGGCCCGTTATCGTCATCGCGAAGGCGACGGGCGCCGAACCCGATGGTCGCACCCGTCACGTCACGAATCGGCCAGACGAGGCGGCCGCGAAAACGGTCGTACACGCCGCGCTCACCGCGCGAGAGAAGTCCTGCGGTTTCTAGTTCGAGTTCCGTGAACTTTTTTGCCGTCAGATTCTTTCGCAGCGCGTCAAACGAGTTGGGAGCGTATCCGACCCCGAACATTTCGCAGGCCGCTCGGTCGAAACCGCGACCGGTCAGAAAGTCCCGGCCAAATTCTGCCTCTGGAGATGACAGCTGTTCAACGAAATACAATTCGGCCGCCCGATTAGCTTCGAGCAACCGAGACCGGTTGCCAGACTCCCGCTCTGGACTACCGTCTTCGTAAGTCAGCGAAAAGTTGATGGTTGCGGCCACCTTTTCGACCGCTTCCGAGAAGCTCATCATGTCGATCTGCTGCAAAAACTTATAGACGTCACCGCTCTCGCCGCACCCGAAACACTTGTACATACCGACATTGGGTCGAACACTGAAACTGGGCGATTTTTCGTCGTGAAAAGGACACAATCCTTTGAGCGAATCAGCCCCGCCGCGCTTGAGAGTGACGTATTGGCCGACAACATCCGCAATATTGGCGCGCTGCTTTACCTCGTCGATATCCGATTTCCGTATGAGCCCCGCCACATCACCATTCTACGGAGTGGGTCGACAGGTTTAGGGGGCGAGACGCTCGTGCCAGACGAGTGCACTCTGATCAGTCAGTGAAGCGACCTGATCGATGATTGCGCGCATTGCTTCGGCCTCGGTCGTGGCCACGGTGAAATCGGCGGCAAAGCCTGGTTCGAGGTGCTTTGTTCCCGAGCCGGCGAGAACTTCACATAATTCGTGAATCAGATCGCGCTGACGGGAATATATTGGCCTGCGCGACTCGTGAGACATGACATTCGCGGCAACAATTCCCTTGAGCACCGCGATTTCGGCGCGGGTGTCAGCAGGGACAACGACGTCAGCTCCAAATCGAACCAAACTCTTCGCGGTCGCGTGTTCCCGAGTGGCAGCCGTAGCTGACCCGGCGAACCGACCTATCAGCGTCGAGGTGAGGTTTTTGAGTGCGCCCATTTCCTGGCGAGTTCCCTCCCACGTTTCAATCCACGAGGTGAGTCCATCGAGCCGATCGAACGCAGCGACGAGTTCATCGTGTGGCAGTTCGCCCCCGATCCATTCGACCATCGAGTCGACCAAATCGTCATGGTTCACTCGTGACGACAGCGCACGGACATCGATGTACCCGTTGACAATCGCATCTTCAAAGTCGTGCACCGAATACCCAATGTCGTCAGACAGGTCCATAACCTGTGCTTCAATGCACAGCCGGCGGTCAGTGGCGTCCTTTCGAAACCAATCGAAAATTGGAATGTCCGATTCATATACGCCGAACTTTGTGCGACCGCTAGGCTCGGCTACTCCCGTCGCCTGCGGCCAGGGGTACTTACACGACGCGTCAAGGCTTGCTCGGGTGAGGTTGAGCCCAAAACTGCGGCCTGCGTCATCAAACACCTTGGGTTCAATGCGTGTGAGAATGCGGAGGGTCTGCGCGTTACCCTCAAAACCCCCAAACGGAAGCGCCCAGTCATTGAGAGCCTTTTCGCCGTTGTGGCCAAACGGCGGATGGCCAAGGTCGTGGGCAAGGCACGCGGTATCGACCAGGTCGGGGTCGAGCCCCAGAGTCGCACCAATTTCGCGGCCAACCTGTGCGACCTCGAGCGAGTGTGTGAGACGGTTTCGCGCGAAATCAAGTCCTGCAGTCGGTGACAGAACCTGAGTCTTGGCTGCGAGCCGTCTCAGTGCACTCGAGTGCAAAAGTCGACCTCGGTCGCGTGCAAAATCAGTGCGTTCACCCTTCGAACCCTCGGGGAAGGCGCGTTCACGATCGAACGGCGTGTACCCGTTATCCGCCATTGTGGCTCGATTCGGTGTCGACCAGTTCCTTCATGTGCGCGCCGTCGATTTCACGCGAGTTCAGCCACCCGTCTGGCAATGACGGACGTTTCGGGGTGCCGGCACGACCGCGCTGTCCTTCTGCATCTGCACCGGGATACGGGGAGTCACGGTCGATTTCACCGAGGATGGCGTCCATTTCCTTCAGGCTACCGACCAGGGCCAATGCTGAACGGGTTTCTCCGCCGACGGCATACCCCTTGAAATACCATGCGACGTGCTTACGGATATCGCGGCAACCGTGGTTTTCGTCTTCGAGAAACTCGACCAACAATTCGGCGTGACGCCGGAATGCGTCGGCGACGAATCCGAGGTTAGGTGTAATCGTTTCTACGTCCTTACCAAAAGCAGCTTCGAGATCAGCGAACAACCATGGACGACCGAGACATCCGCGACCGACCACAACACCATCACATCCGGTTTCGTCGACCATGCGCGTGGCGTCCTCACCGCTCCAGATGTCGCCGTTCCCGAGAATAGGTACACCCGGGATTTCCGATTTGAGGGTTCGGATCGCGTCCCAGTGCGCGTTCCCCGAATAATGTTGGGCGGCGGTCCGAGCATGAAGGCCGATGGCCGCAACACCGATATCCGCTGCGATCTTTGCGGCATCCAAATAGGTCAGGTGGTCGTCGTCGATTCCCATGCGCATCTTGATGGTCACGGGGACGTCCCCCGCCGCCTCGACCGTTGCCCGCAGAATCTGTTCGAATAAAGTCGTCTTCCACGGCAGGGCCGCACCGCCGCCTTTGCGCGTGACCTTGGGTACAGGACATCCGAAGTTCATGTCGATATGGTCGGCGTGGTCCTCGTCGACCAGGATGCGCGTCGCAGCACCCAGTGTGGATGGGTCAACCCCGTACAGCTGAATCGACCGCGTCGTTTCCGAGGGGTGGTGCTGAATGAGTCGCATTGTGGCCGGGTTTCGCTCGACGAGAGCGCGGGCCGTGATCATCTCGGAAACAAACAGTCCCCCGCCGTATTCGCGACACAGTCGACGAAACGCCGTGTTCGTGATGCCCGCCATGGGGGCGAGGATGACCGGAACGTCGGTCTCGATCGGGCCGATTCGCACCTCAGGCTCCGAGCAGTCGCTCCGCGAGGTAGCCCTCGAGGCGGTCGAGCGAGACGCGCTCTTGCGCCATCGTGTCGCGTTCACGCACCGTGACGGCTTTGTCCTCGAGTGTGTCGAAGTCGACCGTGATGGCGAATGGCGTTCCGATCTCGTCCTGGCGACGATATCGACGTCCGATCGCACCGGCATCATCAAACTCGATGTTCCAGTGCTTTCGCAGGCTTTCAGAGAGGTCACGTGCGAGCGGCGAGAGTTCTTCATGGCGTGACAATGGCAAAACGGCGGCCTTGACGGGGGCAAGACGGCTATCGAGACGCAGAACCGTTCGAACATCGACTCCGCCCTTGGTGTTCGGGGCTTCGTCCTCGTAGTACGCGTCCACAAGGAAAGCCATAAGGGAACGGGTCAAGCCGGCAGCTGGCTCAATGACATAGGGGGTCCAGCGCTCGTTCGTGGCCTGATCGAAATAGGACAGGTCAGTACCCGACGCCTTCGAGTGCGTAGTCAAGTCAAAGTCGGTGCGGTTCGCGACGCCCTCGAGTTCACCGAATTCACCTGACGAAAAACCAAAACGGTATTCGATATCGACGGTTCGCTTGGAATAGTGGGACAACTTTTCCTGCGGGTGCTCAAACAGGCGCAGGTTCTCTGGGTTGATTCCGAGGTCGGTATACCAGCGGAAGCGCTCGTCGATCCAGTATTGGTGCCACTCTTCGTCCGTTCCCGGCTCGACAAAGAATTCCATCTCCATCTGTTCGAATTCACGGGTGCGGAAAATAAAGTTTCCGGGGGTGATCTCGTTTCGGAATGACTTTCCAATCTGCCCAATCCCAAACGGAGGCTTCTGGCGCGACGACGACACGACGTTGTTGAAGTTCACAAAAATACCCTGCGCAGTCTCGGGACGCAGATAGTGCATCCCCGACTCGTCTTCGACGGGACCGAGGTAGGTCTTGAGCATCCCCGAAAACTCTTTCGGTTCGGTCCACTGACCGCGCGTTCCGCAGTGTCCGCAGGCAATGTCTTTCAGTCCGTTTTCGGCGGGGCGACCCTTTTTCTCTTCGAATTCCTCTTCGAGGTGGTCCGCACGAAAACGTTTGTGGCAGGACAGGCACTCGACGAGTGGGTCGCTAAAAACATCGACGTGTCCCGACGCTTCCCACACCTGTCGCGGCAAAATCACCGACGAGTCAAGCCCGACAACATCGGGTCGGTTCTGAACCATCGCCTTCCACCACTGGCGCTTGATGTTTTCCTTGAGTTCGACTCCGAGTGGCCCGTAATCCCACGCGGAACGGCTTCCGCCGTAAATTTCGCCGGCCTGAAACACGAATCCACGTCGTTTCGCGAGCGAAATGACGGAATCCAGTCGATTGTTCTGAGCCACGGGTCTCCTCTAAGAACGGCGTCTCGCCAGTTTATCGGGGCGCGGGGCTATCGACCGCACCGCCGAAGCGACGGTCACGACGGGCGTAGTCCTCAATTGCACGCCAGAGTTGAACGCGCGAGAAGTCGGGCCATAGCGTATCGAGGAAGACCATCTCGGAATAAGCGCTTTGCCACAAGAGGAAGTTGGACGTTCGCTGTTCGCCGGACGATCGGATAAACAAGTCGACGTCAGGAAGCGATGGCTCGTACAGGCGGGACTCAACGGTCTTTTCGGTGATGCGCGCGGGGTTGATTTTTCCGTTTGCGACACCCTCGGCGATGTCCCGGATTGCGTCAACAATCTCCAGTCGACCCCCGTAGTTCACGCACATCTGAAGCGTCAAACCCGTGTTCTTTTTCGTCATTTCTTCGGCCTCGCGGAGTTCCGAAATCACGCTCGCCCACAGTTTCGGGGCACGGCCAACCCAACGGACGCGCACGTCCCACTCGTTTAGCTGGTCGCGACGGCGGCGAAGCACTTCTCGGTTGAACCCCATGAGGAACTTGACCTCGTCGGGGCTGCGCCGCCAATTCTCGGTCGAAAACGCGTACACCGACAGGTGCTTAACGCCTACCTCGATGGCGCCGGCAACGACGTCCAACAGTGCAGCCTCGCCGGCTCGGTGCCCTTCAACCCGCGGAAGACCGCGCGCGTTCGCCCATCGTCCGTTTCCGTCCATGACGATGGCAACGTGTGCGGGGACGAGGTCCCGTTGAATAACCGGCGACGTGAGCCCCGTATAGTTCAGCGGCAGAAAGTCGACCATCATTCCGTCCGATCGATGTGTCCGAGCGATCTAATCGATCGTTCGAGGTGGAACTGTGCGTACGCCGCGACGATACCACGCGCCTCGATTCGAGCGTTGTGTGTCGACGAATCGGCAACCAACCAGTCGCCTTTGAGTAAGGCGGAGAGAAGTGCGATCGTCTCTGGGCGAAGGTGGGGGGTTCCGGGCGGTGCGACGGTGTCAGCGACGACTCCGCCCGCCGAGATGACGAATGCGGTGTGTGGGCCGTCCTCGCCCGTGATAACACAGGCGTCAAGTTCGGGTGTCCAACCGGCGATAGCAAGTGCGCGCAAAATATATGAATCGAGAATGAGCGACGGATCGTGCGCCTTTTTTGTCAGTGCCGTGAGCCCGCCGAGCAACAAGGCGTAATGACCGTTGGTGTGACCGTGATCGGTCAGTTTGTCAGCAGTTTCGACCATCGCCGACGCGGTCGTGTACATCGGATAATCCGCGACAATTACGCCGGTTAGTGACGTTATTGTTTCGACTTGTTGCACCGTGTCGAGGTTCCGTCCTTCATAGAACTGAACATCGGCAATCATGAACGGTTCAAGGCGTGAGCCAATGCGACTGCCGGTTTTGCGCACACCTTTGGCCACCGCCCTGATTTTGCCCCGGGACTTCCCCAGCATCGTGATGATGCGGTCAGCCTCGCCCAATTTGTGCGTTCGAAGCACGATGACGTTGTCACGATAGGTGGGCACTTCTCTATTGTTGCGGGGGCGACTACCTACAACGTCACGACACGAGAGAATAGAGACATGAACTCGTTGTTTGCGATTCCGGCATGGCTCGACTTGGTCGCGGTCGGAATCGGCGCAGCGCAAGGGGCGATGTTCTCGTCGCGGTATCGCGGCGCTGAGCTAGACCTCTTGGGTGTTGCCATCATCGGCATCGTCAGCGGGTTCGGCGGTTCAATGGTGCGCGACATCTTTCTTTCGACGGACATCGCCGCCTTGAACTCTAATTGGTACCTCGTGACTGCGGTTCTCTGTGCACTCGGTGGAATGCTTGTGTCATCACTTCTTCATCGAATCGAAATGGTCATCAACGTGTTGGACGCGCTGACCATCGGAATCTTTGGCGCAATCGGCACGACTAAGGCTCTCGCTTTCGGGCTCCCCGTCGTACCCGCGCTGTTCATCGGTGTTGCAGCTGCGGTGGGTGGCTCAATTCTGCGCGACATGCTGCTCGCGCTTCCCATGCAACTTATGCAGGTTGGTTCGCTTTACGCCGTGGCTGCCGGGCTGGGAGGGGTAACCGTCATTGTTCTTCTTTCGATCGGTCAGTCGGTGACGGTCGCGGGATTCGCTGGGGTCGCAGTCACGACCGCAATTCGCATGCTTTCGGTCATCCTTGGCTGGAAACTTCCGGCGCAACGCGGTGTCCCAACCGTAACGTCCGTCATTAGGACGATTCGCAATAAACCCAAACGAAAGTAGGCTCTCTCGCGAGTCGGCAACGGATGAACCGGAGTAAGTCAAAACCCTGTTTTGCAGACCTTACGTGCGGTCACATGCACTAGTCGGCCAAAAACCTATCCACCGCGGTTGTGAGGATGTTGATCTCTGCTTCAGTCAGGTTTCCGTAACTGACGGTGCGCTTGGCGGAATCACCAGACGCTAAATCCGTCACCGACGAGATTTTTCCTTCGAAGGTTTGATAACCCAGGCGAGATTCTCCAAATTCTCCAAAATCTTGAAATGTCTCAAATTGCTGCAATTCAGCATTAAACAGCACTTCTAAATCACTCTCTTGACCGGCTTCTTCTGCCAGATCGTAGGTGATTGAGGCCCCACACGCAGAAAAGGCATCTATCTCCCAGATCAACTCGTACGTGTCATCAGGTTGAAAATAGGCTGCGCTGAAGTCTTTGTAGGCATCTGCTTTGGGCACCATCACCAGCGTGAAACCGTCGGGTTCCGCAGACTTTTCCAGTGTTCCCTGTTCGAGGGCAGCCTCACAACTGGCCCTCGCGATGGTTTTGAACTGGTCTTCCGCTTCTTGGACGGTCATTGCCGGCATGGCCGGCTGGCTGGGGGCAGTCGTTGGCTGGTTCGACACCGAGCAGCCCGCCGAAACAAGCACCCACGCGCAGGCGACGGCGGCTATCAAAACGTTTCGCGTTTTCAATTCAACTCCCTCACCAAACTTTGGATTGAATTGACAATATGAGCCTAAAGAATAGCGTTGGCCCTTTTCCGAGCGCCTAACGCCCGGTGAGGATCACCGAACGATACGTGAAACCAAGTCCTGTATCCCGATTTACCGTTGCTTTCGTCTTGATGCTGCGGTTGACTTGCTTGACATAGGAACACACTGCCTTCGCGCGCATTTTCGCCAGCCAGAGAATAGTTTTGCTGCCTTGGGTGAAACCGGCGCAGCTCACAGTCTTGAACGAATTGTTGTCGAGCAAACGTTCAATCTTATTCTTCCATGCGGGAGAGACCTTCGGTGAAATCGACGTGAAATAGACAGTTAAGGGGTTCAGTGGAATACCCGGAACAATACTTTGACACATGCTTCCAGTATTCGTCCCAGGAACAGTCAACTCTGCCTCACTGCTTTCAGATGCGCCACCAGCGTCTGGAACAGTTTCGCTCGACGACCTCACGATACCGTCCGGAACGTCTGGAGAAGAGGGGTCCGGACTCATCCCCTCGCAATTGGGAATCGCGGTCAACAACACACAAATCTCAGGTTCTGCCGCGGTATACGTGACGTCTGCGGTCACGGGCAGCAAATCTTCTCCCGTGACATCTCCAAGGGGTTCAAGGCTGATGACGGGGTCTAAACCCGTGTCGTCGGGATCGAGCGTTGAAATGTCGATGATTCCGTCTCCCGCAAGAGTGAGGTCAACAAACCCTGTCAAGTCTGCACCATCGCTGTCTCGCAACGTAAGAGTGAAGTCTGCGGGGGTGATTCCTGCAGGCAGGTTGACGTGGATCTCGTCCCACGTCAGCACTTCATCGTCCGAGTCACACGCCATTCGTATCGCAGTCGCGGTGACAGGAATCACAACACTTCCTGCACCAAGAGAACAACCAATCTCTCCGGTTTCGGCGTTGAGTGGAACGATGTTTCCAGAATGCTGGTTGGTCCACAGGCAATCTGGGTTGAGCGGATCAACGTTCACCGCATAAAGGAGTGAGGCAGAAAACAAACTTGAATCGAAGCCAGCACAACTTGATTCCGATTGATAGTCATAACAACTTACCCTTGTGCTGCCGGCGAGGTAATACAGTCGGTGTTCAGACACAACGAACTGGGCCATGTCCATATATGCATACGATGCGACATTTGGTCCATCCCAATAATCCGACAGCGCAGTTGGGGTTGTGGTCTCAACACCCGCGGTTGTCAGACACTTTCCGCTAGTGATGTCGCATGCCCCCCGGAAGGTTCCGTCCGCGTTCTCAACGGGAATCGGCGCATGGCGACCGCTACCTGAAGCTCCAAGGGAAATTGGTTCATTGCCCCCACATAAAGCGTGTGTGCTCGGGTCGTAACAGCCTAACTTATCGTTGTAGGTGAAGAAAACTTTGCCCTGTGTCGCGGTGACGCGTGAGTAGTACTGGCCATCTTCCGGAGTCCCCAAGTCATAGCCGTTGTCCAGGACACACGGACCACCGTCCCCCGAATCGAGGCTAAAGTCGAAGCACATCAGGGTTGCGTTGTAAGCATCGATTGACCAAATTTTGTCACCATCTTGCGTACTGTTTCCCATACTGTATTGGCTCGGGGCGCCGCCGTCGGATAGAGGCGTGAAAGGCGTGGTGCAGAAAGCTGCTGCATCGATATCGGAGTAATCAACACAAGCGACACCATAAACAGTGTCTGAGTCTCTACTGACAAACGCATAGGCATGGTCACTGGCACGATCATAAAACACGTTGGATCCGTAAGTCGTGCTGTAGTCCGGGCTCGTGACTTGCCATGAGGCTTCGCCCGTTCCACACTTTTCGCCTGTGATCACGTGGCATTCCATCGTCAAAAAGTTCATGTGGTGGTAGGCATTGAGTAAGGTTCCATCACCAAATGCAACGCTATAACCGTCTCCACCGCCACCCGAACCTGCAGCGCCATCTGTGGTTTCAAACTCTGCCTCTGCAGACGACTCAAACACACCCAACCCCAGCGTGTCGACGTCACCGTCCGCTCGAACTCCCACCACAGTGGAAAGGTCAACGGGTGCAGTTCCCGACCAATCTTCCCCGTCAACGGTGTACTCTAACGACCAGTCCTCGGGGTAGACGATGTCATCCGTGTCTTGCAGTTCAAGACTCTGGGGCGCCCAAAGCGTGGTGACTGTCTGATGAGCCGGGCCAACCAAGGAAATTGGAGCTTGCGCCTTTACGCTGAGCACGTTACCTTTTGCAAGCTGAGTTGCAGTGCTGCCACCAATGGTTGCCGTCAATGTGGTGGTCTCGACTAGTGCGTTTGCGGGTACTGTCGGGCCAATCAGTGTCCCAAGAATCAATGTGACCAAGATTAAAGCAGATTTTTTCACGGGCTGTCCTATTCGAAGGTTTTTCAAAAACGAGGATATCAAACAATTTTAGCGGGGTGCAGATTTCAGTTGAAAACAATTGCCAGGTCCGCGGGAAATTCTTGCGGGATTGCAGCAAACTTGACCCATGATTCGTTCGAGGGGCGATTCGGAATAGACCCAAGATTTATCAGATTCAAATTCGGCAAAGTGACGGGAGTTGCATGAGGAAGACCACGAAAGGCAACCAGCCGCAAAGCAGTCGTCTTCGACTGATTCTGCGAACTGGATCGTTTGTATTTGGATTGAGCGCCGTTGCCTTGATCGCAGTTCCGGGCGTGTTCAACGACCTTCTCGGTCTCGAGACCAGACCCGACCTCGAATGGTCCATGCGCATGATCGGAATAACTCTGGTCGCGCTCGCTGGAAACATGTTTTCGGTTTCCCGCCGTGGAAGTGACGAATCGGTCTTGTTTTCTGGCCGCGTTATGGTGGTTTCCGCGTTCGCGTTGGGCGTAATCACGCTCTACATACCGGTTCAACTCACGTGGTTTGCGATTGCCTACGCTCTCGTTGGCTTTAGCTTTTCGGCAGCCTATGCCGTCGTGTTGTTCGGTAAGCCGAGCCGTTAGACCATCGCACGAGCACGAACCGACCGATTCACGGCGGACACAATTGCCTTGAGTGACGCTGTCGAGATGTCACCGTCGATCCCGACTCCCCACAAGGTTTGGCCGTCAACCTCAAGCTCGACGTAGGCCGCAGCGAGCGCGTCACCAGAGGCGCTCAGCGCGTGCTCGACGTAATCGAAGAGTCGAATTTCGTGACCCTGACCAGCCATGACCGAGAGGAACGCGGCCACAGGACCGTTTCCGACCGCCTGAAGTGTTTCCGTCGATTCACCGACGCGAAGATTGACGTCGAGCGTCACCTCGCCGGACATATCGGACGCGGTGCGCGTACCCATGAGTTCGTAACGCCCCCACTTGTCGTCTTCGGTGGCTGACGGCAGGTATTCGTCCATGAAAATGGCCCAAATCTCGTCGCTCGAGACCTCGCCGCCCTCGGTGTCCGTCTTTCCCTGAACCACGCCCGAGAATTCAATCTGCAGTTTGCGCGGTAGGTCGAGGTTGTGGTCGGACTTCAACAAATACGCGACTCCTCCCTTTCCTGACTGCGAATTGACGCGAATGACCGCCTCGTAGGAACGTCCAACATCCTTGGGATCGATCGGCAGGTACGGAACGCCCCATTCGACGTCATTGACGTGTTTGCCTTCGGCAATTGCTTGCGCTTCCATCGCTTCAAAGCCTTTTTTGATGGCGTCTTGGTGTGAACCCGAGAACGCTGTGTACACCAGGTCGCCCGCCCACGGGCTTCGCTCGTGAACCTTCAACTGGTTGCAATACTCGGCGGTGCGACGGATTTCGTCGAGGTTCGAGAAATCGATCTGCGGGTCAATCCCCTGGGTGAACAAGTTCAGACCCAACGCAACAAGGTCGACGTTTCCGGTGCGCTCGCCGTTACCGAACAAGCACCCCTCGATGCGGTCAGCGCCGGCCATGTACCCGAGTTCAGCGGCCGCAATGGCCGTTCCGCGGTCGTTGTGCGGGTGTAATGACAGGATGATGTTCTCGCGGTGATTGAGGTGGCGACTCATCCACTCGATCGAATCCGCATAGATGTTCGGCGTCGCCATCTCGACGGTCGCGGGCAAGTTGATGATGACCTTGCGGTCAGGTGTCGGTTCGAACACCTCGAGTACCTGGTTGCAGACGTCGACGGCGAATTCGAGTTCCGTTCCGGTGTATGACTCGGGCGAGTATTCGTAGAACACGTTTGTGTCCGGCACCTCAGACTCAAGCGAACGACAGATGCGGGCTCCCTCTAGGGCGATGTCGATGATGCCCTGCTTGTCGGTCTTGAACACGACGTCTCGCTGCAGGACACTTGTCGAGTTGTACAAGTGAACAATGGCATTCTTGGCACCGCGAATCGACTCGTAGGTGCGGCGAATGAGGTGCTCACGCGCCTGGGTCAACACTTGAATGGTCACGTCGTCGGGAATGAGCCCTTCCTCGATGATTGTGCGAACAAAATCGAAGTCGGTCTGCGAGGCGGACGGGAAGCCCACCTCAATTTCCTTGTATCCCATCGACACGAGACGGTCAAACATGACGCGTTTGCGCTCGGGGCTCATCGGGTCGATGAGGGCTTGGTTTCCGTCGCGTAGGTCGACGGCACACCAGCGCGGCGCGGTCGTGATTCTTTTGGTCGGCCATGTGCGGTCAGGCAGGTCGACGGCAAAAACCTCATGGTACGGACGGTAACGATGCACGGGCATCGACGTCGGTTGCTGGTTGTTCTTCACGGGTTTCTCCTCAGGCTACGGGTTTCGGCCAATGGGAGTCTCCGCGACGAGTGGTGGCCTGGAAACTAGGACCCGTCGCGGCCGCTAAGAAGAAGACCGTTGAGCATGGATTCAGGGTAACACGATGACTGTGCCCGCGTAAAAATCAGAAACCAAGCTTGCCGAGTGCTTTCGGGTCGCGCTGCCAGTCCTTGGCGATTGTGACGTGCAGGTCGAGATAAATCGCGGTTCCCAGCAATGCTTCGATTTGAGGGCGCGAGCGTTCACCAATCAGCCGCAGCATCGAACCTCGGTGTCCGATGATGATTCCCTTTTGGCTGTCGCGTTCAACGATGAGGGTGACAAAAACCTTCGTGCGCCCGTTCTCACGAACGATGTCCATGAGTGTCACCGCCAGCGAATGCGGCAGTTCGTCGCTCAGTTCCTCGAGGACAGCCTCGCGCACGATTTCGGGAATTCGATTCTCGACCGACTCGTCAGATACCGAATCGTCCGGATACAAGTGAAGCGACTCAGGCATGATCGGAATGATTGCGTCAAAGAACTCGTCAAGTCCATCGGC
Organism: Gulosibacter massiliensis; assembly: GCA_945949175.1. Lineage (GTDB taxonomy): Bacteria > Actinomycetota > Actinomycetes > Actinomycetales > Microbacteriaceae > MWH-TA3. The sequence goes on along the minus strand of CAMFDU010000015.1, from coordinate 8,471 downwards.
CGTCACCGCACTGAGCGGAACAACAAGCGTCCAATTGCGCAACTCCCCCACCTCTGCGAGCTTGTTGAGTACAGCGGTCGATGAGACTCGGTCAGTCTTGGTCACGATCGCGACGACCTTGGCGCGCGGGTAACGCGCAAGTTGTTCGAGGATGAACAGGTCGCCTTTTCCGATGGATTCGTCGGCCGGAAGGCACATTCCGATGACGTCTACGTCCCCGAGGGTTGTTTCAACGAGTGCGTTGAGTCGTTCGCCCAGAAGCGTTCGCGGCCGGTGGAGTCCCGGGGTGTCGACAATAATGAGTTGCCCGTCACCGCGCGTGACGATTCCGCGGATTGTCTTGCGAGTGGTCTGCGGTTTCGACGACGTTATGGCAATCTTTTCCCCAATCAACGCGTTCATGAGCGTCGACTTGCCCACGTTCGGTCGACCGACAAACGAGATAAACCCGCTGCGTGAGGTCACGGGATATTCACGATTCGCACAAGCACCGTGATGAGTCGTTTACGGCGACGCTCGACGCGATCAGCGATGAGCTGCAATCCCTCAACTTCGACAATGTCTCCCGCCTCAGGGAATCGTCCAAAGTTCTTGACAAAGAATCCGCCGACGGTGTCGACGTCTTCCTCGTTAATGGGGATGTCGAGGTGTTCGGCGAGGTCATCAATATTCGTCGACGCACTGACTCTCGACGACCCGTCGCCGAGGTCGACAATTTCGACCTCGTCATCATCGTATTCATCTGAGATTTCGCCTACGACCTCTTCGATGAGGTCCTCCATGGTCACCAATCCCGCAATTCCACCGTATTCATCGACGACGAGGGCCATGTGGTTTGCTTCGGCTTGAAGCACCCGCAGAGCTTCGTCTGCCATCTTCACCTCAGGCAGGAACAGAGCGGGGCGAACGAGTTCGGTGATGAGTGCCTTTTTCGCTTTGGCGGGGTTCGCGCGAACGAACCGTGCGGTGTCTTTGATGTGGGCGATGCCCAGCACGTCGTCATTATCGACTCCGACAACGGGCATGCGGGAATAACCTTCCGCCAGGAATAGCCCCAGCGCCTCATCCACTGTGACGGTCGAGTCGAGTGCCGACATCTCGGTTCGAGCTATCATGACTTCACGAAGAATCGTGTCGCCGAAGTCAAAGATAGATCTGATGAGGTCGCGGTCTTCTTCTTCGATTGCGTCCGACTCGGTCGCTTCGTCGACCATGCTCAGCAACTGCCGCTCGGTGTTGATTGTCGTGCGTGCACGGCCCGGGGTCACCGCGTTACCGATTCCGACTAGCGCAATCGTGAGCGGACCGAGAAAAAGGCGAATGGCGCGAACGAGCACACCCGTCATTCGCACAATTTTCATGGGATGGGCCCGACCCACGCTTCGTGGGCTCGATCCGACCAACACAAAGGTGATAGCGGTCATTGCGATTGCAGAGGCAATCAGCGACTGCGTGAGGTCAAACCCTAGGCTTACGAACGAGAGAGCAACAAGAATCGCAGCAAACGTCTCGCACAATACGCGCACGAAATTCACCGCATTAAGGTGTGCTGGAACGTCTGCAGCAATGGCGTCAAACCGTCGTTCGGACCTACCCTCCCCCAAGTTGGCGACATCGTTCCGAGACAACGACTGGTAGGCCGCGTCAATCGCCGCACAAAGTCCTCCGAATGTAATCAGCACCAACGCGGTGAGTCCGAACCACCCGGTCATGAGCGCTCAGTTTCCGCGAAAGAGTCGACCAATTGACGCTGTAGTGCGAACATAATGCGCTCGTCGGCGGGGGCCGCGTGGTCAAAACCCAAGAGGTGAAGTATTCCGTGGGACAAGAGCCACCGAATCTCGTCGTCGGTGGAGTGTTTGGCGGCGATGGCCTGTTGGGCAGCAATTGTCGGACAAATCACGACATCACCCAGCAGTCCCGGGTCGGAAGGCTTGTCATCATCGCCGGGGCGAAGTTCGTCCATCGGGAACGACAAAACGTCTGTTGGTCCGGGCTCGTCCATCCACTCAACGTGCAGTTTCGTCATCGCCTCTTCGTCGACGAACAACACGGCAAGCTCGGCCTCGGGGTGAACCTTCATCTCGGACATGACGAACGCCGCTAGGCGACTCATCGTCTCGAGGTCGATCACTTCGGTCGTTTCGTTGGCGATTTCGACGCTCATTTCGCGTCTCGCTGTCGGCCCACGGTCTTGGCGTGTTGTTCCTGTTCGTGACGAGTGTACGCATCGACGATCTTGCCCACGAGCGTGTGGCGAACGACATCGGCACTCGTGAGGACTGCGACAAACACGTCGTCCATGCCGTCAAGGATTTCGGTTGCGAGTTTTAGCCCGGAAATTTCGGAGGGGAGATCGACCTGAGTGGTGTCCCCCGTGATGATCATCTTCGAACCGAATCCGAGCCGGGTCAAAAACATTTTCATCTGTTGCGGCGTCGTGTTTTGAGCCTCGTCAAGAATGATGTACGAGTCGTTGAGTGTTCGACCGCGCATATAAGCCAGCGGAGCGACTTCGACAACACCGGTGGCGAGGAGTTTGGGCACCAATTCGGGATCCATCATGTCGTTAAGCGCGTCGTACAGCGGTCGAAGGTATGGATCGATTTTCTCGGTCAGCGTGCCGGGCAAAAATCCCAGTCGCTCACCCGCCTCGACCGCCGGGCGAGTCAGAATGATGCGCGTCACTTCTTTGCGCTGTAGCGCCTGAACCGCCTTCGCCATCGCCAGATACGTTTTGCCCGTTCCGGCTGGGCCAATTCCGAACGTAATTGTCGTGTGCTCAATCGCATCAACATAGTTTTTTTGACCAGCAGTCTTGGGACGAACGGTCTTCCCGCGCGCCGACAGAATCGCTTCGCCAAGAACGTCAGCGACCTTCCCCCCGTTTCGTGTGATGGTGGAACCTTCGATGACATCACTGTCGGCGAGTTCGACACCGTTCGCGATCATGTCGATGAGTTCACGGATATGGCCTTCAACGTGGTTTACTTCGGCGGGTTCGCCATCAATCGAGATGGCGTTTCCGCGCGAATGGATTGTGACCGACGGATAGCGCAGTTCGAGGGACGAGAGAAAGCGGTCCTGTGGTCCGAGCAGTCGGACCATAGCAATTCCGTCGACCTCGATGTCAACGCGTGCGGCGCTACTCTTTGCCAAGGGAGCCTTCGGTCAGTCCACCAGCGAGTACGTGCGCGTGAACGTGAAAGACACTCTGCCCAGCGTTCGCACCGGTGTTAAAAATGAGTCGAAACTCGCCGTCCGCGTGTTCGCGCGCAAGGTCCTGAGCAACAGACACCATTTCTGCGAGAAGCGAAGGGTCACCCGCGGCAAGCTCAACAACGTTCGAATAGGCCTCGGTTTTGGGGACGACCAAAAGGTGAATCGGAGCACGTGGCGCGATGTCACGAAACGCGATGATTGTGTCCGACTCGAAGACGATGTCGGCGGGAATCTCTCGGGCGATGATGCCGGTAAATATACTCATTGAGTTCATTCTATCCGCGCTACCAGGCACCGCTCAGGGCGAGAATGGCGGCTATCGCAGCAGGACCTGCTGTAGAGGTTCGCAGTATTGGTCCGACGAGTCGCACCGGGGTGGCGCCTTCGGTCTCGAACCGCGCAATTTCATCATCAGTTATGCCACCCTCTGGACCAACGATGACGCCGACCGTAGTCGGTTTGCTGGCCGACAAGAACCACTCACTCAGACTCACCGCAGCCCGCGGGTCAAGCACAATCCAGTTCGCCTCGGGGACTCGGCCACACAGAGTCGCGGTCGAAACAGGGTCGGTCACGGTCGGAATTCGGCTGCGCACGGCCTGTTTAGATGCCTCCCGCACAATTGCAGACCACCGCGCAATTCCTTTGGCGACCTTGTCGCCCGTCCAACGCGAGACGCTCCGTTCCGACTGCCACGGAATAACCGTGTCGACTCCTAGTTCGGTTGACATCTGAATCGCCATCTCGTCGCGGTCGCCTTTTGCGAGAGCCTGCGCCAACACGAAACGAATCGCCGGAGCTGGATCAAACCGAACCTGGTCGACGTCACAGGCAACAACGGACTTGTCGGCAGACACGACAACCGCATCGGCACGCCAACCACGACCATCGGAAACGCTAAATTCTTCACCGACGCGAATGCGGGCGACCTGAACCGCGTGCCGGGCCTCGGCCCCCGTCAATTCGACGCGCACGGTCGATGCGTCAAGAGGCGTGGCAGTGAAGTAAAGGTTCGCCATTAGACCGTGAAGAAACGATCGCGAAGTTTGGCGAATAGTCCTTGGCGGTGCTCGGTCAGATGAGGTGTCGCCGCAGGTCGAAGGGCCGCGAACTCTTCGATGAGTTTCGATTCCTTCGCATTGAGTTTGCCCGGTGTGACCACTTGAACACCGAACTTGGCGTCTCCTCGGCCACTACCGCGCAAGTGGCTGATACCGCGGCTCTTGACCACGACAACATCACCGGATTGCGCTCCGGCCTTGATGTCAACCGAGACCTCGCCATCGAGCGCATCGAGCGTAACGGTTGTTCCGCGAATCGCGTCGACCATGTCGATTTGAATCGTCGCGAGAAGGTCATCGCCCTGGCGCGCCCAGACGTCTGAGGGGGTCACATGGAACTCGACATAAACGTCGCCTGCTGGACCACCGGCTTCACCGACCTCGCCAGCGCCGCGCAAGTGAACTCGCTGCCCGGTTTCAATACCTGCCGGGATGTGAACGTCGAGGGTTGTCCGGGCCCGAACGCGTCCGTGACCGGCGCACGTCGGACACGCAGCCGCGATGACTGTTCCGTATCCACGACACGAGCCACACGGAGTCGCTGTAACGATGTTCCCCAACAAACTGCGAACCTGACGCTGCACAGAGCCACTTCCGCCACAGACATCACAACGAGACGGACTCGTGCCAGGTGCACAACACGTCCCCTGGCAGGTGTCGCACAGAACAGCGGTGTCGACCTCGATCTGTCGGTCATCCCCGAAGATGACGTCCACGAGCTCGATATCGACACGAAGCAGAGCATCGGTTCCGCGCTGCGCGCGCGACTGAGGACCGCGGGATTGGCCTCCGCCGAAGAACGCGTCGAACACATCCCCCATGTTTCCGAAGCCGGGCATCCCACCGAAGTTGGCCTGACCACCCATGTCGTAATTGCGACGCTGCTCGGCGTCACCGAGCACGTCGTAGGCGTGCGTTACCGCCTTAAACCGTTCCTCTGCACCGTCTTCCGAATTCACATCGGGGTGCAGTTCGCGCGCGAGTTTCCGATACGCCTTCTTTATGTCGTTCTGGCTGGCGTCGCGAGGGACTCCCAGAATCTCGTAATGATCCATCTACGCGTCGTCCCCCAAAACTTGAGACAAATAATGTGCAACGGCCTCGACAGCGGCCATGTTCAGCGGATAGTTCATGCGCGTCGGACCCAAAATCGCCACTCTCGACGAGTCGCCTCCCATCGCAGAGTAGGCATGCGAAATGATGGCGGTATCAGACAAGTCATCCGACATCTCGCGCCCGATTCGAACTCCAGAGTCGTCTCCCTGTGCACGCATCTCGCCGAACAAGCGCAATAGCGTTACTTGTTCTTCAATCGCGTCGAGCACCGGCGCGACTGATCCCGCGAAATCGATGTCGGCTCGAACGAGTTTGGGGGTGCCGGCAACGACGAGTCGATCCTTGCGATGCGAATCGACCTGAGATTTGAGTGCCGTGCGGACGTGCTCGATGATCGGTCGAAGCGTTGGCGGAACCGACTCGGCGAGCGAAGACATCACACCGTCAACATCACTGAGTGAAACGCCGGACAGAGTTGTCGCAACCCGTGCGCGAGCATCGGCAAGAGTTGTTTCGTCGATTTCGGCGTCAAAATCAACCATTCGTCGATCAACGCTTCCCGCCGCCGTGATGAGAATGATGTAGGCCTTGTTTGGGGAAACCGGGACAATTTCCAGGTGCGCAACGCGTTCGTTTCCTAACGTCGGAAATTGAACCATTGCGACCTGATTGGTGAGGTCGGACAACAGCTTGACGGTGCGGCCGAAAAAATCATCGAGGTCAAGCGACTCGTCGAGGAAACGCTGGATGGCGTTGACCTGCTGACTAGTCAACGGTCGAATGTCGCTGAGGGAATCGACAAAACGGCGATACCCGAGGTCTGTCGGAACACGACCGGCCGACGTGTGCGGTGCATGAATGAGGTTTGCTTCCTCGAGGATGGCCATATCGTTCCGAATCGTGGCCGCCGAAACCCCAAAATCATGACGTTCCACAATCGCTCTCGACCCAACCGGTTCGCGCGAGTCAACATAGTCCTCGACGATGACACGGAGCACGTCGAGCGCGCGTTGCGAAACCACGAAGTCCCCCTCTCGTTGGCACTCTCGGGCATAGATTGCTAATGCCTTAATAGTACGCGCGGTCAGCACCTCGGGCGCAAATCGGAACTGTTGGCTCAGAGTTGTTCAGTCGGCAAGAATCGTGCGGACGACAAAGTCGGCGAGCAATCGCCCCCGTGACGTCAGAACGAGACGACCGGAGATGGCCTGAGGGCCTTCAACGAGTCCATCAGCGATAAGCCCAGCAATCGCCGTGCGACCGGCCTGCGAGAGCCCGTCGAGTGCGATACCGTCGCGAACGCGAAGGCCGAGAAGCACAACTTCGTCGGCGCGCTGATCGGCGTTGAGAATTTCGCGTTCCAAGGCTGGTGATTCGCCCGCCGAAATACGCTCGGCATACGCCGCGGGGTGCTTGACGTTCCACCATCGGACTCCGTTGAGGTGGCTGTGAGCGCCCGGTCCGAATCCCCACCAATCGGCTCCCTGCCAATACGACAGATTGTGTCTCGAACGTGTATCGGCACGACGGGCCCAGTTGCTCACTTCGTACCACTCGAATCCAGCACCGGCGAGTACTTCGTCCGCCAGCTCGTACATGTCGGCGTGGGTATCGTCGTCAATTGCCTCGAGTTCCCCTCGGCGAATACGCCGCTCGAGCGCTGTGCCTTCTTCGACAATGAGCGAATAGGCCGAGACATGGTCGGTCTCGAGTGCGATGGCCGCGGACAGTGTTGCCCGCCATTCGTCCAACGTTTCACCGGGAGTTCCGTAAATCAGGTCGACCGAGGTTTGTAGCCCCGCTTCCTTTGCCCAAGCGATTGCTGTCGCGACCGACTCTGGATCGTGAGTTCGATCGAGGATCTCGAGAACGCGGGGAACCGCCGATTGCATGCCGACCGAGACGCGCGTGATTCCGGAATCGGCTAAGGCGCGGAGTGATTCACGGTTGACGGTGTCGGGGTTCGCCTCAATGGTGACCTCGGCGCCGTCCGCGATCCCGAAGGAAGAGCGAACCGCATCGAGTACCCGTGCGATGTCACCCTCGGGCAACAACGTCGGTGTTCCTCCCCCGATGAACACCGTCGCCGCGGGGCGCCGTGGTGTGCCGTTGTTCGCCAGTATCCTCTCGGCGAGTTCTATTTCCGAGATGAGGTTATCGACGAAAGACTCTCGGGTGACTCCGCGCAACTCTGTCGCGGTATAAGTGTTGAAGTCGCAATATCCGCACCGAACCGTGCAGAACGGAATGTGCAGATAGACACCGAATGAGGTCTCCGGAAGTCCGACAGACGGAATCGAACCGTCTCGCGGTGCGACCTCACCCCGCGGAAGAGAAGCCACTACGCTCCGGCCCAAATGATCGACATACGCACGATCATGACAGCGATGGCGAGAGAAACCATCCCCATGGCGATTGTCGAAAATCGAGTGCGATCCACCAACGCCCAGATTGTCACCCCGATTGACATTGCGATAGCCGTGATGAGGTACAGCCAGAATTCGAGGACGTTTCCACTGGCCGCGTTCCCCACGAGTGGTTGGACAATCGCAACAACAAGCAAAACAACGAGCACCACGGCTACCGACAACGTGCCGAGGACCGTCAGATCCCGCGGTGGATTGCCGCGAATCCCCGCGACGACCGAGATGAGTCCCGCGACGAACGCGTAGGCGATACTTGCGAACGTGAGCCACTCAATCATGCGGAAATCCTGTCACAACTCGAGCAACACCCTTTGACACTGTCGCAATTGCGATGAGGACATCGCCGTGTAACACAGCAACGAGAGGTGCATCGGGAGTCGTCGTTGTCACCTTTTTGCCGTGCCCAAAGTCGATGGCCTGAGCCTCCGTTGCCGTTAACACGGGGAAGAGGTCACGCGCGATTCGATTGGCGGGAACGAGTTGCTTCTCCGAAATGTCGTCGACAGAACGGGCGTCCTTAACGGACAGTGCACCGACTCGCGTGCGGCGCAGCGCAGTGAGGTGTCCCCCGCAGTCAAGCGCGGCGCCGATGTCCCGGGCGAGCGCTCGAATATAGGTACCCGACGAACAATCAACGGTGACATCTATATCGATGGCGCCGGGGGTTCGATAGATGGCGTGGGACTCGAACCGTGAGACGGTGACC
>CAMFDU010000014.1 GCA_945949175.1 Gulosibacter massiliensis | reverse complement strand
GCCCACGCGTTGTCCGGAGCAACTGCGGCTCCGGTGTCACGAAGCAATTGAACGCGCGCTTTGATGATGTAGGCAATCCCGTCGCCCAGAACCGTCGTGAAGGACGCACCATGATACGACGGGTCGGGCTCGGTCAGTCCGGGGAACTTTTCGACATTCTTGGACCACGGGAACTTTCCGCCGTCGACAATCGCGCCGGCGACCACGGTTCCGTGTCCTCCGAGGAATTTGGTGGCCGAGTGAATAATGATGTCGGCTCCGTGCTCGAAAGGACGAATCAGGTATGGCGTTGCGATGGTGTTATCGACGATGAGAGGCACTCCGGCATCGTGAGCGATCTTCGAGACACCCTCGATGTCGAGAATGTTGATTCGCGGATTCGCAATCGTTTCACCGAAGAACAACTTTGTGTTGGGGCGAACGGCTGCCTTCCACTCGTCGAGATTGTCCTGGTCGTTGACGAAGGTGACCTCAATGCCGAGTTTTGCGAGCGTGTAGTGGAACAGGTTGTAGGTTCCGCCGTAGATGCTCGACGACGAGACGATGTGATCGCCCGCGCCCGCGATGTTGAGCACCGCGTAAGTGGTCGCCGCTGAACCCGATGCAACCAAGAGGGACGCGGTTCCGCCTTCGAGGGCGGTGATGCGCTGTTCCGCGACGTCCTGCGTCGGGTTCATGATGCGGGTGTAAATGTTTCCGAACTCGGCGAGAGCGAACAGATTCTTCGCGTGGTCCGAGTCGTTGAAGACGTACGCGGTAGTCCGATACACGGGGACGGCACGAGCATTCGTTACTGGATCGGGTAAAGCACCCGCGTGAATCTGCTGGGTTTCAAATTTCCACGACATGTGGGCTCCTTTGGCTAGTTCCCTTTACCGTAGAGAGCGCAACGGACCCATTCCACTAGCCGCGAAACAATGCGTAACGAAAGGACTAATCGCGGACGAGCGACTTCTGCATCATGACGACGCCCAGCCACTCGTCAAACTTGCGGCCAACCCGGTCCATTTCGCCAACGCGCGCAAAACCCGCCTTCTCGTGAAGTCGAATTGACGGGACCGCGTCGGGGGTGTTCGCGATCACGGCGATGACCTCGCGAACTCCAGCGACTGCACCGAGTCGGAGTAGTTCTTCCAACAACGAACGCCCGATTCCAGCGCCTCGCGCGTCGTCACGCAGGTACAGGGTGTTTTCCATCGTTTTGTCGTACGCCGCCTTGTCGCGAAAAGTTGATAGGTACCCATACCCGACAGTGTCGCCGTCACGTTCGGCGACAATGAACGGCATCCTTAAGGCAGTGACTGCTTCAATCTTGTGGCTCATATCGTCTGCCGTCCACGCATCCAGGTCAAATGTGACGCTTGACGCGGTGACGTAGTGGTTATAAATGGCGACGAGTGTCGGGGCGTCGGCAGTCTCGGCCGGTCGAAAGGACACTCCAGTCATGTCGAGAGTCTAAACGCGCCAGTCAATCGGGTCGCCGCCCTGCTTGACGAGCGAGGTGTTTGTTCGCGAAAAAGGACGAGAGCCAAAAAAGCCTCGGTTTGCCGATAGCGGAGATGGGTGAGCCGACTCGATGGTGTCGACGCCGTTCAATACCGATGTCGCCCACTGAGCCTCGCGCCCCCATAAGACGGCGACGAGAGGACCGCCTCGTTCGGCCAGGGATCGAAGTGCTGCGCTCGTCACGTTTTTCCACGGCCACGTTCGATGAGAACCCGCCTCACCTTCGCGCACGGACAACGACGTGTTGAGAAGCATTACGCCTTGGTCGACCCACCGTGACAGGTCGCCGTGTTCTGGAGGCTCAATTCCGAGGTCATCTTGACGCTCGGCGAAGATGTTGGTGAGGCTTCGCGGCAATGGGCGAACATCCCGGTTCGTCGAAAATGACAGTCCCACCGCGTGGCCCCGTGTCGGGTAGGGGTCCTGGCCGATAATGACGACTCGGATGGACTCCAGTGGGGCGAAAAAGGCGCGAAAAAGATCCGCGCGAGCTGGCGCATATCGAACCCCGGCCAGCATTTCGTTGTCTAAACGTTGTTGTATCTCGCCAAGCGATGAGGTTTCCTGGGCAAACGCAGGTGCCCAACTAGGGTCGATTCCGGCAAGTAAATCCGTTGCCACGGCCTAGTTGTAGTTCGCGGCGTGTACGTCGTTCGCAAGGCTGACGATGGCGAGAAACGCTGCTTCACCGCCATCAGACGACAACACCGAAATCCAGGAATCGCTCGCGATGACGTTGTAATTCGCTGTGGTCTGACCCTCGCTTACGCCTAGAATCCCAAAGGTCACCTCGCCGCGTTCGTTCATCGCCCTCGCGAGCCCCTGAGCGGAGAGGTCATCGATGACACTCTGCCGATTTGTGGCATCAAGCGGCACCGCTGATACGAGTACCTTGACACGAAGCAACGTGAGGTCTTCGTTGTCTATTCCGAAGTAACACGAGATTCCGCCAGCGATCATTTCCGGCGTCGGGTCGGTAATGAGTTCGTTACCGTATTTTCCGCCAGGCCCAGCCAACAAAACGACACCGTCGGCGGCGAATGTGTCTACCTGCGCGGCGGGCAAAATGCCGGTGCAGTCTGCGGGCATCGAGAAGAATTCGGTCTGGACGGGAATTTCGGTTGGCCCAATGGTCGGTTGCGTCGTCTCGGTCGGATTTGGCCCTGCTGTCGGAGTGGACATGGGAGCACAGCCCGCCAACATGAGCATGAAAATGGCAATGGGCACAATGACTCGCCCACGTCCGATTTTTGATGTCAACTCCATAACTCCAAATCTACTCGCACCTGCGCATTGTCCGGTGAAGATTTTGTGACAATTTTATTACGATAATCTTGTCACTTACTCCGAGCGATTGTCTCAGAATTCTCTGCCCAGATGGACGGCGGGACGGTGTCGCCGATGAGAGTCAACAGAGATTGTGCGTCACGAGCATCGCGTTCGATTTCGTTGGCGTTGACGGACAAGATTTCGTTCGCAGCAGACACGCTCATGTCGAGGTCTCCCAACTCGAAATCACCCAGTTTCGGAAGGGTACCGACGGCACTGTCCACTCCGCCGATCTTTCCGCGCATGCGATCCATCATCCACTTAACGACGCGAATGTTCTCGCCAAAACCCGGCCACATGAATCTTCCGTCGCCATCACGGCGGAACCAATTCACATGAAAGATTCGGGGAAAACGCCCAGAAACACGGAGGCGCTCACCGATGGCCAACCAGTGCGCCCAGTGGTCGCCCACGTTGTAGCCGGTGAAGGGAGCCATCGCAAAGGGATCACGGCGAAGCTCTCCGAGGGTTCCTTCTGCGGCGGCGGTGCGCTCAGACGCCATCGTGGCACCGAGGTAAACGCCGTGAGCCCACGATCGGGCTTCCGTAACGAGAGGCATGGTATCCGATCGTCGACCACCGAAGACGATTGCGTCGACGACAACTCCGCGCGGGTCAGCCCACTCACTCGCAGCGGTCGGGCACTGGTCGATTGCCACTGTGAACCGTGAATTGGGGTGCGCTGCGGGGGTTTCTGACTGCGGAGTCCAGTCCTGCCCGGTCCAATCGGTGAGGTGAGTGGGCTTTTCACTAGTGAGACCCTCCCACCAGACGTCGCCGTCGTCGGTCAGTGCGACGTTCGTGAAAATGGTGTTTCCCCACAGCATTTGGATCGCGACCGGGTTGGTCGCATTACTTGTTCCCGGTGCGACTCCGAACAATCCGGACTCGGGGTTGATGGCCCGCAACAATCCGTTCTCATCAATCCACATCCACACTATGTCGTCTCCGAGGGTTTCAACCTGCCACCCCGGGAGGGTGGGCTGCATCATCGCGAAATTGGTTTTCCCGCACGCGCTGGGGAACGCTGCCGCAATGTGCGCGACCTGACCTTCCGGCGACGTGATTCGAACAAGCATCATGTGTTCGGCGAGCCAACCCTCGTCACGCGCCATCGCCGATGCGATTCGCAGAGCGAAGCATTTCTTGCCCAACAGAGCGTTTCCGCCGTACGCCGATCCGTATGACCAGATTTCTCGGTCTTCGGGGAAATGGCTGATGTATTTGGTCGAATTACACGGCCACGGGACATCTTTCTCACCCTGCTCGAGAGGTGCACCGACGGTGTGAACGGCCTTGACCCAATCGGCGCCATCTTCGATGACGTCCAGCGCGACGCGTCCCATGCGAGTCATCATCCCCATCGAAACGACGACGTAGGGTGAATCGGTAATCTCTACTCCGACTCGAGTGACCGGCGAACCGACCGGTCCCATCAGGAATGGAACGACGTACAGGGTGCGTCCTCGCATTGATTCTGTAAATAATCCCGACAAAATCGATCGCATGTCGTCTGGGTCGTGCCAATTGTTCGTCGGTCCCGCGTCGTGTTCCGTTTTCGCGCAGATGAACGTTCGTCCTTCGACACGAGCAACATCATCGGGGTTGCTACGCGCGAGAAAAGAGTTCGGGCGAAGTGCACCATCAAGCGGGATAAGCGTCTCGGACGCAATCAACCCATCAATGAGGTCTTGACGTTCACCGAGTGAACCGTCACACCACTGAATGTGATCCGGTTTCGTTAAGCGGGCAATTTCGGTCACCCAATTCCGAAGATCTTCCCGTGTCGTGGGTAGCGTTCGTGCGGTTTCGGTGACGGGGGACTCTTTGGGGGTCTTTGTCGAGGGCATATTTAACAGAATTCTCCTAAAAATGCCAACACGCGGATAATTTCTAACGAAAAAACTGCATTTATTATGTTTTTTGAAACTTTTCGCGTATTCTGGTGCCGTGAACACGTCCCCAACGCTCGGTCGGCGAATCCGACATTTCCGCCAGCGTGCGAATCTAACGCTCGATGCTCTGAGTGACAAAGTGGGACTATCAGGCAGCCAATTGTCAATCATCGAAAACGGCAAACGCGAACCCAAGATCGGGCTCGTCACCGCGATTGCCTCAGCCCTCGGGGTGAGTGTTGCCACGCTTCTCGAGACGGGGGCGCCCGACGAGCGCAGCGCAAAAGAGATTGAGCTAGACGAACTGCAACATTCGGCGCTTGCTACTCGATTGGGGATCCCGTCGACTCGCATCGGCAAGACCATGACCGATGACACCCTCGACGCGCTTCTGGGTTTGCACCGGGAAATCGTGCGACGCGAGACAACCGCGATTGCTACCCCGGAGGAAGCCCGCAGGGCAAACACCGAATTGCGCCGTGCGATGCGAGATATCAACAATTACCGCCCCGACCTCGAGGCGATTGGTCAGGACTTGTCAGATCAAGTCGGGCACACCACGGGCGCTCTGACTCACCGAGAAATGAGTCAGATGGCTGAACGTTTCGGGCTGGCAATCATTTACGTGGATGACCTGCCGGACTCAGCACGTAGCATCACGGATTGGGCAAATGGACACGTCTACTTGCCGCCCGCATCGATTCCCGGCGGACACGGGCTTCGATCAATGGCAATCCAGTCGATTGCCCACCGGATTCTTGGACACAACGTCCCCTCGAGCTATCCGGAATTTTTGCAGCAACGCCTCGAGATCAACTATGTGGCCGCCGCTGCCATCATGCCGGGTCGCCAAGCCGTCGAATTCCTGACTAAGGCGAAAGCTGAGCGCAACATCGCCGTCGAGGATTTCCGTGACGCGTTCGGAGTCACGCACGAATTCGCGTCGATGCGATTTACCAACCTTGCGACGAGCCACCTCGACATTCCGGTGCACTTTCTTCGCGTTGGCGATGACGGTGCGGTGTACAAGGCATACGAGAACGACGGGTTGCCGATTCCGACGGACGTCACGGGGGCAGTTGAAGGACAGCGGCTCTGCCGGCTGTGGAGTGCTCGGGTCGCACTCGAACGCGTCAATCGAACAACGGAGTACCACCAATACACCGACACACCCGATGGCACGTTCTGGGAGTCGACGCAGACAGGCTCGGGAGTCGACGGCAGTTTCTCAATCACGGTCGGAGTCCCCTTCGCCGACTCGAAGTGGTTTCGCGGACGCGACACCGCAGATCGCAAGTCATCGACCTGCCCCGACCCGACGTGTTGTGTGTTGCCGACCGACGACCTCACCGCGAAATGGGCAGGAAACACGTGGACGAGCGCAGCGATGCACTCGCAAGTTCTCACGCCGGTTCACCGGGGAAGCTTCCCCGGAGTGGACGATCGGGCGGTGTTTGAATTCCTCGAGCGACACTCTGCACAGTAGTACGCTGGGAACACAAGCCCCTTTAGCTCAGTGGATAGAGCGTCTACCTCCGGCGTAGAAGGTCGCAGGTTCGAATCCTGTAGGGGGTACCCCTGAACTCAACTGACGAGCGACTTAAGATGGACCTATGAACCCCGACGCGCTGAGCACCGCCATAGCCGAGGCGACGCGCACGGTCATCGGCGCTCGCGATTCGGCGCTCGCGGCAAGCATCGCCGATTCGGATGTCGCGCTCGAGCGTCCCAAGAATCGCGACCACGGGGATTGGGCGACTTCAATCGCCATGAAAGTCGCCAAGCGCGTTGACATGAACCCGCGCGAGGTAGCGCAGGAACTTTGTGCCGCGCTCGAGGCGATAGCCGGGGTAAAAACCGTTGATATTGCGGGTCCGGGCTTTCTCAACATCACTCTCGACGCGGCGGCGGCGGGCGAAATCGCCCGAACCATTATTAATGCCGGTGCAGCCTTCGGACATAACGAAACTCTCGCTGGACAGTCCATCAACCTCGAATTCGTGTCAGCCAATCCCACCGGGCCTCTACACATCGGCCACACTCGCTGGGCAGGGCTGGGGGATTCCATCGGTCGCGTCCTGCGGGCCTCGGGCGCAAAAGTCGCGAACGAGTTCTATATCAACGACGCCGGTGCCCAAATGGACGTCTTCGGCGAATCCGTTCTCGCAGCGGCACTGGGTGAACCGACCCCCGAGAACGGGTACCCGGGGGAGTACATTCAAGAACTCGGAAAAATCGCGTTGATGCAACGTTCCGACCTCGGCGACCTTCCACGTGACGAGGCGATCGTGGTCGCCCGCGACATCGGGTACGAGCAGCAACTTCAGGAAATCAAGGACTCGCTCGCTCGATTCAACGTCGAATTTGACGTCTGGTTCAGCGAACGGACCCTGCATTCGGGTGGCGACAACTCGCTCATCGAACAAGCTATCGAACGACTACGAGCCCAAGGCCACGTCTACGACGATGACGATGCCATCTGGGTTCGCACCAGCGACTTTGGCGACGACAAAGACCGCGTGATTCGCCGAGGCAACGGTATCTATACATATTTCGCTGCTGACGCCGCGTACTACCTGTCAAAAGGTGACCGCGGGTATCAGCACAAGATTTACCTACTCGGCGCCGATCACCACGGGTATGTGCACCGCCTTAAAGCTCTCGCGGGCTCGGCGGGTGATGATCCCGAAAAGGACATTGAAATTCTCATCGGTCAGCTCGTGAGTATTAATGGAGCCAAGTTGTCGAAGCGTGCCGGCAACATCATTGAGCTCAACGACCTGCGCGAATGGCTCGGAACCGATGCGCTGCGCTATTCGCTCGCACGGTACCCAGCCGATTCACCGTTATCGCTCGATCCGGAACTCCTGACCAAGAAGTCGAACGACAACCCCGTGTTCTATGTGCAGTACGCGCACGCTCGAACCTGCGCCGTCGCGCGGAACGCGGCCACCGCTGGTGTCGAACGATCAGTGTTCCGGGCAGAACTTCTCGACCACCAGACCGAAGCAGATCTCGCGAACGCGCTTGCCGATTTCCCTCGCGTCGTTGCGCAGGCGGCCTCTTTGCGCGAACCACACCGTGTTGCCCGATATCTAGAAGAACTCGCGGCGTACTATCACCGCTGGTATGACAACTGCCGTGTGACACCGCTTGGCGACGACCAGGTCGACGACGCTCACCGCACGCGACTCTGGCTCAACGATTCCGCGGGTCAGGTTTTGCGCAATGGGCTTGACCTGCTGGGCGTCAGTGCACCGGAGCGCATGTGAGCCAGTTCACGTCAGAACAAAGTGCCGTAATTCGCGCAGAGTTCCCTCAATTGTCAGAGACCGTCAGCGGGCATCCACTCGTCTACCTCGACACGGCAGCCACGAGTCTTCGACCGCGAATTGCGGTTGACCTCGAATCTGAATTCGCGCTGCGACACACCGCCGCTGTCAATCGAGGCGCACACTCATTCGCCGCCGAGGCGACCGAGGCATATGACGATGCACGAACGGCGATTGCCGCGTTCGTCGGCGCGCGCGCCAACCAGCTCGTCTTCACCTCCAACGCAACGGAATCAATCAATCTCATCGCCCTCGCCTTTCAATTGGCATCCGCTGTCGGTTCACCCGCTCGATTTACTCTCGCGGCTGGCGACGAAATCGTGGTGTCCGAAGCTGAACACCACGCGAACCTCATTCCGTGGCAAGAAGTCGCTCGGCAGACGGGCGCGGTTATTCGGGTTGCGGCGGTCACCGACGGCGGAGAGTTGACACCCGAGGCCGTGAAATCGGTGTTGTCCGACCGAACTCGAATCGTTGCCGTGTCTGCTGTGTCCAATGTCCTCGGAATCACGAATCCTGTTCGCGCCATTGCCGACCTCGGTCGAGCCGCCGGCGCGATTGTCGTCGTCGATGCCTGTCAATCCGCCGCGCACGGACGCCTCGACGTCGACTCGTATGGTGCTGATTTCGTTGTGTTCTCGGCCCACAAAATGTATGGCCCGACGGGTATCGGCGCGCTGTGGGGAACGACGAAAATTCTCGCCGAGATGCCCGTCGTTCTGACGGGCGGTGCCATGATCACGCGCGTCGACTACGACTCGTCCGATTACCTGCCCGCACCCGCTAAGTTCGAGCCGGGAACGCCACGACTTACCCAAGCAATCGGCTGGGCGGAATCGCTCCGGTTTGTTGAGTCAATTGGTGTCGACGCCATCGCCGCACACGAGGAATCATTGGGTGCTGACTTGTTTGCCGGCGTTGCCGACATACCGAATGTTCGCATTTTGGGAACCGCCGCCGGTGCGCGTCGCGTAGGCCTCGTGAGTTTCACTGTCGAAGGCGTTCACCCTCACGACGTGGGCCAATATCTGGATTCGCGCGGAATTGCGGCCCGAGTTGGGCACCACTGCGCCCAACCTCTTCACAAACGCCTCGGGGTCGACTCGTCGACCCGTTTCTCGCTCGGGATGTATTCGACGTCGGACGACGTCGCCCTCGCTGTCGCGGCACTCGCCGACGTTCGCGATTACTTTGGGGAGGGCTGATGGAACTCGACGACCTATATCAACAGATCATCCTCGATCACAACAAAAGACGAGCGGGATACGGGCTAACGCCGGGCGGCTTCCCCTCGCACCAATACAACCCGACGTGCGGCGACGAATTGACGCTCACGGTTCGACTCTCAGAGGACGGCGACACCATCACCGCTTTTGAGTGGGAGGGCAAAGGCTGCTCGATTTCGCAAGCGTCGGCTTCGCTCATGACCTCGGAAGCGACGGGTATGTCGGTCGCTGAATTTGAAACGTTCGCGAACGGTTTTCGCGATGCGATGAGATCCAGAGGAACAATCGCCCTTTCTGAAGACGAGTACGGCGACCTTGCAGCCCTTTCGGGTGTGTCAAAGTTTGTTGCTCGAGTTAAATGCGCAATGTTGGCGTGGGTCGCCGCCGAGGACAGCCTCATCCTGACACGCGAGTCGCTAAACTGACTCAATGCCCGAAGGACCGCCCGCGTTAAGGAAAATCTATTGATCGAATATCGTAACCTTCGAATTGCGCTGCTCGGCGCTGGAAGCGTTGGCGCACAGGTGGCGGACCAGATCCTCAATCACGGCGACGAGTTAGCCGCCCGAATTGGGGCGGGAATCGAGTTGATTGGCGTAGCTGTTCGCGATCCGAAATCAAAGCGAACGGCGAACATCCCTGCCCACCTCATCACGACCGACGCTGCCACGCTCGTTCGGCAGGCCGACATCGTCATCGAACTGATGGGGGGCGTTGAGCCCGCGCGAACGCTGATACTCGACGCGATCAACGCGGGTGCTGACGTCGTTACCGCAAATAAGGCACTTCTTGCGCACCACAGCACCGAGATTTTTGAGGCCGCCGCCCAGGTCGGCGCGCAGGTTTACTACGAGGCGGCCGTTGCGGGTGCGATTCCAATCATCCGGCCGCTCCGCGATTCTCTCGCCGGTGACAGGGTGACGCGAATCCTCGGAATCGTGAACGGGACAACCAACTTCATCCTCGATCGCATCGACACGCTCGGCGAATCGATGGAGGACTCGCTCGCGATGGCAAAGAAGCTCGGATACGCCGAAGAAGACAGCAGCGCGGATATCGAAGGTTACGACGCAGCGCAAAAGGCCTCGATCCTGGCATCTCTTGCGTTCCACACCCATGTGCCAATCGACCTCGTCTATCGCGAAGGAATCAGCGAAATCACGCTCGATCAGGTTCGCGCTGCCAGGCAAGCTGGTTACGTCGTGAAATTGCTCGCGATTTGCGAGAGGGTGGGTTTGGCGGACGGCACCGAGGGCGTTAGCGCACGTGTCTACCCAGCAATGGTTCCCGACAGCCACCCGCTTGCTGCCGTGCACGGCGCAAACAACGCGGTGTTTGTCGAAGCTGAACTCGCCGGCCCACTTATGTTCTACGGTGCGGGTGCCGGTGGAATCCAAACCTCGTCGGCTGTCCTCGGAGACCTCGTCTCGGCCGCTCGTCGTCACGTGATTGGTGGTCCCGGCGTCGCAGAAAGCACACACGCGACATTCCCTATCTTGCCAATCGCGGATATCCGCACTCGGTACCACATCTCGCTCGAGATCACCGACGCACCCGGCGTGCTCGCTGACATTGCGTCGCTTTTCGCCGCGCACGGCGTCTCGGTCGAGTCGGTCGAACAAAAGGTCACTAGCGTCGATGGGCAAGAGGCCACCGCTACGCTTGTTATTGGAACTCACGAGGCGACCGAAGCTGATCTCGCCGCGACTGTGGATGCCCTTGAGGCGTCAGCCGTTGTCCGACGAGTCGTGGGAGTACTTCGAATGGAAGGTCTGTAATGGGTCATCAGTGGCGAGGCGTCCTTCACGAATATCGTGATCGCCTTGACGTATCGAACAAGACCCCCATCATTTCGCTGGGCGAGGGTGGGACTCCACTCATTTATGCCCCTGCACTGTCCGAACGCTCGGGCGCGAAGGTCTACGTCAAATACGAAGGCATGAACCCGACTGGGTCTTTCAAAGACCGCGGAATGACGATGGCGATTTCTAAGGCGATGGAGGCGGGAGCGAAAGCCGTCATCTGCGCATCGACGGGCAATACGTCAGCAGCAGCAGCAGCCTATGCCGCGCACGCGGGAATCACGGCGGCGGTTCTGGTTCCTGAGGGCAAGATTTCGATGGGCAAGTTAAGTCAGGCCGTGGCCCACAATGCCGAGATCCTGCAGTTGCAGGGAAACTTTGATGACTGCCTCGACATCGCTCGGGACCTCGCCGCGAATTACCCCGTCCACCTCGTCAATTCGGTCAACAACGACCGCATCGAAGGACAAAAGACTGCCGCCTTCGAGGTTGTCGAGGTTCTCGAACGCGCACCCGACTTCCACTTCATCCCCGTCGGAAACGCGGGCAACTACACCGCCTACCACCGTGGCTATCGCGAAGAGATTGCGCGCGGAACGACGGATGTGTTGCCGCGAATGTTCGGTTTCCAGGCGGCGGGTTCGGCGCCGCTCGTCATTGGCGAGCGCGTGAAGAGCCCCGAAACAATTGCCACCGCGATCCGCATCGGAAACCCCGCATCGTGGGATTTGGCAATTGCCGCTCGTGAAGACTCGGATGGATATTTTGGTGCAATTAGCGACGCCGATATTCTGGCTGCCCAGCGAATCCTCTCGGCCGAGGTCGGAATCTTTGTCGAGCCAGCGTCGGCTGCGTCGGTCGCGGGGCTTCTCGAACGCGCCGAGGCCGGCATCATCCCGAAGGGCGCAATCTGCGTCCTCACGGTTACGGGCCACGGACTCAAAGATCCACAGTGGGGCCTCAAGCGTCCGGACGGAACCGAAGCGATGCCGCAGGTTGTTCCCGTGGACGTCGATGAAATCGCCGGTGTGCTCGGTCTCGTGAAGGGCGCATAATGCCGTCAACTGTTCCCGTTGGACGATCTGTTCACGTCAAGGTGCCCGCCACGACGGCCAACCTCGGACCCGGTTTTGACACCCTCGGAATCGCACTGTCGCTCTATGACGAGCTGACGGCAACTGTTCTCGACGCTGGTAGCACGCGGGTCACCGTTCGCGGTGTTGGCGATGGCACCGTCGCGACGGACGACACTAATCTGGTCGTTCAATCGATGGCAGCGACGTTCGCGCATTTCGGAATCCCCATCCCGATTGTCGACCTCGTGTGCGACAACCGAATCCCGCACGGTCGCGGAATGGGGTCGTCCGGTGCGGCGATCGTCGGCGGGATCATGATAGCCAAGGGACTTCTTGACGGCATCGTCGAAATCGACGCCCAGGGACTGCTGGACATCGCGACGAAAATGGAAGGTCACCCCGACAACGTTTCTCCTGCACTGTTCGGCGGTTTGTCGATTGCGTGGATGACAGAAACGGGCCCGCAGCACAAGAAGTTGACGGTTCACCGCGGTGTTTCATTGTTGGTCGCTGTTCCTCGTGACATGACGATGAGCACGAAAGTCGCTCGTGACCTGCAACCCGATACGGTTCCCCACGAAGACGCGGTCTTCAACGTGTCGCGATCAGCGCTTCTCATCGCGGCCCTCCTGCAGAGCCCCGAACTCTTGCATGCGGCTACAGAAGACAAACTTCACCAGGAGTATCGCGCCGAGGCGATGCCGGAAACTATTGCCCTGATTCGTCGATTGCGCGATGAGGGATTCGCCGCGGTGGTCTCGGGGGCAGGGCCGTCGGTCCTCGTCCTGACCGATGATCCACTCGAACGCGCGCGCGCGGCGAGCATCGTCGACAAGTCGAAGGACACAGCGTGGGAGTGCCTCATGCTCGCTGTCGACTTCAAGGGTGCTACAGTTGTCGTACTGCCCGATGGAGACGGACTCTAACCGGATCCCGAGCAGGTTTCGATTCACCTCACCGAATATCGCGTTGTGCGATTGCTCACGGTGGCGTGACAATCAAGGAGTAACTAATGGATAACGAAATAACGGACGTACCTGTAACCGACGGCACCGAAACGCCGGTCCGCAAGCGAGCACCTCGACGCGCCACCAAAAAGTCGGCTGACGCACCGGTTGAGGTCGTCACTCACGACGCCCCTTCCGCCGAGTCAGCACCCGACTCGGGCGATGCGCCTGCCGAAGGTGACGCCCCCGCCGGCCGCCGCACTCGCGGTCGCGGCCGTGGCCGAACCGCCGCTGCTGGAACTGGCGACGCTGATGCTTCAGAGAACGCCGACTCTGATGAAACAGATGACACACAGGCGGACAACGGTCGTAGTCGCCAGCGCAACCGCAAGCGCGGACGCGGACGCGACGACGACTTTGACGGCGTGAGCGATGACGACGTGCTCATCCCCGTCGCCGGAATCTTGGACATTCTCGACAACTACGCGTTCGTTCGAACCGCTGGCTACCTCGCCAGCCCCGCCGACATTTATGTCGCACTCGGTCAGGTGAAGAAGTACAACCTCCGCAAGGGTGACGCCATCGTTGGTGCAATCCGCCAGCCTCGCGATAACGATTTCCAGAACCGCCAGAAGTACAACGCGCTCGCAACGATTGACTTTGTGAACGGCGCGGCACCAGAAGAAGCCGTCGTCCGCGATGACTTCAACGATCTCGTCGCGGTCCATGCGACCGACGGTTTGGGATTGAAAGGTCGTTTTGGCTCGGTTAGAAAGGGCGACCGCGTCCTCGTCGACGCTGCTGCCGGTGCGACTCGCACGGCTGTGATGCGTGACCTCGCTACCGAAATCTCGGCCAGTGCAACGGACGCTCATCTCATGGTTGTTGTTTCCGAGGGTCTTCCCGAAGACGTGACGGCGCTCAGCCGCGGCGTTCGCGGAGAAGTCAGCGCTTCGTCCTACGACCGTCACGCGGACGAACACGTCACCGTCGCCGACCTCGCCATCGCACGGGCCAAGCGGCTCGTCGAAAAGGGACACAATGTCGTTGTGCTCATCGACTCGATGACTCGTGTCGCCAAGAACCAGATGGCGGTCATCCAGGGCTCGCGTCCGCTGGGTGACGGAGCAGTTGACGCCGCCGTGTTCTCGGCCACTAAGCGCTTGTTCGGTGCTGGTCGCGCGCTCGAGACGGGTGGCTCGCTCACGGTCATCGCCACTATTGACAATCAGACCGACGGTTTCTCCGGTGTGGTTCGAGACGAACTCCTCGATATCGCCACCGCAGTCGTCACCCTCTAACGGTTCTCATGCTCGAATCAATCGACGGTCTCGTCGCGGAACACGCCGCTCTTCAGGTGGAACTCGCCGATTCGGCGATTCACACGAATCCGGCACGCGCCAAGAAACTCAATCGGCGATATTCGGAATTGAATCAGATTGTCTCAACGCACGAAGCATTGTCAGCAGCCCGCGATGATCTCGCGGCCGCGAAGGAACTTGCCAAGGACGACGAGGTGTTTGCCGCCGAGATCGCACCGATGGAAGCGAGCGTCATCGAACTCGAAGAGAAACTACGACGTTTACTGATTCCCCGCGACCCCGACGATGGCCGAGACGTCATTATGGAAATCAAGGGAGGCGAAGGCGGCGCGGAAAGCGCCCTGTTCGCCGCCGACCTTCTGCGCATGTACACGCAGTACGCAGACAGCCGTGGCTGGCGCGTCGAGATTCTCGACAGGACGGACAGCGACTTGGGTGGTTTCAAAGACGTTCAACTCGCAATCAAGTCCAACGCCACCGATCCAGCGAACGGCGCGTGGGCGAAGCTCAAATACGAAGGCGGCGTTCACCGCGTTCAGCGTGTTCCCGCGACCGAGGCGCAGGGCCGGATTCACACGTCGACAACAGGTGTTCTCGTTTTTCCCGAGGTTGACGAACCTGAAGAAGTCGCCATCAGCCCAAACGACATCCGCATCGACGTCTTCCGTTCTGGTGGACCCGGCGGCCAATCCGTCAACACGACCGACTCGGCGGTTCGCATAACCCACATTGCGACAGGAATAGTCGTGTCGTGTCAGAACGAGAAGAGCCAAATTCAGAACAAAGAATCGGCGATGCGCGTTCTGCGTGCACGACTGCTTGCGCGTCAGCAAGAAGAACGTGATGCGGTCGCGAGCGATGCTCGCAAGAGCCAGATTCGCGGAATGGATCGCTCAGAGCGAATCCGCACCTACAATTTCCCCGAGAACCGTATCGCCGATCACCGCACAGGGTACAAGTCATACAACCTCGACCAGGTAATGAACGGCGCGTTAGAGCCGATTATCGATTCGTGTATCGCCGTCGATGAAGAAGCGCGATTGAAAGCGCTGACAGAGTCCTCCGGCTCGTGACCTCGGTCGGCGAGATTGTTTCCGCCCTTGCGGAGCGGTTCGACCGCGCCGGCATCGTCTCTGCTGTCGCGGATGCCGAACTCATCGTCGGTCATGTCGCCGGATGGACTCGCGGTGAGGTTGCCACCAAGGCGTTCATGGGCGTTGAAATGGATCAGGCAATCATTGCGGAAATCAATACCCTTGCATCCCGCCGCGAATCTCGTGAGCCTCTCCAGCACATCACCGGAGAGTCACCTTTTCGTCACCTGGTTCTCGCCGTCGGTCCTGGCGCACTCGTTCCTCGTCCCGAAACCGAACTCGTCGCCGAATGGGCGATAGACGCTCTTCGGCAGGTTCCGTCACCACGACCTCGTGCCGTTGACCTCGGCACAGGAACCGGAGCGCTCGCCCTTGCACTGGCAACCGAGGTTCCCAACGCTGAAGTGTTTGCCATTGAACTATCGCCGGCTGCGGCCGAATGGGCAGAGCGAAACATCGCGCGATACGGTGACGACCGGGTGACGCTCGTCGTCGGCGACGTAGTGAGCGCGCTGCCGGAACTCGACGGCACCGTTGATGTTGTTGTCGCGAATCCGCCGTATATCCCCGACTCCGAAAAGCCCGTTGACCGTGAAGTGTTGGGGTACGACCCCGAGATCGCGCTGTTCGGCGGGGACGACGGACTTCGAGACATTCGCACATTTGTCAATCGGGCCGCGCTTCTCTTGCGACCCGGCGGCACTCTCGTCGTTGAACACGGCGACGGGCAAGGTTCGGGCGTTCGTGCCATCGCCACAGAGGCGGGATTCTCGATGACGACCACCCACACTGATCTTCTCCAACGCGAACGAGTGCTCACCGCGGTCCGATAGACGCACATGGCTAAACTGTCAGGGATGGGCACAATCTATAACTGCCTCGAAACGAGTGAGGCCTTGACGGGACTGCGACTAGCCAGACAGGCCATCGGTCGCGGCGACCTTGTCGTACTCCCCACCGATACGGTTTATGGAATCGCCGCCGACGCCTTTAACCCGGCGGCTGTGCAGAAGTTGCTCGACGCGAAGGGCCGGGGGCGCCAGGCGCCGCCACCTGTTCTCGTGCCTAATTTCGACACCGTGTCAGCACTCGCAGAGCACATCACTCCCGAGATTGAAAAACTTGCTGACGCATTCTGGCCGGGCGGATTGACAATTGTTGTCTCGGCACGACCAACCCTCGCTTGGGACTTGGGCGAGACCAACGGAACGGTCGCACTGCGAATGCCAGACCATGAGCTCGTGCGTGAATTTTTGACTGAGACCGGGCCGCTCGCTGTATCCAGCGCGAACCTGACCGGAAAGCCCGCGGCTGTGACAGCCGCCGAGGCACGAGAACAATTGGGTGATCGCATCTCGGTTTATCTCGACACCGGAGAGTCGTCGGGGTCGCGCGTCGGATCGACAATCGTCGACGCCACTCCGACACGTGACGGAAAACCCGCTCGGATTTTGCGAGACGGAACAGTTTCACGGGATGCGATTCGCGATGTGCTCGGGTTGTTAGCGGAGGACGACGAATGAATTACCTGATAATCGGGTTCGTCGCGGCAATCATCTCGTTCCTTGGTTCCCACGCGCTGCTTCGCCTCAGTCACCGCTTCACGATCTATCCCGGGATCCGTGATCGAGACGTCCATACGACGCCGACACCTCGGCTTGGTGGTGTTGCCATTGTTCTCGGTCTGGGATCAGCTCTCGTCGCCGCAGCATTCCTTCCGGTTTTTGCTCCGATATTCGTCAACATCATGCCCGTCATCGGAATCGGAATTGGGATTGTTCTCATGGCGACGGTCGGGGTGATTGACGACCTCATCGACTTAAACTGGCTCGTCAAACTTGGTGCTCAACTAATCGCCGCGGGTGTTCTCGCCTGGAGTGGTGTGCAAATTGTCAGCCTTCCATTCGGCGTCATCGCATTATTGTCGCCCACGATGTCGCTCGTGCTCACTGTTTTGGCGGTCGTGCTCGTTATGAACGCGATTAACTTCATTGACGGTCTTGATGGATTAGTCGCTGGTGTGACGCTTATTGCCGGCATAGTTTTCTTCATTTACTCATACATACTCTCGACGGGTCCCGGTCAAACTAGTTACTTCAATCTCTCGACGCTCTTGACCGCCGCGCTCTGCGGATCCCTCATCGGATTCTTGCCGGTCAATTGGCATCCCGCCAAGATGTTCATGGGCGACTCGGGTGCTTTGGTTATTGGCCTCGTCCTTGCGGCCTCAACAATTTTGGTGACCGGACAGGTCGATCCAACCCGCATCGACCCGGGCCAGCTTGTTCCCGCTTTCATTCCGCTGGCACTCCCGCTCGCAGTTCTCGTTGTTCCTCTCGTTGACTTTGTGCTCGCGGTCACTCGCCGCATCCTCAACGGCCGTTCGCCGTTCGCGGCGGACCGAAAGCATCTGCACCACCGTCTGCTCGACATGGGACACACGCACTTCCAGGCGGTTCTCATTTTGTATGCGTGGACCATTGTCGTTGCTGTCGGGGCTCTGTTGTTCATGTTCATTGACGCAATCGTGGCCACGGGAATCGTTGGCATTGGACTCATCGTGACCACTGTTCTCACCATCGCGCCGCTCGGCCGCGAAAAGCCCATCAACCTGTTCGGCGACATTCCGGAGGAAACCAATGACTAGTGCTGTTCAGCTCGCGGCGAAAGCGTTACGCACCGCTCTCTTGCTGGGTGGAATTGTGACTCTCGGCATCGCGTCGGTCGGTGGCGCAATCGGCTATTCGTTGGTCGGCCCAATGGGAATCTGGAGCGCTCTGGTCGGCAGTGCCATTGCGTTCGTGTTCATGGGCATTACGGCTGGAAGCATCCTCATCGGACAGAAAGCGAGCGGTGGCAGCATCGCCTCTGGGCTTTTTTTCGGCATCGTTCTTGGTTCGTGGCTCCTTAAATTTGTCCTCTTTCTTGTGGTCGCTTTTGCCATTCGAAATTCCGATTCTCTCGACACCGTGATCGCCTTCAGCTGCGTCATCGCGGCAGTGCTTGGAGCCCTTGTGAGTGACGTTGTCGCAATCTCTAGGGCTCGTGTTCCCATTGTCGACATGGTGTAGGCTCGACTCTAAATGAGCCCATGAAGCGCAAGGTAGCGCTCGACTCAAGGAGACAACGTGAACGGACTGAATAGCCTCGTTCTGTCTGAAGCCATTACTTTTCACGCTCCGTCTATCACCGAGTTTTTCCCCGCAGCAATTTTCTTCGAGGGAACTCCCTTCGAAATGAACCGCATCATGATCATTCGCATGATCATGGTTGTCCTGCTTGTCGTACTTTTCTGGCTCGGTACGCGCAAAATGACGCTCGTACCCGGGCGCTTCCAGGGCGCAATCGAAATGGGTCTCGACCTCGTTCGGGTCAACATCGCCGAGGACCTTTTGGGCAAAAAGGACGGCCGTCGGTTCCTGCCTATTCTCACGACGATTTTCTTTCTTGTCCTGTTCCTCAACATCACGGGAATTGTGCCCGGCTTTAACATCGCCGGGTCCTCCGTCATCGGGATTCCACTTGTTCTCGCAGTTGTTTCGTACATCACGTTTATCTACGCGGGACTGAAAAAGCACCCCGGAGCGTTTCTCAAAAACTCGCTCTTCCCGTCCGGTGTCCCGAAGGCGTTCTATATCGTCGTCACGCCGATTGAATTACTGTCAACGTTCGTGCTTCGTCCCGTAACGCTGACGCTCCGACTTCTCATGAATATGATCGTCGGTCACCTTCTCCTCGTGCTGCTTTTCTCGGCGACGCACTTTTTCGTCCTCGGCGTGGGCCAGTGGTACGGCTATGTTGGAGGAGCAGGAACGCTCGCGTTCGGCATCGCCTTTTCGCTCTTTGAAATCTTGGTCGCTGTGCTTCAGGCCTACGTTTTCACACTCTTGACCGCTGTCTATCTCCAGCTCGCGCTGGCGGAAGAACACTAACCACAACGACCCATCCGGGTCACAACGGAAGGAAACACCATGGTTCTCGCAGAGATCACGGGAAACATCGCAACCGTCGGCTACGGTCTCGCAGCCATCGGACCCGCGATTGGCGTGGGTATTGTCGTCGGAAAGACGATCGAGTCGGTTGCGCGTCAGCCCGAACTACAGGGTCGCCTCACGGTCCTCATGTATATCGGTATCGCGTTCACCGAGGCACTAGCCTTCGTCGGCATCGCAACCGGCTTCATCTTCGTATAGTCACGATAAGGAATCGACATGCTGCACGCATTCGTGTGGGCGTCGGAATCGACTGAATCGGTTCCGAACCCGCTCATCCCGGCGATTTATGACATCGTCTGGTCGATCATTCCGTTCGCGATCGTCCTCATCATGTTTTGGAAGGTCATCCTGCCAAACATGCAAAAGACGCTCGACGCTCGTGCCGAGAAAATCGAAGGCGGAATCGCCCTCGCCGAATCGGCCCAGCAGGAAGCGGCGGTGGCACTCGAAAAGTACAACGCCCTTCTTCAGGAAGCGCGAACCGAAGCCGCTGATATCAAGGAAAAGGCTCGCGCCGAGGGGGCACTCATCCTCGCCGAGTTGAAGGACCAGGCGTCGGATGCAGCCGAGGCGATCACCGCCAAAGCGCAACAGCAGATTGAAGCTGAGCGCCTCGCAGCAATCCAATCGCTTCGGTCCGAGGTCGGCCAGCTCGCTCTCGAACTCGCGGGTCGGGTAATCGGTGAACAAGTGAAAGATGCCAAAGCGTCGTCTGCTGTTGTCGATCGCTTCCTCGCCGACGTCGAAAAGAACGAGAAGAGCAAGTAATGGGCAGTGCATCACGCGTTGCGCTGGCCTCGGCGAAAGCCGCGGTCGCGAAAGCGAACGGATTGACTGTCGCGGCGGGCGCCGCGATTCTCTCCGTTGGCCGCGCCATCGGGGAAACCCCGGCGTTGCGTGCTGCACTTGCAAATCCAGTTGCAAACGCCGCGGCGAAAGCCGCGCTTGTGGACGGCGTCGTCGGCAAGCTGGACACAACAGCCGCAACTCTGCTCCACACGATTGTCGGCGTGCGTTGGTCGTCGGCCGACGAGATGCTCGCCGGAATTGAAGAAATCGGAATTCGGGTCATCGCCGCTGGTTCCAAGGACGCAATCGAATCGGAACTCTTTACTGTTGCTCAAGCGGTTGCCGCGAACCCCGAACTCGAGTTGGCGCTCAGCGCTAAGCGGGGCGGGGCCGACGCAAAGCGATCTCTTGCGGGAACCGTGCTCAAAGGCGCAAGCGATGCGACGACCGAAATCGTGCGGCACCTCGTGAGCCAACCTCGTGGGCGACGCATTCGCGCGCTGCTTGCGGACGCCCAAAACATCGTCGCTGATCAGCAGGGTCGCGGGGTGGCAATCGTGACGGTCGCTCACCCGCTTGACGCGGCCCAACGCGAACGCATCGCGACGGTGCTTCGCACTCGTTTTGGACGCGACCACCACATCGATGAAATCATCGACGATTCAATCGTCGGCGGCTTCACCGTCCAGGTCGGAAACGACACCATCGACGCGAGCATCCGTTCGCGCCTCACAGAACTCTCCTCGAAACTCGCGGGATAACCGCCACACAAAGGGAAACAACAATGGCTGAACTGACAATTAACCCAGATGACATCCGCAAGGCACTGGGCGACTTCGCGAAGTCCTATGAACCGTCGAAGTCGAGCGCAAAAGAGGTCGGACACGTCATCGACGCGGGCGACGGTATCGCGCACGTCGACGGGCTTCCCGGTGTCATGGCGAACGAACTCATCAAGTTCGCTGACGGAACACTCGGTCTCGCGCTGAACCTCGACGAGGACTCTATTGGTGTCGTCGTGCTCGGTGAGTTCTCGGGTGTTCAAGCTGGTCAAGAAGTAACTCGCACGGGCGAGGTACTTTCGGTGCCCGTCGGCGAAGGTTACCTCGGCCGCGTCATCGACCCGCTGGGTAACCCCATCGACGGCCTCGGAACCATCAAGTCAGAAGGCCGACGTGCGCTCGAACTTCAGGCACCTGGTGTGATGGCCCGAAAGTCGGTTCACGAACCGCTTCAGACCGGCATCAAAGCGATTGACGCGATGATTCCGGTCGGTCGTGGGCAGCGTCAGCTCATCATCGGTGACCGCCAGACAGGCAAGACGGCCATCGCGGTCGATACCATCATCAACCAAAAAGCGAACTGGGAGTCGGGTGACACGAACAAGCAGGTTCGCTGCATTTATGTCGCTATCGGCCAGAAGGGCTCAACGATTGCCGCCGTGAAGGGCGCTCTGGAAGAAGCCGGCGCAATGGCGTACACGACCATCGTCGCTGCCCCTGCCTCGGATCCGGCCGGATTCAAGTACCTCGCGCCGTACACCGGTTCGGCCATCGGCCAGCACTGGATGTACGCCGGTAAGCACGTCCTCATCATTTTCGATGACCTTTCGAAGCAGGCCGAGGCATACCGCGCTGTGTCACTGTTGCTTCGCCGTCCGCCAGGACGAGAGGCCTACCCGGGTGACGTTTTCTATTTGCACTCGCGTCTGCTTGAGCGTTGTGCCAAGTTGTCGGACGCACTCGGTGCCGGGTCGATGACGGGACTTCCCATTATCGAAACCAAGGCGAACGACGTATCGGCATACATTCCGACAAACGTCATCTCGATCACGGACGGACAGATCTTCCTTCAATCCGACCTGTTCAACGCCAACCAGCGCCCCGCTGTCGACGTCGGTATTTCGGTGTCGCGTGTTGGTGGTGACGCCCAGGTCAAGTCAATCAAGAAGGTGTCCGGAACGTTGAAGCTCGAGCTTGCACAGTACCGCTCGCTCGAAGCGTTCGCGATGTTCGCGTCGGACCTTGACGCGACGAGCCGCCGCCAGCTCGCTCGCGGTGCGCGATTGACCGAACTTTTGCGTCAGCCGCAGTATTCGCCGTACCCCGTCGAAGAGCAGGTCGTTTCGATCTGGGCTGGAACCAAGGGCAAGCTCGATACCCTCGAGATCACCGACGTCCTTCGATTTGAACGCGAACTAATCGAACACCTTCGACGAAACACCAAAATCCTCGACACGCTTCGATCGACCAACGTTCTCGATGACGCCACCGAGGCAGACCTCGAGAAAGAAATCGACAAGTTTGTCACGTCGTTCCAGGGCGGCAAGGGCGGAACGAAGGTTGGTTCGGAAGAGTTCGATGCTCTGCCCGCCGACGAGGTCGAACAAGCAAAAATCGTCAAGCCACGCAAGCGCAAGTAATTCGAACGTAAGCCGAGAGGAGGAACACCATGGGAGCACAGCTTCGCATCTACCGACAAAAAATCAAGTCGGCACAGACCACGAAGAAGATTACGCGCGCCATGGAACTTATCTCGGCGTCACGAATTCAGAAAGCACAGGCGCGCATGGCGGCCGCTGCCCCCTACACGCGGGCGTTGACTCGAGCGGTTACGGCTGTGGCCGTCGGTTCCAATGTCGACCACCCGTTGACCACGCAGCCCGATGTCCACCGTCGTTCGGCTGTCGTGATCTTCACCTCTGACCGTGGACTTGCCGGTGCGTTCTCGTCGCAGGTTCTTCGAGAAGCGGGCGAACTGGTCGAGAAGCTCAACTCTGAAGGCAAAGAGGTTGTGTATTACCTCATCGGCCGCAAGGCGCTCCAGTACTTCGGATTCCGTCAGCGCGAGTGGGTGCGCGATTGGATCGGGAACACGGACCGCCCCGAAGTCGAAACCGCAGAAGAGGTCGCGCAGGCGTTGATTGAGCATTTCCTCAAGAGCCACGAAGAAGCTGGTGTCGACGAAATTCACCTCGTTTACAACCGTTTTGTCAATCTCGTCTCACAGGTTCCGACTGTCCTTCGCCTTCTTCCGCTCGAAGTGGTCGAAGCGGATGACGATGCGCCCATCCCGACCGGCGCCGACATCTTGCCCTTGTACGAGTTCGAACCGGACGGGTTGAACGTGCTCAACGCACTTCTTCCCGTCTATGTCGAAAACCGCGTGTTTGCGGCGATGCTGTCTTCGGCGTCGGCAGAACACGCAGCACGTCAAAAGGCAATGAAGAGCGCGACGGATAACGCCGACAAGCTCATCCAGAACTACACCCGACTCGCCAACAACGCGCGTCAATCCGAAATCACTCAACAAATTTCCGAAATCGTGGGCGGCGCAGACGCCCTCGTTTCGAAAAAGTAACCACAAAACAGAAGGACGAGAACATGGCAGCCAAGACACAGACCGCGGTCGGACGTATCGCGCGAGTGACCGGACCCGTTGTTGACATCGAGTTCCCCCACGACTCGATTCCGCAGATCTACAACGCTCTCCAGACCACCTACACGCTAGATGGTGTCGAGATTGTGTTGACCCTCGAGGTCGCACAGCACCTCGGAGACGATCTCGTTCGTGCCATCGCGCTCAAGCCAACCGACGGACTCGTCCGCGGTCAGGAAGTTCGCGATACCGGCGAGGCCATTTCGGTGCCCGTTGGAGACGTCACCAAGGGCAAGGTCTTCAACGTTCTCGGTGAGGTTCTCAATGGTGACGGCAAAAAGATTGAAATCAAAGAACGCTGGCCAATTCACCGCAAGCCCCCAGCATTCGACCAACTCGAGTCAAAAACTCAGCTCTTCGAGACCGGCATCAAGGTCATCGACCTCCTCACGCCCTACGTCCAGGGTGGAAAAATCGGTCTGTTCGGTGGCGCCGGTGTCGGCAAGACCGTTCTGATTCAGGAAATGATTCAACGCGTGGCCCAAGACCACGGTGGCGTTTCGGTTTTCGCCGGTGTCGGCGAGCGCACCCGTGAAGGTAACGACCTCATCCACGAGATGGAAGAGGCGGGCGTCTTCGACAAGACCGCACTCGTCTTTGGACAAATGGATGAGCCGCCGGGAACGCGTCTTCGCGTCGCTTTGTCGGCTCTGACCATGGCGGAATACTTCCGTGATGTGCAGAAGCAGGACGTTCTGCTCTTCATCGACAACATCTTCCGTTTCACTCAGGCCGGCTCAGAGGTCTCGACGCTCCTTGGTCGTATGCCTTCGGCGGTCGGTTACCAGCCCAACCTGGCGGACGAGATGGGTATCCTCCAAGAGCGAATCACCTCAACGCGGGGTCACTCGATCACGTCACTACAGGCCATCTATGTACCTGCGGATGACTACACCGACCCGGCTCCCGCAACGACGTTCGCTCACCTCGACGCGACCACGGAACTTTCTCGTGAAATCGCATCTAAGGGCCTGTACCCCGCCGTCGACCCCCTCACCTCGACGAGTCGCATCCTCGACCCGCGCTACATCGGCGCCGACCACTATCGCGTCGCGACGACGGTGAAGCAGATCCTTCAAAAGAACAAGGAACTTCAAGAAATCATCGCGATTCTCGGGGTTGACGAGCTTTCGGAAGAAGACAAGATCACCGTGTCGCGTGCGCGCCGAATCCAGCAGTTCCTCTCGCAAAACACGTATATGGCAAAGAAGTTCACCGGTGTGGAAGGTTCGACGGTTCCGCTCAAAGACACCATCGAGTCATTCGATTCAATCGCCAAGGGTGAATTCGACCATGTCGCTGAGCAAGCGTTCTTCAACGTCGGATCCATCTCGGATGTCGAAGAGAAGTGGGCTCAGATTCAGAAGGACAACGGCTAGCCATGGGCTCGCTCCGAGTTCAGGTCGTCGCCGCAGACCGCGAGGTGTGGGCGGGCGAGGCGAGCATGCTGGTCGCTCGCACGGTCGAAGGTGAATTGGGCGTGCTTCCCGGACACGAGCCTTTCCTCGGCGTATTGGCCGAGGGCGATGTTCGCATCCACACGGACACGGGAATCATCTTGGCGAAGGCCGACCGGGGATTCCTTTCGGTCGAAAACAACACGGTGATGGTTGTCGCCAGCCAGGCGGAACTGGTCGCGTAAGTGCGAATCCTGCTTCCCCCGTCGGAAACAAAACTTAAGGGTGGGCATTCCCATACGGGTTTGCCCACCCTCAGTTTTTCTATTCAAGACCCTGCCAGATTCGACCTCATGTCTGCTGTGGAGTCCTGGTGTCGTGATTCGCCGGAGGCCGCGGCGAAGGCCCTCAAACTGGGACCCAAATCCATCGACGAATTGGCAAATAATGTCTTTCGGGCCGCAGAACTCATGCCGGCAATCGATCGCTATACCGGGGTGCTGTATTCCGCGACGAATGTCTGTAAGTGGACCACCGAGCAGCGTGACTGGGCGGCGACTCATGTGTATATTCACTCAGCGCTATTCGGAATAATCTCGTCAGCCGACCAGATTCCTGTTTATCGGCTGTCCTATGACACTAAGGTTGCAGGGCGTGCTCTGAAGGATTTTTGGGGTGAACAGGCTCAAATCGCTCTTCGTGAAATGGCTGCGGGGGATTGGATACTCGATGCACGCTCGGCCGGATACCGAGAACTTGCGCCGATTCCGGCGGACATCCCGTCCGCCTACCTCGACGTGGTCACAGCGAATGGCGGAAAAGCGCTCAACCATTTCAACAAGATTCACAAAGGCGAGCTAGTTGATGCACTTGTTGCCGAATCGCCCGACCTCGCGACCCCAGAAGACCTCGTGAACTGGTCCAACTCGGTCGGAATCGATTTACGGCAGACGCTGGATTCCATCACCCTTGCCGTCTAGGCTCAACACATGAACATCTTTCGACGGGCACTTGCTGGAACAGCGATCGCCGCAGCAGCCCTCCTCACCACAGGTTGCTACGAACTTCACATCGTTGCTGACGTAGATGCGGCCGGACTAATCACGGGCGGAAGCCTCGAGATGTCGATGGCGAAAGAGACGTTTGATGGACTTGCGGCAATGAGTGACGACTCGAGCGCTGGCGGCCTCAAAGGTTTCGAGGAGATGCTCGATGAATCCTCCGAGGATGGGCCAGCAGCAGGAGCGTTTTTTGACGCCTGTACTTACGCCGAGAAGAACGTCGATTCGACCGACTATTACTCGGCCGAATGTGTGTTTGATAGCGCCCAACTCGACGAGACTGCCACGGTTGATCAGTTGCTTGGTCTTGCCAATGGAAAAACAGTTGTCACGGGTGGAACGCTGACCGTGACGGGGTCGATGCCGGATGACTCGACCGGCGACTCCTCGTCACTCGACATAGCGGCGGGCATGGGGCTGAAGATGGACACGACACTTCACTTCGCGAATAACGTAATTAGCGTCGACGGCAAAGGAGTTGAAATCGACGACGAGGACCCCGCTACGGTAATCGTCAACAACTTGACGGCCAGCGGCACAGATGTTTCCATCATCGTCGAGGTGCCGTCGGACAACACCGTTCTCTACATCGCTGGTGCTGTTGGAGCAGTTCTCGTCGGGATGGTCGTATGGCTCGTGCTTGCAAAACGAAAGCAGAAGACCGCCTAAGCGGGGTCCGCGAAGTTCAGGGGACGGATCTATTCCTTGGACGCGCAGCCATCAACATGGTCGTTCACAACGCCGACCGCCTGCATGTGCGCATATGCCGTAGTTGGGCCGACGAACTTCAGCCCGCGCTTCTTGAGTGCTGTCGCGAGGGCGGTGGATTCGGACGTCGTCGCCGGAAGGTCGCCGATTTCACGAATCGTTGAGCGGGGAGTTGTCGGTGCGTGAGACCAAATGAGTTGGTCCAAGGCGCCGGGCTCTGTGTCCATCATGGTGGCGACGATCGCGGCGTTGTGGATTGTGGCGTCGATCTTCGCATTGTTGCGGATGATTCCGGGGTCCGCCATTAGGCGAGCCCGATCGGCTGGCCCGAACCCAGCGATAACGTGCGGGTCGAAGTTGGCGAAAGCCGCGCGGAACCCCTCGCGGCGACGCAAAATGGTGATCCAGGAAAGTCCGGACTGGAAGGCTTCGAGCACGAGACGCTCGAACATTTCGTGGTCTCCGTGGACGGGGACTCCCCATTCGGTGTCGTGATATTCGACGTAGAGCGGGTCGTCACCGCACCACCAGCATCGAGCAATGCCGTCGGTCCCGACTCGCAGGGCGGTCATCGGTGGGCGATGCCCTCGTGGTCTAATAGCCACACTTTCGTGGGGATGCCATTTCCTCCTGAGTACCCTGTGATTCGACTATCGCTTGCGAGCACGCGGTGGCACGGGATGATGATGGGAACGGGGTTTGCACCGACAGCCCCACCCACGGCCCGACCTGCCGACGCTCGTCCCGTCGTCAGTCCAACCTCGCCGTACGATCGTACGGCACCGAACGGGATTGCTGTTAATGAATCCCACACCGACTTTTGAAAAGGGGTCCCCGTCACAGAGACAGGAACGCTAAACTCACGACGCTTCCCAGCGAAATACTCGCCCAATTGCCGAGTTGCCGTCACGAGAACCGGATTCGTTTTTTCGGGCGTTGAAGCATGAGGTAAGTCACCGTCGCGTTCAATGGCGAGTCCTACTATCGAGTCACCTCGCGCGATGATCTCGATTCGGCCGATTGGGCTGTCCATACGCACGAGGGCATCAAAGTTGATCATAGATGAAGAATAGTTTGTGTCTCGCTAACTGGCAAAAACTTTTGTAGTCTGTTACAAATGTGGAGATATTCGAACATGGGGACTGATGTGATCGTGGACATCCCCATCCGATATCTCGGTAACTCGGGGCTTCTTGTGTCTGCGGTCGGTCTGGGATGCAACAACTTCGGACGAGTCGGTACCCCAACGTTTACCGCGGAAGGAACCGCTGACGTCTTGGCCGCCGCTATCGAGGCGGGAATCAACTTCTTTGACACGGCCGACATCTACGGTTCCGAATTCGGACTTTCCGAACGCCTCATGGGTCCGGTCGTTGCAAAGGCCCGTGAACGAATGGTCATCGCGACCAAGTTCGGACACACGGAGTACGAAAGCCCGCTCGCCCACCTGGGTCCAGGAGGTTCACGTGCCTACATTCGTGCATCGATCGACCAGTCTCTCGAGCGTCTGCAGACAGATTTCATCGACCTGTATCAGCATCACACCCCAGACCCGCGTGTACCGGTTGAAGAGACACTCGAGGCGCTCAACGAGCTGATCGACGAGGGCAAGGTGAGACACATTGGACACAGCAACTACAC
Source organism: Gulosibacter massiliensis (assembly GCA_945949175.1). Lineage (GTDB taxonomy): Bacteria > Actinomycetota > Actinomycetes > Actinomycetales > Microbacteriaceae > MWH-TA3. The sequence goes on along the minus strand of CAMFDU010000014.1, from coordinate 3,154 downwards.
GGCCGAACAAGCTCGCCGAGCGCAATCCGTCGCCAAGCGCCTCGGCTTGAAAACGTTCGTCTCGGCGCAAAACGAATACAACCTGCTTGCGCGTGAGGCCGAGAACGACATCCTTCCTGCTGTTCAAGCCATGGGACTTGGCTTTCTACCGTGGTTTCCCCTCCACAATGGTCTGTTCACAGGAAAGTTCACCAAGGACGGCGGTCCAGAGAATTCGCGAATCATGCAAACCCGACAACATCTGCTTGCCGATGCGCCGTGGGACGCGATGGACAATTTTGCACGGTTCTGTGAGGAACGCCGCATCACCATGCTGGAAGCAACAATTGGTTGGCTCTTGGCCGTTCCCGGTATGTCCAGTGTTATCGCGGGTGCGACCACGGTCGTTCAGGTCCGCGAAAACGCCGACGCGGCAGTCTCGTGGAGTCCGACGTCCCGCGAATTCACTCAGATCGCGAACTGGTTCCCTCTCAAACCTTAAGGATCGGCTGGCACCGGTAGCATCGCACTCGCATCGATGCCCAACGCCGTGTTTAGCCTCGTCGCGCGGGCATTGAGCACTTCCATCTTTTCAACGAGAGCGTTGTATCGTGCAATCAATTCATTGAGTGCAACGCGTGACTTCTCTAAGTCGGCTTGCCGAAGCCGAAGAGCGTCTCGTTCACGGGTGAAATCCGAGGACGACGGGAAATAGCCAGGGACTTTCGCGTTTGCGTTGAACAGGTCAATATCCTGCAACAGAGTTTGTTTGTCGACCGTGTACGTCTTCATCGCCTCGTCAACGGAAACTTCGACGGCAAGAATCTGGCCGCCGACAGATTCGATGGAATTCGAGATTTCGGCGATCGTGTTGGCTGCCGATGCGGCGAGTTCGACACACGCCTGCCGATCGTCAAAATAGCGCGCGTAGAACTCTTCAAGGGCAGGCGTCACGGTGCCTGATTCGGTGCCAAGGATTGCAAAAAGTTCAGAGACGCGCCCAGATGGCGTCAGTGATTTATAGGGCGCAAGCCGTCCGAGCAGGTCGGGATCACTAATGTTGGCGAACGATTTTTCGATTTCTGCCGAGATCGTCGTTCGCTCCACAGGATCTAACCGAGCCCAGATGGCGTGGAGCGCTTCGTGTGCCGCGACGACAGGCTCCAGCGCGTCCAGCGTGTCGTCCTTGATGTCCAAGAGGTGAATGGTGTCGTCGGAAACTGAATAGCAACCCAAAACTGCGATTCCCGCCTCGCGAATAGGACACGCTTCATCAAAGGTTTCCGGGCTGTGAAGCGTTGGGCGCGCCGCCAACAGATAGAACCGACCCGCAGACGAGAGCCCCGCACGAGCGACGTACTCATCGATTCGCGCGTTTTCGACAGCTTTTCCCACCGTGAGCCAATCGCGCAGCATCGAGGCGTTGAGAATTCCCCAGCCACCAAGCGCAAGTATTCCAACCTGCGCGAACACTGAAAACACTGCGATGACGATGCCGACGCGCCGACCGAGTCCGGGCACGAAGAAGCGTTTCACTTCTTCAGGCTATTGGCTAGTGTCCCGTGAGAGGCGCAAGCAAGCGAGCAACAATCGAGGGCCGTCCGGTGAGCTTTTCTTCCTCGTCCGCAATCGTCATTCCAACGAGACCGGCATTGGCACCGACAAAACGCAACGGTTCCGGTTCCCACGATGGCGAGCGATGGTTGACCCAGGGGAGTTCGGTGAGATCACTCGATGTTCCGGTGATGAGGTCGGCGAGTGTACGCCCCGCCAGATTGGTTGTTGACAGTCCGTCGCCGACATAACCCCCTGCGCCGCCAAGCCCCGTGGTCGGGTCGTAGTTCACGGTCGCGTGCCAGTCGCGGGGAACACCGAGCGGGCCACCCCAGCGATGGGTGACCTTAATCTGGTCGGCGATCTGGGGGAACATCTCTTGCAGGGTCCGAGTCAGATGATCGAAGACTCTGTCCACGCGGTCGTATTCGGGCTTGATGGACGAGCCCCAGTGATATCGAGCCCCGCGACCCCCGAACGCGAAACGATTGTCCGCGGTACGTTGACCGTAAATGACGAGGTGGCGCCCATCCGAAAACGTGTGACCGTGTTCGATTTTGAGCTCTTTCCACACTTTTTCCGGAAATGGTTCCGTCGCAATCATGAGCGAGTAAAGCGGAAGAATGCGGCGGTGTGTCTGTTTGATGCTCGCACCATAACCTTCGGTTGCGTTGATGATGTGTTTCGCGCGAACGGTTCCTCGGTCGGTCTGCACCACGCCGGACGTCCAGGACGTCACGGTCGTCCGCTCGACGATGCGTGCGCCGCGGGACTCGACCAGTTTCGCCATCTGGTCGACAAGTTTCGCGGGGTGTAGCCGGGCGCAGTCGGGGGTGAAGGTCGCTCCACGCGCACCTTCGGCAGCAACCCGGTCGGCGTCCCACCACTCCAGTTTGTCAATTCCGAGGGACGTGGTTGCCGCCACTTCCTTACGGAGTTCCTTTTCCTGAAGAGCACTACGAGCAAAGACGATTGTTCCTTTGTGGACCCAGTCGCAGTCGATTTTTTCGGCTGCGACAACTCGTCCAATCTCGCTGATGGTCTCGACCATTGCATTTCGCAAAGCCTTCGCCCGGCTAAAGCCATAAGTCTTGACCAGCGACGAGGTCGACCGTGGGAACAGCGCGCTAGCCCAGCCTCCGTTTCTACCACTCGCCCCGAAACCCGCGACGTTCTTGTCGATCACGATGATCGATAGGTCGGGGTTGCGCTTCTGAAGGTAGTAAGCGGTCCATAAACCCGTTAGGCCGGCCCCGACGATGGCGACATCTGCTGTCGCGTCACCGTTGAGGGCCGGTCGTGGGGAAAGATCGACCGCCTCATGCCAAAACGAGACGGATTCCATTATTAGAGGAGCTTCGTTGCGCCGACCAGAACCTCACGGAGGATCTGTTCGATTTCGTCGAACTCGGGCTGCCCGATAGTGAGCGGGGGAGCGAGCTGGATCACGGGGTCTCCTCGGTCGTCCGCGCGGCAGTAGAGGCCCGCGCTGTAAAGCGCCTGCGACAGGTAACCGCGCAACAAGCGCTCGGCTTCTTTGTCATTGAAGGTTTCCTTGGTGACCTGGTCCTTGACGAGCTCGATGCCGTAGAAGTAACCGGCGCCACGGACGTCACCAACG
>CAMFDU010000013.1 GCA_945949175.1 Gulosibacter massiliensis | reverse complement strand
GTCGCCGACTTCGTAGGTCTCGACAACTACATTCGCATCCTGTCGGATGGCGACTATTGGACATCATTGTCCGCGACCGCGACCTACGTCTTTCTCTCGGTGACGTTCGAACTCATTATCGGGCTGACGATTGCTCTCGCACTGCAGAGTCAGAAGTGGTTCAAGAACTTCACTCGGTCGTTCCTGCTCGCGCCGATGTTCATTACACCGATTGCGGTCGGGCTTATGTTCCGATTTTTTCTTAACGACCAACTCGGTGCGATTCCGTTTTACCTCGACAAGGTCGGAATGTCCTACGATTTCTTTGGTTCGGGCAGAGCTCTCGTCAGTCTCGCGTTCATCGACGTGTGGCAGTGGACGCCGTTCATGGTGTTGCTGTTGTTGGCGGGCCTTGAATCGATTCCGAAGCAGCCCATCGAAGCGGCCCGAGTCGACGGTGCGAATCGGTTCTACATTTTCCGTCGCGTCACCTTGCCGATGCTGTCACCCATCTTGGTCGTCGCGGTTCTGTTGCGCGGACTCGATGCCCTGAAGGTCTTTGAATACGTCTATGCGACGACTCGCGGCGGTCCCGGTATCGAGACAAAGACCATCCAATACTTGACGTACCAGACCGGAATTTCCTATTACCGTCTGGCCGAAGCGAGCGCGATGGCGTTCATCCTCCTCGTCATCGTCTTGGGGGTCATAATCCTTCTGTTCCGCCGACTTGAGCGGGTGAACCTGCGATGAAGCGATTCAAACTGATCGACGCGTCGCGAGTCCTGTTGTTGGCGGTCGCCGTCACGGCCGTTGCACTGCCGTTGCTGTGGGTCGCGCTGGCGACTTTCAAGACCCCCGCCGACCTCAATCAGCCGGGCCTTCTCTGGTTCACGCCGACGATGGCGAACTGGACCGAGGTGTTGTCGTCCGACATCTTTGCCGCCGTTGGTCGAAGCGTCTTCGTTGCGACCGTCACCGTGGCCATCGCCGTGGTGGTCGGGTCGATGGGTGCCTATTCGATCGCGCGATTCAGCACGGGAGGATCGCTGTCCCGATTCGGAATACTCGCGGCCCAGGTTCTTCCGCCCGCCGTTCTCGTGTTTCCGTTCCTCAGCGTCGCCTACATGTTGCGTCTGAATGGCACACTCGTGCCCATCATCTTTTCGCACCTCAGTTTCGTCGTCCCGGTCGTCACCTGGTTCCTCATCGGGTTCTTCGCGGCCGTGCCGAAAGAAATCGAAGAGCAAGCGCGGGTGGATGGTTTTGGGCGATTCGACACGTTCCGGTTGGTCGTTTTACCGCAGGTCCTGCCGGGAATCGGAGCCGCCGCCATTTTCGGCTTCACGCTGTCGTGGAACGACATGTTCTACGGGCTCATCTTGTCGCCCAGCAACTCGACGATTTTGCCCGTGGCAATCGCGGGCTTCAACACCTTCCGCGGTGTCGAGCTGGGGCCGATGGCGGTGGCGATTCTCATCGCAATCATCCCCGTGGTGATCGCAAGCTTCTTCGTGCAAAAGCGACTGGTTCAAGGAATCAGTGGCGGAGCCGTCAAGGGATAAGGACAGGAACAGAAACATGGCACGCGTAACATTCGACAACGTCGTCAAAAAGTACGGCGACACCACCGTCGTCAAAGGTCTCGATTTGGAACTACCCGATGGGGCGTTCACGGTGCTCGTCGGCCCTTCCGGGTGTGGCAAGACCACGACGCTGCGCATGATTGCAGGACTCGAGCCCGTGACCTCTGGATCGATACGAATCGGTGACAAGGACGTCACCAACCTCGAGCCCAAAGACCGCGACATTGCGATGGTGTTCCAGAACTACGCGCTGTACCCCCACCTCACGGTTCGCGAGAACCTCGCGTTCCCGCTGCGGGCGATTCGCGTCAATCGCGCCGAGGCGTTGAAACGGGCCGGCGCCGTCGCCGCAACGATGGGGCTGTCTGAACTTCTCGACCGAAAGCCTAAAGACCTGTCGGGCGGGCAACAGCAACGCGTCGCAATCGGGCGCGCCATCATTCGCGAGCCCTCTGTGTTCTTGTTCGACGAACCCTTAAGCAATCTCGATGCGAAGTTGCGCGTCGAAATGCGCACCGAGTTGCTGCAACTGCAGCGTCGCCTCGGTATCACCTCGCTGTTCGTGACACACGACCAAGAAGAAGCCATGACGCTTTCTGACTTCATCGTGGTGATGCGTGATGGTGAAATCGCCCAGCAGGGAAAACCTAAAGACGTCTACGACAAGCCGAACAGCACGTTCGTCGCGTCGTTTGTCGGAAGCCCGAAGATGAACCTTCTCGAGGGAACGTTCTCGGCCGGCAAATTTGTGTCGGCGTCGGGGCTAACGCTCGCGGTCGCAGGGGTTTCGGCCGGGGCGAAAACTCTCGGTGTCCGGCCAGACGACATCGTTCTCGAGGTCGGTGGGAAGTCGGTCAGCCGCGGACGCATCGGCGTGATCGAGTTGTTGGGACCGCGCGCGATCGTTCAGGTCGAGGCATCGGGGCACTCGCTCACCGCCGTGATCGAAGCATCGCGAATGGACGGAATCGTCGAGGGTGCCGACGTCGGTGTCAGTGTTCGCGCGGGGTCGCACCACTTGTTCGACCCCACAACGGGCCTTCGGGTCTAGACGCCGACCAGCTCGCGCTTCAGGTAGTCCTCGATTTCGGGGACAAGCGCCCATGGCACGAGTGCCGGCAACTTCGGTGCAATTCCAACGCCCGACGAGGTTCGGCGAAGCCGTCGATCGATGAACGGCACAACGTCGCGCAAGAACCACGCAACAGTTTCGCCCAACGGTCGATCCGCCGCGAAACTCGGCTCGTAATCGCGGGGTGAGTATCGCGCGGTGGTGTCGAGAAGCTCGGCGGCCGCATTGGCAATCTGGGCGTGACCGATCTCAGAAAAATGCACCATGTCGCGGTACCAAAACTCGAGGTGCTCGAGTTCGCTCATTCCGTACACGTCAATGACGGGGAAGTCGAGTTCGCCGGCAACCCGCTCAATCATCCGCGACATTCGTTGGGCATTGGGGCGCACTGGTCCGAAGAATCGCAAATGGCAGGGGTTGATCGTGTTCGCGACTACGACGTGGATGCCCGCAATCTTCAGACGGCGCAACCCCGACCTGAAAATCCGTTCAAGGCGCTCTACCGTGCCGGCGTTGCTAAAGAAATTGTTGCTGCCCGCAAGAATAGTGACCAGGTCGGGTCGCAATGCAATCGCGTGCTCTAACTGGTCCTCCATGATGTCCTCGAGCTTGCACCCGCGAATCGCGATGTTTGCGTATTCGAATGCGTCGCCTCGAGCGGCGGCATCCGTCGCGAGCAGGTGTGCGAGCCGGTCGGTCCACCCGCTTCCCACGCGATGTGAGAGGAAGAAACGGTCGCCCATTCCCTCTGACAGTGAATCCCCAATGGCGACGTACGAGCGAATGTTCACGGTTACAGAGTGACAATGTTGCCCGCGAATCCGCTGAGTTTAGCGTGAATGGCGAGTGAACGAATTGTGAAGAATCCCCCCGACCGTCCGGCGTTTACGATTGACACGTGAGCCTCGACGACCAGCGGAAGCGCCCCAATCAACGCGAACAGAGCCCGTTGCGCGCATTTCGGGACCACGCCCTAATTCACAGGGTGACCTCACGAATTCGTCGAACCCTGGCCGTATTGCGTTTCGTGGACCTCGACTCGACGACAAACTGGCCTGACTCGGTCACTGTTGTCGAGCGTGACGAATTCGGCCCGCTCGTCATCGCCATCGCGGATGCGATCGTTTTTCCCAACGGGTCGGTGACGGCGGGCGGACGGCGGCTTGTCAGTGCTCGCTTCGGGATAGGCAAACATAGAGACGAGGCGACCGAGGTCATCGACGTCGGGACGCCGTGTGCGTTTTTGCTCTCGGTCCGACCAACGCGACTCAATATTGTTAAATCGATCGGTCCGAGCCTTGCCACGCTGGGAAGGTTTTCCCCCGGAGTCGCTGTCGTGGTGCCAGATCTTTCAGAAAAGCCGCACCACCCCATCAAGACGTTGGCCAATGCGTGCGGCGTCACGCTGGCCGGATTTGCAATCACGAGGGGCGCTGCCCGCAGGACCGGTTCCGCGATGTTCGTTCGATTGCCGTCGCCAACGATTGCTGACGGGCAAGTCACGCGCTTCGCCGAAACGTTACGGGGCGACGCAACCGCGACGCCGACCAGTGTGTATTTGGAATACAACAACCTTCGGGGGCCGCTCGGGGACGATTCTATTGTTGACGTCCGTTTCGACCACGAATCCGCGGGCGCGCGGTTACTTGCCGTCAATCGCTTGTCGGTTGATGCCATCGCGCGGTCCGTTTCGGGCGCGTCTTCGGTGTTCGTTGAATCACCCGAATTGTTGCCGTTCTCCGAGTTCGCTCAACCGACCGCATCCGTGACCATCGTCGATAAAGCGATCCGCGCACCGCGCGACCCGTCTCGTGTGACCGTCACCGGCAGTTTCGACATGGACGAAGCGCTACGAGACGGGCTCGCACTGCCGCGTGGGGTCGAGGTGATTTCCCGACCGGATTACACCGTCGACGACACGACGGTGGACGCACATCGATTTTTTCGGAACGGCGCGTGGCGCCGCCAGGATTCGAGCGTCCTGCGGGAACGGTCTCTGGGACCGTGGCTGATTTCGGTCACCAACGCGATCGTTGCCCCGAATGGTTCCGTTCTTCTCGAGGACGGAACGTTGCTCGCCGGGACATACTTCGGCGGACCGCAAAACGTGATTCCGATCAATGGCTGGATTACCGATGAGCGGTCAGGTCGAGCCGGCCTCGCCATCACGATGTCACGTGCGTTTGGAAACGGATTGATGCAGGTCGCACCGCGCGTGGACGCGGTCAACCGATTCGACCCGACGACGTCGTTCCTCGTCAGCCACGTGCCGTGGAACGACATTGCGCAGATGAACGCACTGGGGGTTGCCCCTGAACGAATAGTTCGGGTGCACCAAGAACAACTCCAGCACCTTGTTCGAGTGCCCGAATTGATCGTGTCGACGCAGCTGCAACCTGAATCGAGAACCGCCCGCGCGGATTCGCGATGGATGTCGGAGTTCGTGGCGCGGTTGACGCCCGAATCGGCTCACACGCCGGGTCGCCGGGTGTACCTCGCGCGTCAGGATTCGTCGGGACTTCGAGGTGGATGCGCCAATCGCCTCGAACTGGATCTAATCGCGGCGGATTTCGGCTACGAGAAGGTTATTCCCGAGTTATTGACCTTCGACGAACAGCTGCGTCTCGCGACCTCGACCGTCGACATGTTCGGCGAACAGGGAAGCGCACTCACCTGGTCGATGTTTATGCCGTCCGAATCGAGGCTCGTGACAGTGCAGAGCAAACCGGATAACCTGCAGAATAGGTACGTGACTTTCCTCAACCCAACGCTCGCAGCCCGCGGATCGCGGTTTTTTGATGTTGGAGCGGTCAGGGCGGGCGGGCACCTCAGTTTCGAGGTCGACCCTCGTGCGCTGCGAACAGCGATGGAACAACTGCCATGACTCCCCGCCACCTGCGAATCGTTGCTGTTTCCGCGCCGTACGTGTGGGACGTGATTGAGTCAGTGAGCCGTTCCGGCAGCGAGCCGTTGTGTGTCGACAACATCGGCGGTGCAGACGCCGAGCTTCCGAACCTCGTGACGGAATCGACCATCTCGGATCGTTCCGTCGACTATGTTCTTGGGACGGGCTCGGCGAACGCCCGCCGAGCAAGCGCGGTCGCTGCGCATACAGCGGGCTGGAACAACCCCGTTTCTCTCATCGACGCGACCTCCACGGTCTCTGGTAGCGCGACCGTGAGCCACGGCGCGTATGTCAACGCGGGCGTCGTTGTGGGGGCACGGGCTCGAATCGGGTGTTTCGCCAACATCAATCGTGCGGCGTCGATCGGGCATCACACGGCGGTCGGCGACTTCGTGCACGTCGGACCTGGGGTGACCGTGGCGGGCGAAATCACGATCGGTGCCGGCGCATTCATTGGTGCCGGCGCGGTCGTCCTTCCGCGTTTGTCGATTGGCGAGGGTGCCGTCATCGGGGCCGGAGCCGTGGTAACGAAAGACGTTCCGGCATTCACAACGGTTGTCGGAAACCCGGCCCGAGTGCTCACAGAAGTAGAGGAGTGGGTGACGACATGCCCGTATTGCGCGACGAACTAGCGAAACCTGTCCCGATCGTCCTCGCGCCAACGGGGATGATTCCGACCAAGGCGATGACGCCACACGTTCCCATCACGCCGGCCGAAATCGCCGATGATGTGTCGGCTGCGGTTGCCCTCGGAATTTCCGCCGTACACCTCCACGCACGAGATGAGTCCGGTGCGCCGACGTGGGAGCGCGACGTGTACGCCGATATCATCACCCGCGTTCGCGATCGTCACCCGGAGCTCGTCATCAACGTGTCGACGTCGGGTCGGAACTTCTCCGAGCTTGAAAAAAGGGCGGATGTTCTCGCTCTCGACGGTGACATCAAACCCGAGGTCGCGTCGCTCACGATGTCGTCACTCAATTTCCTTGATGGCCCGTCCGTCAACGCACCCGAGACAATCCGCGCCCTCGCCACAATCATGCGTGACCGTGGGATTGTTCCGGAATTAGAGATTTTCGATTTGGGAATGATCAACTTCGCACACGTTTTGCAGCGCGAAGGTATTCTCGTCGGCGATTTCCCTGCGAACATTTTCCTGGGCAACATCGCAGGGATTCAAGCAACGCCGTCGGAACTCGGTCTCGCGGTCGATCGTCTTCCTGCCACCGCGCACTGGAACGGAGCGGGATTGGGGGACTCACAGACATCGGCAACGATGATGGCTCTCGCCGCGGGAGGTGGCGTTCGGGTCGGTCTCGAAGACGGAATCTTCCTCGATCATCGCCGTGAGGAATTGGCGACGAACGCGGCCCTCGTAGAACGGGTTCACCAGTCAATCCAGTTGCTGGGACGCCGAGTCATGACTCCGGCCGAATACCGGGTCACGGTGCTCGGTCGTTAGTTTGTGACCTCGAACGACGTCACGCTGTCGACAATCAGTTCGATGTCTGCCGCCGACAGATTCGTGTGGATCGGCAACCGTAGGATTCTCGACGCGAACGAGGTCGCGTTCTCGCACGAACCGACTGTGCGCCCGAATCTCTCACCAGCTTCGGCGGAATGAAGCGGTTGATAATGAGTGGCCGACGGAACACCCCGCGCACCGAGGTGGTCGAGTAATGCCCGTTGTTGTGTCTGGTCGGGCATCAACACATAAAAGAGGTGCGCGGTGTGATGGTTGCCGGGTCCCGCGTCCATGATGTCGACGCCGGAGTCGTTCGCCCAATCCGCTATTCCGTCGTTGAGGGAAGCCCACGCTGACATCCGTCGGTCCTGGATGATGTCGTAGTCGAGGAGTTGCGCGTCGAGCATCGCGCCTTGGACGTCGCTTGGCAAATAGTTCGATCCGAGGTCCACCCAGGTGTATCGGTCAACTTCACCGCGCAGGAAACGGTGGCGGTTCGTTCCCTTCTCGCGCGCGATTTCGGTGCGTTCAACGAACCTCCGGTTGTTGACCACAAGTGCGCCACCTTCGCCACAGGAGATGTTTTTCGACGAGTGGAAGGAATGCAGGACGAGGTCGCTGTCTCGCCCCATCGGTTCGCCGTTTGCAGTTCCGCCCAATGAGTGACAGTTGTCTTCGATGACGATGAGGTCGTGTGCGTCGGCGATGCGACGAATTGCCTTCGTGTCCGCGGTGACCCCCGCATAATTCACAAACGTTATCGCCCGAGTGTTCGGGGTGACGGCCGCCTCGGCATGGGACACATCGATGTTCCCCGTTCGCGGGTCGACGTCGACAAACACGGGAGTTGCGCCCCGAAGAGCAACTGACAGTCCGGCGGACGGGAACTGATACGACGGTACGATCACCTCGTCGCCAGGCCCAAAGTCCGCGACAATTCCCGCGAGTTCGGCTGCGTCGGTTCCCGACGTGACAATTGCGACATGCGCGGCATCAAGCATCTCGGTCAGTTGTTCGGCGGCGGAGAGTGTGAACGGACCGTCACCCCAGGTGTGGCCGGATTCGATGGCGCGTCGCACGGCATCCATCTCGGCGGATGCGATGTGGGGGTGTGTGAATCGAAGGGACATCGGTTCCTATTGTTCCCTATTGAGAGCGCATTGACGGGTAACAGCCAAATGGGGCCGACGCGCGCTCGCTTAGGATTGCAGCGTGCCCGCCAAAAATCGCCCGTACATCGCAGTCCTCGACATTGGTTCGGGCGAGGCGAACTCGCTGGTGTCCGCGCTGGATGCTGTCGGCGCGAATGCGTCTCTTACGCGTGACCGTGACCTCATTTCGAACGCGGACGGACTCGTGGTCATCGGCGATGGCGAGTTTGCCGACGTGATGGCCCAACTGCGCGAATCGCGCGGGGACGAACTCATCGAACGTCGCCTCGCGGGCGGTCGTCCGGTCCTGGGGATCGGTGTCGGCATGCAGATCCTGTTCGATGGCGCCATCGCCATCGCCGGCGACGTCGACACCGAGGGGCTCGCTCAGTGGCCAGGCGTGGTCACCGAATTGGGCGCTCCGACAGTCCCGCACCCCGGGTGGATCGTCGTTGATTCCGCCGCGGGTTCCACCCTGTTCAACGGCATCGAGACCGAGCAATTCCACTTCCAGCATTCGGCAGCAGCCACGACCTGGACCCTCGAGGTCTATGGCGCGTTCGCCGCCCCCAGGGTGACGTACGCGAATCACGGCGAGCGTTTCATCGCCGCAGTCGAGAACGGACCCTTGACCGCCACACAGTTTCACCCCGAGAAGTCTGGTGAGGCTGGACTGCAACTTCTGCGCAACTGGGTACAGTCGCTGTAACCGAAAGCCACCATGCCGAAACTCATCCTCTTGCCCGCCGTCGACGTGTCGAACGGTCTTGCCGTTCGCCTAACCCGCGGTCAGACCGGCACCGAGGCAACACACGGCGACCCACTCGATGCGGCGCGCGATTTTCTCGATCAGGGCGCCGAGTGGTTGCACCTCGTCGATCTTGACGCCGCGTTTGGCCGGGGTGACAACGCTGATGTTCTGCGCCGCGTCGTAGACGAACTTGCCGGTTCGCTGTCGATTCAGCTGTCGGGTGGAATTCGCGACGAAGTTTCGCTGAACCGAGCACTCGCCGCGGGCGTTAGACGGGTCAACCTGGGGTCGGCTGCACTGGCGAATCCTGATTGGGTGGCATCCGCAATTTTGGAACATGGCGACCGCCTGGTCGTAGGGCTCGACGTGCGAGGGTCAACGCTCGTGCCGCGGGGAACGACTGACATCGGCGCTGACGTGTTCGACACGCTCGAACTTCTTGAGTCTGCCGGCTGTTCCCGTTACATCGTGACCGACGTCGACACCGACGGTGCAATGAGCGGCCCGAACCTTCAACTGCTAAGCGACGTCGCAAACCGAACCAACACTCCTGTCATCGCATCCGGCGGAATTGCGACGCTTGACGATATCGCCGCGATACGCGACCTCGTCAACGTCGGAGTCGAAGGCGCGATTCTCGGAAAAGCGCTTTACGCCGGTGCGTTTACCCTGACCGACGCCCTCGCGGTGGCGAACGGGGACTGAACCGGTGCCGAACGACCACCACGCGGATTCGTCCGGCGTCCCGTGGGAAGGGCGCGCTTTTCAGCCCAACCCGCACGCGGGGGATATGGGCGAGACGCCGAGCGACGTCGCGGAACGCCTCGCCGAGTGGCGCGCAGGACATGATTCCTTTACCGACCTCGTCGCCGCTTTTGCTGCCAACAGGTTTCTCATCCCGCTCGTTGCCCACGCGGGTGACGACTTCGACGTGGACAATCCCGTGATGGAAGACAAAGTCCAAGAACTGTCGGTCGTCACCGTGGCGGGACCGAGTGGGGAAAGGGTGATCCCTGTATTCACCTCGGCGTCGGCGATGAAAACCTGGCATGCCGAGGCTCGCCCGATCCCGATCGAAGCCCAGCGCGTTGCGCTGGCAGCAGCGAGCGAACAGACTGATCGGCTTGTCGTCAACCCGGGAACCGAGTCGGTCACGTTGCGCCGCCCCGTTGTCTGGTCGATGGCTCAGGGGATTCCCTACGTCGCGCCATGGGAATCTGCCGCGTTTGCCACCGAGACCACGACGTTACTTGACGGCATCGAGAACTTACTCGAGGTCGGAATCGGTCCGGGTGACCCTCGCGCGACGGGAGAAGGACCAGATGTCACGCTGTTCCTTGGACTCGCTGACGACCTGAACGCCGAGCAGGTCCGCGTCCTCACCACCGAAGTCCAAGCGCGCGTGTCAGATAACGCTCTGTTCGTCTCGGACGTTGACGCTCTCACGCTGACTCTCAATAACCGGTCACTCTGATCTGTCGATCGTGTTCGAGCCGTCGGTCGATCTAATTGCTCGAACCGCACCAGTTTGGTAGGAAACCGTTTACCCCGCGGTTCGAGGTACCGTCGTCGATACGCACGAAATAGATCGAGGTTGCGCTGTAGCCCAACTCGCCGGGGTAGTTGTCGGCGATCCCTTCGCCCGAAACGACCTCGACGGCGAGAAATTCGCCGTTCGGCGAAAGGCAGAAATCTCTGACGCCGCTTCCGGCAGTTGTTGTCCGGAAAAGTTCCCTGCTTCCCTCGCTGTCGGTCAACACGAGTACCGACGTGCTCGAAGCGCCGGGAGCGTAGGTGGAATTAAGTAGCACATAGCTGTCGTCCGTGAGAAGTACCAGTTTGCCGGGATAATAGTCGGGCATCATCTGCGGTTCCGGCAAACTGAGTGCTGTCGTGGTTCCTGCCGAGAGATCGATGATGGACCCACTCTGTGGGTCGGCCACCACCAGTTTCAATGTGCCGGGGATAAACCCGCGCATCTCGGCGTGCCAACCGAGGGGAGTTGGGTCCCCGCCCTCGAGACCGTCAATCAAATAGAGCTGTAGGTCTTCGTCTTGCACGACGATCGATGTGGTTCCGGGCACGAACATCCAGTCAATGACCGAGAGAGGTCTCTGCGCGAAACCGGTCACAGCAACGGGAACCCCCGAACCAGAAGTTAGGTCGTAGAGGAATAACGTGTCGCGCATCCCGTTTGCATCGCCTGATCCGTCGTCGAGGACGTATCCGAACATGTCGCCGTTTTCGGTCGCGTGTAATTCTTCGATGGTGCGGGCGCCGGCTAGATCGATGTCGAACTGAGTTCCGTCGACCGGTGAGCTGACAATCAGCGACGGAACGTCGTTCGGGTCCAACGTGATCACGCCGAGCTGGTCTTGGAGCACGACATAGCTTTGAATCCGAGGTGCGTCAAACGCCACCTCTTGTGCGGTGGTTCCAGAGAGTTTGTTGAGCAGAATCTTGTCAGGCGCGTCCCCGCCGGTTGTATCTTGACGGGTGTCCCGAAGGAGTGAATAGACATCGACATCCGCCGTGGCGAAGGTGTAATCAATCCGCCCCGCGATTCCCGTCGCTGCGCTTCTCGTGTCGACGGTGGCGGTGTAGGTGGTGTTGTAATCGAGCATTCGAGGAAACCGAATGGTTACAGTGTTCGCATCGACGGTCACCTCGCTGGGTGTGTCGGGAGAGATGCTCACCTGGACAGGGCTGCTCTCTGACAACGGCTGATTGAGGTGAAGGATAACGCGTTGCCCGGCGCGGGTGGTGAGGGCGTTCGGGTTCACCTCGGCAGAAAGGAGGCGAGGGCCCTGCAGCGAATTAGCGATGCCCAGGCCGCCGGCCATCACCGCTAGGACGACAATCAATCCGCCGCTGAGACGGCGGAAGCGTTGCGGGTGCTTCGTTCGAGTCCGCCTGGTTTGAGTATCAGTAGACATATGGCTGTGCAGGTTGATCGGTCGAACTGATGGTGGATGGGGATAGCACAATCGCCTGCCGGCTTTCGGTACTCGGGTTCGAGACAAACGTCCCCGTCACGTTCACCCACTCATCGACCGCGAATTGGTCCTGCCAATCGGGCAGGTACACCGGAACGCCAACGGGCTGCGCGTCGACGGCGCAGCAGGTGATGATGAATCGCGCGACATAAAAGACGTTTGTGGGGTCGTCAGGATCGGGGGTCACGAATCCGACAAGGGTCGGCGATTTTCCGGCCAGGGACGTCTCGTCGGCCCCCTGACGCAACAGTCCGGCCCAGTCTTTGACGGTCAACGAACTAGCGTCTCCGCCGACCAACGTGATGGCGTCGTCTTGGCTGGACGCCGTCGCGGAACCGTTGATGTCGCGCTGCGAGACGGTTGCCGTCGTCAGCGTCGTGGGGGGAAGGGCGAGCATTCCGGCGGCGGTCAAGGAAAGCAACACAAGGTTGGCGGGCACCCACAACCACGCGCCACGAGTTGGCGTCTCGTGATCGTGCTGCCCGCTGCCAGTTTGCGTCGGCAGAGCAAATGCCAGCAGGACGAAAACGGCGGCGATGACGGCCATGATCACTGTGAAGACGAAATAACGCGGATGAATGTACAGGCCGAGTTGGTCGGTGAAGGCAAGCCAGACAATGGCAACAATGCCGATCAGGCTCAGCAGTACACCGCGCCAGCGGTGGAGGAATCGACTAGCCAACGAGGTTCACCCCGAATCCAAGAATCATGCAACACAACCCAACGATGGCCGTCAGTCGGACCAGTGTGGCGGTTGTGAATGTGGTTCGCAGGAGGGCAAGCATTTTCAAATCAACCATCGCGCCGAAGGTGAGGAAGGCGACAATACTGCCCGGCATGAATGTCGAACCAAACGAGAGGATAAAAAAGGCATCGACGTTGGAGCAAATCGCGATGATGAACGCAAGCCCCATCAAGGCGAGCACCGACCAAATCGGGTTGGATCCCAAGGCAATCAGGATGTCGCGCGAGATGCCCACTTGAATAGCGCCGGCAACGGCAGAGCCGACGACGAGGGCGGGAAGCATCGCACTGGTTTCCTCGGCAAACCCTCGAACACTTCGCCTCAATTTGTCGCCCGAACCGGATTCACCGTGGTGCGATTGGCAGTGTGCTTCGAATCGCGGGGTCAATAACTCTGGTTGGCGCGGGTGTTTGCTAAAAACCCAGCCCACCAGATTGGCGATAACAAATCCGCCGATGATTCGTCCGGCGAGGATTCCGTTGTCCCAGCCGAACGCCTGATAAGTGGTGATGATTGTCACCGGGTTCAAAATGGGTGCGGCTAGCAAAAACGTCATCGATTCAGACACGGTGAGCCCGCGCAGAATCAACCCGCGGGCTAAGGGCACATTGCCGCATTCGCACACCGGCAACAGCACGCCCATCAATGACATCACCGCACGGCGGAAAACTGGTCGGCGGGGAAGGACTCGGTCGAAGAGTCGCGTCGGTACCCAAATCTGCACGAGGACGGACAGCAACACGCCAAGAAAGATAAACGGCAATGATTCGACGAACACGCTGATCGACAGAGTGAAAAAATCGAGAGCCGCATCGGGCAATCCTGCGCTCGCGTCGCCGGGGAAGAGCGTGCGTAAGGTCAATGCGCCAGCGAAAATCAGCAGGCCGACGATGCCTCCAATTGCCGCCCGCCGTCCGACGTGAGTACTCATGCCCCAAGGTTACCCAGTCATCGCGGGTTTGCCTTGAATCGCCGGATTCCCTAGTAAAGCCAGTGCTGCTGGGATAGATTGAGGGTGTAATGACCACAAAGCACGACTACAACTCAAAGGAGAGTAATGAACGGTCAGCAGCAAGAAGCGGCTCTGTCCCAAGAGCTCAAACGTCGAATCGACATTATTCAGTCAGACGAAGCAGGTGACGAGTCACATCGGGCACTCACGTCGACTGAATTATGGACGGCGGGGATTATCGTTTTCGTCACCTTAGCTATCGGATTGGTGGTTTCGCTCTAATGTCACAAACTCAAGAAGCAGTTCGTCAAGCAGGCACATTCGGATCGCTCCCCGTTCTCAAGAGTGAGCGCGAGTGGGGATTCGCAGACTTCACCTGGGTCAACATCGGCCTCGCCATCGCCACCTGGGCATTCCTGGTTGGTGGTGCAACAGCGAATTTTGTCGGCTTTGGTCCAGGAATTCTCGCCATGATCATCGGCAACGTTGCCGGTGTCATCATTATGTTGCTCGCCACCACGGTAATCAGCAGCCGATACGGAGTCGAGCAGTACACCATCCTTCGGAGCATTTTTGGTTTTGGTGGGGTCGCGTTGATCTTCTTCACCGTGATCACATTTACTGAGGTGGGCTGGTCGGCTCTGCTCGGAGCGATGTTCGGTCGCGCAACGGCACAGGTTTCGAATACGGTTTTCGGGACTGCCATTGACCCCAACTCGATTCTGATCACTGTGTTCGCACTGGTCTGTATCGCCGCCGCTTGGGCGCTTGTAGCCAAAGGCCCAGTATCGATTAAGGCCTTCAACCGAATCGTTGCTCCCGGTTTGGCACTCGTGACTCTCGGACTGGTCGTCTTCCTGTTCACACAAACGACATGGACCGACCTGATGGCTGCAGCCCCGCTTGCACCTTTTGACGACCCAGCTTTGAACTTTGCGATTGCTGTTGAGTTCAACCTCGGCGTGGCTTTCTCGTGGTGGCCCATCATGGGAAGCCTTGGGCGCCTCACGAAGTCCCCTCAAGTATCGTTGTGGCCCGCGTTTATCGGTCTCGCAATCGTGACCATCATCGCGCAATTGGTGGGAATGGCGTCAGCGCTTACTCTCGGCGAGTGGGACCCCACGGTGTGGTTGATGACGGCAGGCGGGGCGGTGTTCGGAGTAATCGCGTTGCTGTTTATCGCCTTCGCTAACATCACGTCTCTCGCGTCCATCGTGTATTCCAACACTCTGGCCCTGCGTCAGGCGAGTGGCAAACTCTTTGCCGCCACCCGATGGGAAGTTCTCGCGGCAATCTTCCTGGTTCCCGCAGCAATCGTGAGCTTCTTTCCCGGATTGCTTTACGACCAGTTCCTGCTGTTCGTCACTTTCTCGGGCGCGTTCCTCTCGGCGGTCTGTGGAACAGTCATCGCGGATTACTTCGTCTTGCGCAAGCAGCGGATTAACCTCGGAGCGCTCTACGCACCCGGCAGCAAGTCGCGTTACCACTTCCACGGTGGTTTCAACCTCGCGGCGATGGTCTCATCTCTGGCTGGAGTCGGTGTCTACCTCTGGTTGTACAACCCGATGACATTGGAAACCGATGCGCTGTTCAACTGGACGACCGCGTCCGTTCCTGCCGTGGCGGTTTCCTTTGTGCTGCACTTGTTGCTCACGCCACTGCTGAACTCGGCCAAATCCGGGCGCGGCGGCTATGAATTGCCGACCGAGCTCGAATCCGCAAAGAAATAGCAAGACAGTAGATAGGAAACTCTCGATGCCCCGTTCGATGAAAGCGGCTGTCCACACCGGTAAATCTGACCGACTCGACATTATTGATGTCGAGCTCGGCCACCCACAAGCCGGCGAGGTGCTGATTCGAATGGGTGCATCGGGAGTTTGCGGTTCCGACCGCCACGTCGTGGATGGGGAATGGCCCATGCCCACACCCACCATCCTTGGTCACGAGGGTGCTGGTGTCGTGGAAGCGGTAGGAGCAGGCGTCACCACGGTTCGCCCAGGTGACCACGTCATCCTCTCGTGGTTCGCACCGTGTCAAAAGTGCCGATCGTGCGCTGAGGGCAAGTCCTGGGCATGCACACGCACGCGCTCGGTTGAGTGCATCATGCCCGACGGAACAACGCGTCACACGATTGATGGCGCACAAGCTTTCCCCTACTTGGGACTAGGGACGATGGCGGAATACACCGTTGCGCCCGAATCGGCCGTCGTGGCAATCTCTAAGGATGTCCCTTTTGACGTCGCGAGTCTGATTGGCTGCTCCGTCACAACCGGCGTGGGTGCGGTGCTCAACAACGCTCATGTAACCGCCGGTTCATCGGCCCTAGTAATTGGTTGTGGAGGCGTAGGGCTTTCAGTCATCATGGGCCTTGCGCTTGCCGGTGCGCACCCGATTATCGCGGTGGACATCAGCACAGAAAAGTTGGACGCTGCAGTTCGATTCGGCGCAACGCACACTGTCGTTGCCGGTGACAACATGGTCTCCGGAATCAAGGAAATCGTTGCCGATGGTGTCGACTACTCTTTCGAGGCAATCGGTCGAGTGGGAAGCATCGAGGACCTCCCGAGCATCACACGAGCGGGCGGGACCGCGGTGATTGTTGGGCTTCCTCCCGTTGGTCATCGCGCAACCTTCGACCCGCTGAGCTTCGCCGAATTGGGGCTCACCCTCGTCGGATCAAATTACGGGGGGTCCGTTCCTCTCGTCGACTTCCCGCGAATCGCGGAACTTTATCTCGCGGGTAAGTTGCCTCTTGACGACCTCATTTCGGATCGTGTGGGGCTCGACGACGTCAATGACGCTCTCGACGCGATGCGACGAGGTGAGCGCACGCGTTCCGTGATCGTTTTTTAGCGTGTCCCTTTCCGACGCACGTCCCAACAACTCCCGCGTCCGAGTGGCCGCTTTGCAGTTCGAACCGGTTCACGGCGATGTTGACGCAAATCTGAAGCAGGCCCGCGACATTCTTCTGTCCAATGACGGTCCACGTCCTTCGATTGTCGTGTTCCCTGAGATGGCGTTGACGGGCTACATCTGGTCGAGTGCTACCGAGATAATGCCGCACGCCGTCAAATGTAGTGACCCGGCCACGCACGCGGAGTGGATTGACTTGGCGAAGGACATTGAGTCTTGGCTGGTTATCGGCCACCCCGCCCTCGACGCGACCACCGGCCGACTCACCAATCGCTGCACGCTCGTGTCGCCGGCTGAAGTCGTCGGGCATTATGACAAGACGTGCCTCTTTGTCGAAGACCTTTCGTGGGCAACTGCGGGTGAATCGATTCCGCCGCTGTGGGAGACCCCGATTGGACGCGTAGCGCCATTGATCTGCGCCGATTTGGATTACCCCGAGCCGGTCGAGTCGGCGTTAGCGCGCGGTGCTCAGGCGATTGTTTTTTCGACCGCATGGGTAGCCGAACCAGCACCGAGTGCCACCTGGACGCTTCGCGCAGCGGAGTATGGAATACCGATCATCGCGGCTGACCTGATTGGTACCGACCGGGGAGTTGTGTTCAGCGGCGGTAGCTGCATTATTGACGCCAACGCGGTTGTGGTTGCCTCGAACGATTACAGTCGTGGCCTTGTGACGGCAGACCTTGAATTGACGGCAACCCCAGCACCAGCGAATCCTGGCGCACGGAAGCCTGACATTCACGTCCACCGTCTCGTCGGCTCTGAATCAGACGTCGAGCCGAACGCCGTCACCATCAGCGTTTGGTCGGGCGACCCAACGAAAATCGAATCGGCACCGAGCCTCTCAGACGGCACGCCTCGCCTGCTCGTGCTTCCGACGACGACCGAAAACCGCGACACCTGGATTGACGACACGCGCGCATTTGCCTCGACAAACAACTCACTGGTAGTCCAGGGACGGCGCGGCAGCGACAGCGGTGAGACAGAAATTCTCATCGCCACTCCCGATTCGGAATTCTTTTGTTTCCCCGTGTCGGAAACCAGCCAGACCGCCTCGCTCCTCACTTTCGCGGGAGTTCACATCGGAGTCATGCCGAATTCTGGTTTCTCGACCAATTCTGTTTCACGCGCACTGTCGATTCTCGGCGCTTCGGTCATTCTTGGGCAGGGTGATCATGCACTTCGGCCGCCTCGAGGATCTACCGGAACCCGCGCACCCTTTCTCGGAGGTTTGGGTGAAGCAGACCCCACTTTTGGGCATCCGATTCGTTTCCGTGCTGGCGACGCGAATGTGTGGTTGGGTTTCTGCTCAGAGACAGAATCGGTCCCATCAGGGATTTTCAGTCCAGACCACGTCTCGTGGCCACGACACGAAAGCATGGGTGAACCGGGGCGTTGGGTCACTCAAATTTGTTCTCTCGACGACTCGGATTCGTGGGGCAATCACGCGATGACGAAACCCCTTCTTTCGTCGCGCAATAACGCACTATACGAGGACTCGTTCAACGTCACACTTGAACAGGCCTCGTGGAAGAGTTAACAGTCAGAACGATACGCGCGCGCGCACCTCGAAATTCGAACCCAACCGTCTGATCCGCGGACCTGCTCTAATGGGCGAGAATTGACTTTGCTGTTTCGCGTCCTGTCCGAACAGCACCCTCCATGTATCCGCAAACCCACTGATCGGACCCAATTACCCAGAATGGTGGCTCGTGTGTGCCATGAAGTGGCCCGACCGCGGTGAGTTCACCGGGTCGCCACGATGTGATGTATCCCTGTGTCCAGGGATCGGCACCCCAGTTTCGTAGGTATTCCTCTTGGGTGTTCGCCGCGGCTTCACCGTAAGCGAGGACCAATTCTTCCCGAAGTACTGCCGCGCGTCGATTAGGTGGAAGCGCGTTGTAAGCTCCAAGCCGGTCGACCGGAACGAGTGCGGAGATTACACCATCGTTTTGTACCCAAGTTCCGCCGAGTATCGCGCTTTCGAAGTAACCGGTACCGTTCTGCCCTTGGTTCTCCCAGAACGATGATTCGTAAACGGGCACATACTTCACCACAGGTGCGTGTTGTTGGCGGTGAAGCGAATCTAATCGCGACGTGCTGACTCCGGTAATTGTCACATCGCGCAATGGACCAGCGGGAAGAGCAGAAACAACATTGCGCGCGTGAAAAGTTTCCCCGGTCAATGCCATAACACGGCACTTCTCCGACGCGATATCAATCGATGCCACTGGTGTCGAGTAACGAATCCGGTGCCCTAGACCCTCAGCCATGGTGAGGGCCACCGTCGCAGAACCCTCTAAGACCTTAGAGTTCTCCCACACGTCATAGTCGTAGAAACCATTCGCACCAGCGGCCGCTTCTTTACGGAGGTCCGCGAGAAGCGAACGTCGTTCAATTGAGTCTTCTGCGAGTCCAAAAGTCCGAGTTTCCATCGCCCGTAAAACATCAAGGGTCGCACCCTCCGAACGCAACCATTCGCCAAAAGAGATTCGATCGAGAGCCACCGAGTCCGGATGGGACCAGGGGTCATCGGGATTGATTCCCGAGGCCAAATCGGCGAAGGCGTGGTCAAGCCGGTCATACACGGCGCGGTCGGTCCCCGACATCCACGGCATGTCCTCTCCCCGAAAAACACCGTGGCGCATGAGCCACGTCGATTCACCAGGAATATCGGTGAAACTCGGAACAACCGTCAAACCGAGTTCAGCAACCAGCTGTCGATACGAGGTATGAAAGTCGGCGATAACCTCGCCACCCAGTTGAATCAGACGTCCGTCAGCCGTCGTTGTTTGCTCGACGCGCCCGCCAGCGCGGGCCCGTGCTTCAATAACAATGACATCGGATCCCGCCGCGACAAGGTCACGTGCAACACTCAAACCAGCGAGCCCCGCACCAACAACAACAACGTCATACGTGTGCATGGAGGCTGCCCCTTTCGTCGTTGTCGAGCATGCGAAGGTTCGCGGGGTCATAGTACGGGCGGTTAGAGACCGTGATGGGGTAAAGACGTCCCATTCGTCGAACGGAGAAATCGGCACCCAGGTCGATGTTTCTATCAATAATGCCCAAACCAACGCTACGTCCGAGAGTATGACCGTAAGCACTGCTCGTCAGGTGTCCAACCTGCTTGCCATTGGCGAATATGGTCGCGTCATGGTTTAGCACCACGGATGGATCGTTCACTGCCAGATAAACAACACGTCTGTCAAGCGAACTGCGATCGATGGCTCTCAATGCCTCCGCGCCGACGAAGTCACTGTCGTCACCCAAGTCAACGGCGAATGCCAACCCAGCGGTGAACGGGTCGTCTGCTGGACCGATGTCGTGACCGAGATGTCGATAGCCTTTTTCGCTACGGAGAGAGTCGAGTGCATAGAAACCCGCGGGGCAAACACCGAGGTCCTTACCCGCATCCATCAGTGTTTCGTATACGTTTACTGCCAAGTCAGATGGGACGTAGATTTCGTAGCCCAGTTCGCCGGCATAGCTTAATCGCAGAACCCACCCAAATCCGTCCGCGATTTCAACCTCACGTCCGCTATAGATGGGGTGCGAATTGTTGGACCAGTCGGCGGGAGAGACCCGCGAGATCAATTCACGGCTTCGGGGACCAACAACGCCAATGGTGGCAAGCGATGTTGTTTGGTCAATCACGGTTGCGGCAAAATCTCGTGAAAGGGTCGTGAGGTAACCGAATGTCTTGGTGTGACTCGTCGATGGTGTCACCACCAAAAAACGGTTCTCCGAAAGCCGAGTGACAGTGCCATCCAATTCGATTCCGCCAGCCTTATTGCAGAACAGCGTATAGACAACTCGCCCAGGGGGTTG
Source organism: Gulosibacter massiliensis (assembly GCA_945949175.1). GTDB lineage: Bacteria > Actinomycetota > Actinomycetes > Actinomycetales > Microbacteriaceae > MWH-TA3. Next base: position 14,753 of record CAMFDU010000013.1, on the reverse strand, counting down.
ATCAATATTGGCTGTCGTGGCACGTTGGCACAGGGCCAGAGCACCGTCACCAACTACCTCAAACTTTGCGAAAGCACTGAGGTCGAATAAGACGACGTTTTCCCGCGCGCTGTTGTGTTCGAGAGCAACCTGGTCGAACCATCCTGGTTTGCCGAATGAATAGGATTCTTCGACGCTGGGTCCGCTAAACCAATTGGCACGTTCCATCGCATTAATCTCGCCAAACCGCGCCCCACGCTCGATCAGCGAACCGTGAAGTGGACTTCGTCTGACATTTCGTGCTGTCGTTGCTTGGTAATTTGGCCAATGGGTGGCATACAAACGGCCCAGACTTTCCCTAGTCCGGCTATACAGGTAACGCTCATTACTTTGGTGCCGGGAAAATCGCTGTACATCCACGGAGGCCGAATCGAAATCCGGCGAACCCGTCGTAATCCACTCTGCCGCCGCCCTGCCCACGCCCGGCGCGTAAATGATGCCCTGCGAATTCATCCCCGCGGCGACAAAAAGCCCACCGACCTCGGCAGTTTCACCCAGCAGAAAATTATTGTCGGGGGTAAAGCTTTCGGGGGCATTGATGAAGCGCTCGTACCCGGCATCGGCAAGTGCCGGAACTGTTCGCTCCGCTTGCCGGCGGACGGGCCCAAAATGTTCCCAGTTGGGCGGGAAGGTAGCAAAGCCCGCGGAATTGATTTCGCTCGTCTGCCGGGGGATTCCCCGTGGTTCGAATGCGCCGACCAGAAGCCGATTCTCCTCGCGGCGGATGTAGTAACTGTTGTCTACGTCCCTCAACACGGGCAGGTCTGCGATGTCGGTGGTCAGCGGCTCGGACCTCACATGGACATGCTCCGCCGCAAATAGCGCCAGGTGGACGCCGGCGGTGGCGGCAAGTTCACGACTCCACAAACCGGACGCCAGGACTACGACATCTGCTGACACTTCGCCTGTTGTGGTCCGAATTCCGATTACACGACCGTCTCGTGTCACTATCTCTTCGACCGTCACGTTCTCATGGATTTCAACTCCGCTTAGGTGCGCTTGCTGGGCCATAGCCAGGGACGCGAAACCGGGATTCACAAAGCCATCATCAGGGAAGTAAAGTCCAGAGGTCACGGCTTCCATCGACGCTAACGGCCATAACTTTGTGATGGCCTCTGGACTTAACCGCTCGGCTTGAACGCCGCAGTGACGAGCAATGTCGGCGGCATGCGTAAGTTCGTCCACGCGAGCGTCGGTGCGGGCAAGGCTAATTGATCCGGGTGTGCTGTACCCGATATCGATGCCAGTATCGGAGTGCAGGGTCGAATAAAACGACGCTCCGTACTTCGCGAGGCCGGTCAGCGCAATGGAGCCTCGTGCATTAGCGATGAGACCGGCGGCGTGCCACGTTGTCCCACTGGTTAGCACATTGCGTTCGACCAGCAGTACGTCTTTGTGACCCAGGCGAGCAAGGTGATACGCAATACTCGAGCCGATGATCCCCCCTCCCACAATCACAATCGACGCCGATTCGGGCAAATTCGAGGGAGCAACGGTGCGAAATGTGCTTGCGCTCAGTGACCGGTCTGCAAGGAGATCCATAATTCATTTTATTCCCTAGGGGTTCGAACCCTCGACCGTTTGTTCCGTAGTTAGACGACAGGACCCGTCCACTTTTCGCCAGGACCAGCCCCTAGCTCGTCGGGAATCACCGAAGCCTCGCGAAACGCGAGCTGTAGCGAACGCAATCCGTCACGCAGCGGCCGGGCGTGGTGATCGCCCAATTCGGGGGCGGCGGCGGTCATGAACCCCGCGAGCGCGTTGATGAGCATGCGGGCTTCGGCGAGATCCGGCTCGACGTCCTCGGCCAGTCCGACCTTGACGGCGGCGGCGCTCATCAGATGAACGGCGACCTCCTGAAGCACCTCAACCGCGGCCACATCGGCGATGTCGAGAGCGGCGTCGTGGTCGGCGTTGGGGGAGTCAGACATGAAGGCCTTTCGAGGCGGGATGCGCGAAGTCGCGATTACTGCTATTCTGATGGAGGTTTCGGGGTAACCCGAACAAGGAAGCGGAGAAATCCCACCTGACAATCGTAAGATGATTTTCGGGTCGTTGTACTCCGCCGGGCAACCGGCAGCGAAAGGGTGCGTCCCCTCACGGGGTTAAGGTTTCTATGTTTCCTTGGGGCGTTGTCCGCCGCGACCGGATTACCGGTTGCACGCAGCACCAAAGGAGACACATATCACCGATCCGCGAATTAACGAGCGCATCCGCGTTCCCGAGGTCCGACTCATCGGGCCCCTCGGCGAACAGGTTGGCGTCGTCACGCTCGAGGTCGCACAGCGCATTGCGCGCGAAGCTGACCTCGACCTTGTCGAAGTAGCTCCGGAAGCGAAACCACCCGTTGTCAAAGTTATGGACTTCGGGAAGTTCAAATACGAAGCCGCTCAAAAAGCGAAGGAAGCACGTCGAAACCAGGTACAGACCGTCCTCAAAGAGGTTCGGTTCCGGCTCAAAATCGACACCCACGACTACGAAACCAAACTCAAGCATGCCCAGACGTTCCTCAAGGGGGGCGACAAGGTCAAGGCCATGATCCAGTTCCGAGGTCGTGAACAATCCCGCCCCGAGGCGGGTGTGCGACTCCTTCACAAGTTCGCCGAAGCCGTAGCCGAATTCGGAACAGTGGAACACTCTCCGACCGTTGATGGCCGAAACATGACGATGGTGATCGCCCCACTGAAGAACAAGTCCGACGCGAAAGCGGAGTCTGCCAAGGCACAGCCCAAGGCAACGGAAGCGGCACCCGCCGCCCCCGAGACCCCGACCACAGCGGAATAGCGAAAGAGAAGAACATGCCGAAGCAGAAGACCCACTCGGGTACGAAGAAGCGCTTCAAGATCACCGGTACCGGCAAGATCAAGAAGCAAGGTGCGGGAATGCGCCACAACCTCGAGGTCAAGTCGAGCGGCGTCAAGCGCAGCCTCAACAAGGACCGAGTCCTCGCCCCCGCCGACCAGAAGGTCATCAAGAAGCTTCTCGGCAAGTAGCCCGAGACCGAATTTAAGGAACTGACATGGCACGTGTAAAAAATGCGGTCAACGCGGCAAAGAAGCGCCGTACGATACTCGAGCGCGCTGAGGGGTACCGCGGTCAGCGTTCACGCCTCTATCGCAAGGCCAAGGAACAGGTTGTTCACTCGCTGAACTACGCCTACCGAGACCGTCGCGCCAAGAAGGGTGAATTCCGCCGCCTCTGGATCCAGCGCATCAACGCCGCTGCACGCCTCAACGGCATCACCTATAACCGACTCATCCAGGGGCTCGCACTTGCGGGCATCGAGGTTGATCGTCGTATGCTCGCCGACATGGCCGTCAATGACGCCGCCACGTTCGCGACTATTGCGAAGGCTGCGAAGGCTGCTCTGCCCAAGGACACCTCGGCACCTAAGGCATAGTTTTCGCCCCACGCGAAGTCGAAGTCCCCGTCGAAAGGCGGGGACTTCGCTCGTTTCACGCTCGAAAGCACTTGTTAGTCCAACAAACAGCAAAGGGATATCCAATTTTTGTCAAAGTCTGTAGACGGCGGTTCGACGGCGTTCTAGCGTTCAAGTGTGCTCACCACGGAGCCCAGCGAAAGGAAGATTCAGATGAACAAACTGACGAAAGCGATGGCGATAGCCACCGCGGCTGCACTCATCGGATTTGGCGGGTGGGCAACCACCTCGGCCAACGCGGCAACGAACGACGAGATTGCAAACTATCTGGCAGAGGCGGTTGCCGCACAGTTGGGTATTGCGAATTCGGACACCCTGCGTCAACTCATTGCCGACGCGATGGCAAACAATTTGTTGGCCCCCGCAGTGACAGACGCGGCCGGAAATTCGGTGGACGGTGTTTCCTCGCTGACGGCGGAAGAATTGGCCGCACTCCTCGACTCCAACCTCACGACGCAACTTGCAACAATCGAGCAGACTCTCATTGACCTTGGTGTCAACCCGGACCCGAGCACGCCAGTCGACCCTCCGGTTGTTGTCGAGGAAGATGACGATGACGCATATGAGGAAGACGACGACGCCTACGAAGAAGACGATGACGCTTACGAGGACGACGACGAAGACGATGCCTACGAGGATGACGAGGATGACGAGGATGACGAGGACGAATCGGATGACGAGGATGACTCTGACGACGAATCGGACGACGAGGACTAGCTAGCGCTATTTCGAACGAGGTCTCGGGTTCGCTCGGGGCCTCGTTTCTCGTTGGGTAACATCTAAAGGTGATCACGAATCCCGCAGACCCTCAAGTCAAGGCCATCGCCCGACTTGCTGAACGGTCTAGGCGTGACGAGGCACGGGTGTTTGTTGTGGAAGGACCACAGGCTGTCCGCGAACTCTTGTCCTTCTCGCCAACTTCAGTCGTCGATGTTTTCTACACCGCAGCCTTCGCCGAGAAATACGGTGCAATCATCCAGTTGGCCGAACGCTCTCCGGCGGTGATGGACGAAGTGTCCGACAAAGTGCTCGAGGTCATGGCCGACACCGTCAACCCGCAGGGCGTGATTGCGGTGGCTCAGGTCCTGTCCCACTCACTCTCGTCGATCGACGAGGTTCGACTCGTTGCGGTGTGCGACGAAATCCGCGACCCGGGAAATGCAGGAGCCGTCATTCGCGCGGCCGACGCCGCCGGAGCGGACGCGGTGATACTGACCGGAAATTCTGTCGACCTACACAACCCCAAACTCGTTCGTTCGAGCACCGGCTCGATTTTTCACTTGCCGATCATTGAGCACGATGACCTCGCGGACGTCATCGAATGGCTCATTGGCAGGGGAGTCACAATTCTTGCAGCAGCCGCAGACGGTGAATCCATCCCAACCATGTCCTCTATCTTGTCCAAGCCAACCGCGTGGATTTTTGGCAACGAAGCCCACGGCCTCAGTGAAGACGCTCGGGCGCTCGCTGACCACGTCGTATCGGTCCCCTTATACGGCAAAGCGGAGTCTCTAAACCTTGCCACGGCGGCCAGTGTTTGCCTATACGCGAGCGCGTTCGCCCAGAGCAGCGCTAAACCGCCTCTCGTCTAGGATTGGGGAGTGTCCAGCATCTCTCCCCAACAACTAGCTGTCGTTGTCGCCGAAGCACTCGCCGCAATCACTGGCGCAGCGACGGGTGACGAACTCAAGCAGGTGCGCACCCAGTTTGTCGCAGACGGTTCACCGATTTCCGTCATTAACTCGACCCTGCGCGATGTTCCCGCCGCCGAGAAGGCGGAAGCGGGAAAGATTGTCGGCCAGGCCCGCAGCGAAATCAACCAGGCTTTTGCTGCTCGCGAATCGGTCATTCTGCAGGCGGAAGAACACGCCCGCCTCATGACCGAATCGGTGGATGTCACCGCGGTTGCTTCCCGTCACCGGGTTGGCGCCCGCCACCCGCTCAACCTGCTCATGGAAGAGATGTCGAACATCTTCGTCGGAATGGGTTGGGAGATCGCCGAAGGACCGGAACTCGAAAACGAGTGGTTCAACTTCGATGCTCTCAATTTTGACGAGGACCACCCCGCCCGCGCAATGCAGGACACGTTCTTTGTTGAGCCTGTCGACCGTCACCTTGTCATGCGTACGCACACGTCGCCCGTCCAGATTCGATCCCTGTTGACGCGCGAACTTCCCGTGTACATAGTTGCACCGGGTCGGGTGTATCGAACCGACGAACTCGATGCCACCCACACTCCCGTCTTCCATCAGATGGAGGGAATCGCCATCGACAAGGGGCTGACGATGGCGCACCTCAAGGGCACTCTGGAACACCTCGCCCGCGCGATGTTCGGCGAAGGTGCCAAGATTCGCCTGCGACCCAACTATTTCCCCTTCACCGAACCATCCGCCGAACTCGACATCTGGCACCCGACATTCCGCGGCGGCGCTCGCTGGATCGAATGGGGCGGTTGTGGAATGGTCAACCCCAACGTGTTGCGTGCGGCGGACATCGACCCGGCCGAATACCAGGGCTTTGCGTTCGGCATGGGCATCGAGCGAACACTCATGTTCCGCAACGACGTCGCCGACATGCACGACATGGTCGAGGGCGACGTTCGCTTTTCGCAACAGTTCGGGATGGTGATCTAGGTGCGCATCCCCGCAAGCCAACTGCGCGAATGGGTCGCGCTTCCCGCTGACGTCACAGCAGAACATCTTCACGAAGCCCTCGTGACGGTCGGGTTCGAAGAAGAAGACGTCCACCCGAACGAGATTTCCGGTCCGATTGTGGTGGGCGAAGTACTCGAGTTCACTCCGGAGCCTCAAGACAATGGAAAAACGATTCGCTGGTGCCAAGTTCGCGTTGCGACAACAGGTGACGACGCTGTGCGCGGAATCGTCTGTGGTGCGGCGAACTTTGAGGTCGGCGACAAGGTGGTCGTGACGTTACCCGGCTCGGTACTGCCCGGGCCGTTCCCCATTGCCGCTCGGAAAACCTACGGGCACGTATCTGACGGAATGATTGCCTCGGCAAAAGAGCTCGGACTCGGCGATGAGCACGACGGCATCCTCCGTCTGTCCGAGATGGGACTCGACCCCGAGGTTGGCGCCGATGCGATCGAACTTCTCGGGTTGAGCGACTTTGCCGTCGAAATCAACGTCACGCCCGATCGCGGCTATGCGATGTCGATGCGAGGGGTTGCGCGCGAATACGCCCACGCTACCGGTTCTGACTTCCGTGACCCCGCGCTGGCCGTCACGGTCACACCGGGTTCAGGTTTCTCGGTCACGATCGACGACACTGCCCCGATTCGTGGTGTCGTCGGCTGCACCGGTTTCGTCACCCGTGTCGTGCGCGATCTCGACCGCACGCGTCGCACGCCAGCATGGATGATCAAACGCCTCGCGCTCATGGGTATCCGCTCGATTTCGCTTCCTGTCGACATTTCCAACTACGTCATGATGGAACTCGGCCAGCCCACCCACACCTACGATCTCAACAAGTTGACGGGTGGAATCACGATACGACGAGCATCGAAGGGCGAAAAACTGACGACCCTCGACGAGCAGGTTCGCCTGCTGTCCGAGGAAGACCTTCTCATCACCGACGAATCCGGTCCGATCGGTCTGGCGGGGGTCATGGGCGGTGCGACGACGGAAATCGACGACGCGTCGACTGACGTTCTCATCGAAGCGGCGACGTTCGACCCCGTGACCATCGCGCGAACCGCCCGCAGACACAAGTTGCCGAGCGAGGCATCCAAGCGTTTCGCTCGCGGGGTAGACCCGCTCGTTTCGCGTGCCGCTGCGCAGCGCGTCGTCGACCTTCTCGTCGAACTGGGTGGCGGAACGGCCGACGCACTCGGCACCGACCTGGTCGAGTTCGAGCCACGGGCGGCAATCCACCTGGCCGCTGACTTCACCGCCAAACTCATCGGCGTCGACTACTCGTCGACCGAGATTGAAGCTGTTTTGACGGACATCGGTGCAACCATCTCGACGGCGAAAGACGGTTGGACCGTCACGCCACCGTCGTGGCGACCGGACCTGGTAGACGCTCCCGGTCTTGCCGAGGAAGTCGCCCGAATTCACGGCTACGACCGCATCCCGTCCGCGATTCCGGTCGCACCACCTGGCAAGGGGCTGTCACGAGCGCAAGCTGCTCGTCGCCGTGTTGCGCAGGTTCTCGCCGGAGCTGGAATGACCGAAGTGCTCGCCTACCCGTTCGTCACCTCTGAACACAACGCGCTCTTCGGCTCTGTCGATGGCACGTCCGTCCCCGCGATGACGCTCGCGAACGCGCTCGACCCCAACGTCGCGCAACTTCGACGGTCGTTGCTTCCCGGGATTCTCGATATTGCCAAGCGCAATGTCGCTCGCGGGCTCACGTCTTTAGCAATCTACGAAGTCGGTGTGGTGTTCCAGCCGGTCGGCGCAACGGGTTCAACGTCCATCCCCATCGGAAACGTGCGGCCCAACGTCGCGACTCTTGACGGCCTGTACGACAGCGTTCCGGCCCAGCCGTGGCACGTGTCCGCGGTGTTCGTGGGACCGGTGACCACCAAGCAACCCGGTCAGACCGCCGTACCTTCGGGGCTCGGCGAAGCTATCGACGCGGTTCACGCCGTCGCGACCGCTGTTGGTGTCGACATCGAGATTCGCCAAGGTACCCACCACGCGTTTCACCCCGGACGTTGCGCCGAGGTCTTCGTGGGCGATGACTCGGTCGGTTTCGCTGGCGAAATGCTGCCGAGCGTCGCGATGTCACTCGACCTACCCCGAGTCGTCTCTGCGCTCGACCTTGACCTTGATGCAATCATCGCTCGCGCACCAGACCATGTCGTCGCGGCCCCGGTGCTCGTGTTCCCTGCAGCGACCCAAGACGTGTCGCTTGTCGTCGACCAGACCGTGCCCGCCGCCGACGTTCGGAAAGCGATCATTGACGGTGCGGGGGAACTTCTTGAGAGCGCTCATCTCGTCGACGACTATCGCGGAACCGGCCTTGACGAGAACCAAAAATCCTTGACCTTCGCGCTGCGATTCCGCGCATCTGACAAAACCCTCACCCAACAGGATGCGACCGACGCCAAGCTCGCCGGTGTTGCCGTCGCCGCGTCCCGTCACAACGCAACGATGCGGGAATAGTCGTGGTTCGTCACTTCCGTCGCGACGACGACATCACCCCCGCAGAACAACAGCACATCATCGACCTGGCCATCGCGATGAAAGCCGACCCCTATTCTCATAAGCCCCTCGCTGGGCCGAAGTCGGTCGCACTCTTTTTTGACAAGCCGTCGACGCGCACGAGGGTGTCGTTCAGTGTTGGCGTCGCAGATCTGGGCGGCAATCCGCTGATTATTCACGCGGGGGAGTCCCAGCTTGGTGAGAAAGAATCCATCGCCGATACTGCTCGTGTGCTCGACCGAATGGTTGCAGCAATCGTATGGCGCACTTTTCTTCAGACTGACATCGACGAGATGGCTGACCATTCAAACGTGCCTGTCATCAATTCGTTGTCGAACTCCTTCCATCCGTGTCAGCTGCTCGCCGACCTCATATCGATTCACGAGCACAAGGGTTCGCTCAACGGGCTGACGGTCGCGTTCGTCGGAGACGGCTCGTCAAACATGGCCAACTCGTACCTCTTGGCGGGGGCAATGTCGGGTATGCATGTGCGTGTTGCGACGCCCTCGGCCTATCAGCCGTTAGCCGACGCCCGTGCGACGGCGACCCGCATCGCCTCGGAAACCGGCGGATCCGTTCTCGTCACCGATGATGTCGCAGAGGCGGTTTCGGGTGCTGACATCGTCGTGACGGACACGTGGATTTCCATGGGTCAGGAATCTGAGAAGGAACGGCGCATCACAGATTTCGCGGGTTACGGAGTCACCGCCGACGTCATGTCACGTGCGCACGCGCAGGCTTTGTTCTTGCACTGTCTTCCCGCCTATCGTGGATACGAAGTTGATGCCGACGTGATTGACGGACCTCAGAGCATCGTTTGGGACCAGGCTGAAAATCGCCTTCACGCACAGAAGGCATTGCTGCACTTCCTCCTCACGGCGTCCTAACGGCAGTAACCGTAGGATTGACCAATGGTGACGAACGAGGGTTCCCTTTGGGGAGGACGCTTTTCGGGCGGACCTTCACCGGAGCTCGCTCGCTTGTCGAAATCGACACATTTCGATTGGCGACTTGCGGCTTATGACATAAAGGGTTCGAAGGCTCATGCACGCGCGCTGGCCACTGCTGGGCTATTGACTGAGTCAGACCTGTCGGACATGATCGCAGGACTTGATCGCATCGCCGTGGCTATTGAATCGGGCTCGTTGGCTTCACAAGAATCCGACGAAGACATCCATGGCGCTCTCGAAAACGCGCTCATCGCCGAGGTTGGACCTGAATTGGGCGGCCGACTCCGAGCCGGACGCAGCCGTAACGACCAGATTGCGACCCTGGTGCGCCTTTACCTTCGCGACGCGGCGCGGGCACTGTCGGTCGAACTCACGCGGTTGATTGATGCACTCGTCGCCCAAGCTGAGTCGCACCCCGCAGCCATCATGCCGGGTCGAACCCACCTTCAACATGCTCAACCCGTCCTGCTGGCGCACACCCTTCTCGCGCACGCCTGGCCACTTGTTCGCGACATCGAAAGGCTTCGCGACTGGTTCGGTCGATCGGCCGTGTCTCCCTATGGGGGTGGCGCACTCGCGGGGAACTCGTTGGGGCTTGACGCCGACGCGGTGGCCGTCGAACTAGGACTTGCCCACGCGGCGCACAATTCAATCGACGGAACGAGTTCTCGCGACGTCATCGCCGAGTTCGCCTACATCGGAGCACAGATTGGTGTGGACATTTCGCGACTGTCAGAAGACCTCATTCTTTGGGCGACGCGCGAATTCGGTTTCATCGCCCTTCACGACTCGTATTCAACCGGGTCGAGCATCATGCCTCAGAAGAAAAACCCGGACATTGCCGAACTCGCGCGTGGAAAAGCAGGACGGCTCATCGGAAACCTCACCGGATTGTTGACGACGCTTAAGGGCTTACCGCTTGCCTACAACCGAGACCTGCAAGAAGACAAGGAACCCGTTTTCGACACCGTGGATACGTTGGCAATGGTGTTGCCTGCGCTGTCGGGAATGGTTGAGACGGTTACCTTCAACACAGAGCGGATGGCCGAACTCGCTCCACAAGGATTCTCGCTCGCGACCGACGTCGCCGAGTGGCTTGTTCGCCAGAATGTGCCCTTCCGTGACGCGCACGAGATCACCGGATCACTCGTGCAGTTCTGTGAACAAAGTGATCTTGAGCTCGACCAACCCTCCGACGCCGACTATGCGTCAATCTCGGCGCACCTGACGCCCGAGGTTCGGAAAGTTCTGACGATAGAGGGTTCCGTTGATTCGCGCACGAGCAGGGGCGGCACCGCACCGGTTCGCGTAGCCGAACAATTGGCCGCACTGCCTGTGGCGGTTGCCGACGCTCGAAAGGGGCTCTACTGATGGTCGACACGACCGCGCTTCATCGCCAATCCAACGATCCGTCGTTCGCCACCCTGTGGGAGGAACTGCAGTGGCGCGGGCTGGTTCACGTTTCGACCGACGCCGATGAACTGAAGGCGCTCTTCGAGGGAGACCCCGTCACCTATTACTGCGGGTTCGACCCGACCGCGCCGAGCCTTCACCTCGGGAACCTCGTCCAATTGCTGTTGTTGCGTCGAATTCAGTTGAAGGGGCACAACCCGCTCGGACTCGTCGGCGGTTCGACCGGGCTGGTCGGAGACCCCAAGCCCACCGCCGAGCGGACCCTCAACGACCGCGAGACGGTGGCCGAATGGGTCGGGTACCTCGGGTCACAGATTTCCAAGTTCCTCGATTTTTCGGGCAAAAACCCCGCGCGGCTCGTCAATAATCTCGACTGGACTGGGCCGATGTCTGCCATCGACTTCCTGCGCGAGATCGGCAAGCACTTCCGGGTCGGGACGATGCTCAAGAAGGACGCGGTAAGCGCGCGTTTAAACTCCGAGGCGGGCATTTCGTACACCGAGTTCTCGTACCAGGTTTTGCAGGCTCTCGACTTCCTCGAGTTGTATCGCCAGTACGGCTGCGTCCTTCAGACCGGTGGTAGTGACCAGTGGGGAAACCTCACGAGTGGCACCGACCTGATTCACAAGGTCGAGGGTGTCTCGGCGCACGCTATCGGCACCCCGCTCATTACTAACTCGGACGGCACAAAGTTCGGCAAGAGCGAGGGGAACGCGGTCTGGCTTGACCCGAACCTGACCTCGCCCTACGCGATGTATCAGTTCTGGCTCAACACTCTCGATGCCGACGTCATCGACCGACTCAAGGTGTTTACATTCTTGTCTCGCGCTGAGATCGAGGCGCTTGCTGCGCAGGTTGAGGCAGAACCGGCCAAACGAGAAGCCCAACGCACACTCGCGTGGGAGGTCACCGCGCTCGTGCACGGCGATGCGGCCGCCGATGCGGTCGTCGCCGCCAGCACCGCACTGTTCGGGAACGGCGACCTGTTCGCCCTCGACGCAGACACTGTGCGCGGAGCGACGGCGGAACTAGCCCAGGCGACCGTGACCGCCGACACTCTCGTCACCGTCGCACTCGTCGAGACGGGCCTGTGCTCGTCCGCTTCCGACGCGCGGCGTGCCATTCAACAGGGCGGTGTGGCGATTAACAACGAAGCCGTTGCCGGCGAAACCGATGTTGTCGGCGACCGCACCCTCGCCGGTGGAATTTCTATCCTGCGCCGCGGCAAGAAAACCCTCGCCGCTCTCATCAAGGAGTAACCGCATGCGCGCACTGTTGGTTGTTGACGTTCAGAACTGGGGATTCGCGGGGGACTGGCCGGTTCCCGACCACGAAGCACTCCTCGATCGAATCCGCGAACGCGTCGACCCGTCCCTGGCCTTCATGGAACGTACCCCGAGGGTACTCACGACCAGTCGGGACCGACCGGTGTCACCGCGGCGGAGTTATCTGCCCGCGTAGACGCCGAGCTCGCCTAGCCTTTCGCGATGCTTCGGCGGTAACTAGCCCGCGCGATGCCCGCGAAGACAAGCGACGCGATTGACGCAATCAGCGGGATCAACCCCGTGATGATTGTTCCGCCCGATTGAAAGTCGTCGCTTCCCTCGTGGCCCAACATTGAGATGTCGCTGGTCAGGTATACGAGCGGGTAAAGCCCCGCTACGCATCCGGCGATAGACACGATCATCTGGGACTGGACTAGGCGAAGGAACTGCAGGCCGTCGTGAGCGTTTCGCGCCAGAAAAACAAACCATCCCGCAAAGAAGGCGGGGATCAGGTCGAACAAGGTCAAGATGCCGGAATCCGGTTGAAACAGTGCCACCCGCATGACACAGCTCACGAGCACAACGCCGAATCCGACCGCATACGCGAGTTTGACCGCACGCGCGAGCGAGGCCGGTAGCGGCGGCAGAGTTACTGGCGCCGAGGGGGACCCTTGTGTCGCGGCCGTTTTCGGGCCGGATTTGTCCGCGGTGTTCGAAACAGAGTCGGCGAAGTCCTCGGGAGTGCTCTTTGAAGCGCCCACGATGGCAATGATTAGTCCGACGATCACGACCACCGCACCGACGGGCGCGGTCATGAACGTGTACCAGTGCAGGACGTTGCCGATATCGCTTCCGAATGCCAGCGCGATGAACGAGATGATGAGCGGCGCGAGACCGAAAAGGCAGCCCGCGACTGCAAGGATTCCGCCAGTCCTGATTGACTTATTAGCCACGCAACAACGCTAGTGACATTCGTTCATCGTGTATACATCTAACGATGGATGATTATGACACGCCCGGGTTGTTCCCTTGTTTGCCGGCATGGGAAAATCGGCATAGGTTAGGGAAGTTCCCCAAAGATTCTGTCGGCGAAAAGTCAACGAATTTCAAGCGGGACATCAGGCCAGCAACCAGCTCTTGCGAGCAACGGCGGCTCGGACTAAACTCGACATCTCGCCGAAGAGATTCGCAAATCGTCACGATTTGCATACGGAATACCTCGGTGCTATGTTGGACAAGTTGCCCTGATTGCGGTGTGTAAGCACGCGCAGCCAGGTGCGTACGGTCCTTGAGAACTCAACAGTGTGCACTAAGTCAATGCCAAATAACCTCGTCGATCACTAGCTTGCTAGTGGTTGGCAAGATTCCTTTGGAACAAAGACGGACAAGTCAGTAGACTGTCTAAATTGTCAGAGAACAACTCTGCGGCTTCGGCCGCAACAGATTTGTCGGACTTCGGTCTGGCAGAACTACCTTTATGGAGAGTTTGATCCTGGCTCAGGACGAACGCTGGCGGCGTGCTTAACACATGCAAGTCGAACGATGAACGCGGGAGCTTGCTCCTGCCGGATTAGTGGCGAACGGGTGAGTAACACGTGAGCAATCTGCCCTTGACTCTGGGATAACGCCGAGAAATTGGTGCTAATACCGGATATGACCCCTGGCGGCATCGCTGGGGGTGGAAAGTTTTTCGGTCAAGGATGAGCTCGCGGCCTATCAGCTAGTTGGTGAGGTAATGGCTCACCAAGGCGACGACGGGTAGCCGGCCTGAGAGGGTGACCGGCCACACTGGGACTGAGACACGGCCCAGACTCCTACGGGAGGCAGCAGTGGGGAATATTGCACAATGGGCGAAAGCCTGATGCAGCAACGCCGCGTGGGGGATGACGGCCTTCGGGTTGTAAACCTCTTTTAGCAGGGAAGAAGCGAAAGTGACGGTACCTGCAGAAAAAGCGCCGGCTAACTACGTGCCAGCAGCCGCGGTAATACGTAGGGCGCAAGCGTTGTCCGGAATTATTGGGCGTAAAGAGCTCGTAGGCGGTTGGTCGCGTCTGCTGTGAAAACCCGAGGCTCAACCTCGGACCTGCAGTGGGTACGGGCCAACTAGAGTGCGGTAGGGGAGATCGGAATTCCTGGTGTAGCGGTGGAATGCGCAGATATCAGGAGGAACACCAATGGCGAAGGCAGATCTCTGGGCCGTAACTGACGCTGAGGAGCGAAAGCGTGGGGAGCGAACAGGATTAGATACCCTGGTAGTCCACGCCGTAAACGGTGGGAACTAGTTGTAGGGGCCATTCCACGGCTTCTGTGACGAAGCTAACGCATTAAGTTCCCCGCCTGGGGAGTACGGTCGCAAGACTAAAACTCAAAGGAATTGACGGGGGCCCGCACAAGCGGCGGAGCATGCGGATTAATTCGATGCAACGCGAAGAACCTTACCAAGGCTTGACATATAGAGGAAACGTGCAGAGATGTACGC